>CABRDB010000070.1 GCA_902469555.1 uncultured Collinsella sp. | reverse complement strand
TGCAAGCGGTCGGCGGGGCCATTGTGGCTCTTGACAGCGGATTGGGTCATATGAGCGAGAGGGGCCCTGGTATGGCAAGGTGACGTGAAACAAGGCGGCGCTGACCTTCTGGTCGCGCCGCCGAAGTTGAACGTCAGATTGCCGTGCCAGGGACCCTCGCAGCGTCGAGAGGACCGCCGTTCGGTAGAACGGCGGAACTAATTATTAAGCATGCGGTCGAAGCTTCCCGAGTCGCCATCCCGATAGTCGGCGGTCATCAGAATCTCCTGCGGAATGCGTCCGCCCTCACGCAGCACATTGCGGAACTGCACGCGCGTGACCATGGGCAGATCTTTGATCGTCGCCGCCAGGTTCTGCGGCACGCCCTGGTTGGCAGCCGCGGGCTCGCACTCGCCGCCGGCCTTCACACGACGTTTGTGCTCGGCGAGCATGGCACGATACATACCGGCATGCAGGCGAATCTCAACCACATTGGCATTACGGGTCTGCTCGACAATGCGTGCGCCCTCTCGATCGATGTCGCCCACGTAGTAGACATAGTTAAAGCGATAGCCGATCTCGGCCAGATAATCATCCAGTGCGTGCGAAACGCTCGCCTTGCAGCCACCGCCAAAGATCACGCCACCCACCTTGGTGCCAAAAAGCTTAGCGTGCTTGCGGCCGCGCAGGAGCTTGACGATCTCGTCATAGGTGTCCAGGTTCTCGACCATAATGAACGGCTTGTCGGCGCCCAGCGTAAAGAAACCAGTAAAGTGCACGGGGCGGTTGGGGGCGACCTTAATCGCCTGCATGCTGATGCCCTTTTCGGTCATACGCCGAATCAGGCGCTCGCCGTGTTTGCCGTCAAAGGCCTTCTCATCGTTAAAAATCTGGTAGGCGCGCTGGCGACGCGAAGCGACCGGCGTGTCGGCACCGCGATTCTGCTCAATCCAAGCCTGGATGATCGCAATCTCCTCGGCAATCTTGCGGTTGGACATCTCGTTGTGCTGAGTGCGCTGCGAAGCCTTTTTGCCGTCCTTGCCCTCGACCTTAACAATTTGAGTCTGTTGCTCCTTAATCTTGGAGAGCGCCAGTGGCGTAGGAACGACCTTGAGCAGCTGCCTTCCCAGGACACGTGCCAGAGCAAACGCCGAAACCTCGCCGTGAACGGCCGACTTGGGCTGCTGGGCAGCAGTATCTGCTGCGACAGACTCCGGCTTCTTCTGAGACTTGCGCTTAGAATCACCTTGGGAATTGCGCTCGCGCTTCGGCATAGACGCCTGCTTCTGCGGACGATCGGACTTACTCTCCTTCGCCGGCTGGCGCTTAGGCTGTCCCGAAGAAACCTCGGCCTTCGCATCCTCGTCCTGCGGCGTGGTCCTCTCGGCTGCAGTCTCGGCATGGGAACTGCGGCCCCCGCGATGGCGACGGCGGCGAGGCTTGCTCGACGCGCCCTGCTCCGTCTGCTCATCAGCAGACTGCTGGCCCTTGGCCTCGGCATCAACCTCAAGCTGCGGCTCAACAGGCTTCTGCTCGCGAGCCACCGGCTCAACGGCCTTCTCGTCCTTAGTGGTCGAAGCCGGCTCGCTCTTCTCCTGACGCTTTGCGGGATACGCGCGCCCCGCAAAACCACGTCCGGGACGGCATGAACCCGGAGCCTTCTTGGCCGGTTCATCGGACGCGTCAGCAGCCTCGACGGAATCCTGGACCTCGCATACAATACCTCGCTGCTCGGCCTTAAAATGGGCACCGCGGCGACGCTTGGGCTCCTGGATCTCAGCATGCTCTTGAGTGCGAGTCGGCTCCTGCATCCCAACGGGCTTTTCCTCGACGGCCTCAGCATCCGTCTCACCCTTTTGAGCAACGGCGCGACGGAAGCGCTCCTGCTGGGCGCGGCGCTGTGCATCGCGCTTGCCGCCCCCGCCAAAACCGCCGCGTCCTGCCTTGGCCGTAAAGGCACGCACGACGTTCTCATCGAGCAACTCATCGGTATCGACATGCTCACGCGGAGCAGCTTCTTCCACAGCAGGCACGTCAGCGGAATCCTCGACGACAAAATCCTCGACGGACTCGGCAGGCTGCTCCTGGGCATCGCGGATCTCGGCATTGATGGTATAGAACGCCGGGCGCCCGTTAATGCCGCTACCCTCGATCTTGGTCACAATATTTGCCGCGATAAGCTCATCGCGCATCGCCTTGGTGTCACATTCCTTATCGACGGAGCGGAAAATCTGCGCTAGCGCACTCGACTTAATCTTGAGCGCCTTGCGGCAAAGCAGGTCGTAGGCAACCAGCTTGGCACGCTCAGCAGAAAGCGACGTCTGGCTGCTCAGACGCTCAGCCAAAGCATCGACATTGTTTTGATTATCGGAATATACCGTCTTGGCCACGGGGCCCCTTTCATATGCACACATATACGTCTATATGGTACAACGCACGAGCCTATCCACGCAAAACGTCTGCGAGAACGCCCTTGCATCACCTGTTCTCACAATCAGAACCACCCTTAAAAAGGGTGGTTTGCTCTTAGGGTATAACCCACGGGCCCCGGGCTCGCGTCTAAAGGCGCGGGCCCGGACTTCGTCCAGGCCTAGTGCATCTTGACCCGTGGCGCGCCGGTCGAACCGGCGGCATCACCCCCTCTTGAAGGGGTCCTCGTACTCCTTCACGCTCAGCCGGTCGAGCGCGATGTCGGCCTTCTCCTGCTCCCGGATGTACTTCGCGATCGTGGCCTCGTCCGGGCCGACGGTGGACACGTAGTAGCCCTCGGCCCAGAACTTCCTGTTGCCGAACTTGTACTTCATGTTCGCGTGCCTGTCGAATACCATCAGCGAGCTCT
>CABRDB010000069.1 GCA_902469555.1 uncultured Collinsella sp. | reverse complement strand
GGCAATTGCCGTCGGGCGCGTTTTTTTGCACCATTAATTGCTAACTTTAGCGGCACACCATCTCTGTAAAGCCCCCTTGAGCTGGTAGAATAATCACCTAATGTAAAAGGGGGCATATTGGGGCTGTTCGGTTCACACGAGAAGCGCGACGCGGACCGAGCGCGTCGACTGTTCGAAGAGGCGCTTGCGCAGCAAGGGCCTAACGTTGCGCTGGTTTTGCGTGCCAGCGACTGTCTTCCGCTCTATATCACCCCAAATTTCGAACGCGTATTTGGCGTATCGCCCGAGCGTATTGGCGACGACATCGAGACGCTGTACCGCTTTATCCCCGATAGGGACCGCGTGCGCATGCAGCGACAGGTGAGGGACTGGGACCGTGCGACCCCGCTCAACCTTCTATGCTCCTATCATGCGCCCCATGGAGCAAAATCGCAGCTCAGCATGAGGTTTACGATTTCGCTCATTTCGGACGGCACGCAGTACCTGGTTTCTGCAGTCGATGTAACGACCGAAAACGATCGTATCGCCAAGGCGGAGTCCGAGCGCGATCGCGCCGTCGAGACCGCCAACGCGCGCACAGACTATATGAACCAGATGAGCCACGAGATCCGCACGCCGCTCAATGGCATCGAGGGCATGATTTCGCTCGCCCGCGAGCATCATGCGGATGAGTCTCGCCTGATGGACGACTTGTCTCGCGCCTCGCAGCTTTCGGCCTACCTGCTTTCGCTTATCAACGACATGCTCGACATGAGCCGTCTCAACAGTGGGCGCGTGCGCATTGACGATGCGCCGTTTGACATGCGCCTGTTTGCCGATGAGATTGAACGCATGTTTAGCTCGCAGGCAGCCGACAAAGGGCTTACGTACTCGGTCAATCTCGAGGACTGCGAAAACGTATTTGTCGTGGGCGACCGTATGCGCCTGTCGCAGATCGTTATCAACTTTATCTCCAATGCGGTCAAGTTTACCGAGCGGGGCGGCAGCGTTACCGTAACCCTGCGCGAGATGTACCGCACAGACGACGGCGTGAGCTATATGCTGCGCGTGCGCGACACGGGCAAGGGCATGGATCCGCGCTACGTCAGCAAGATCTTTAAGCCGTTTGAGCAGGAGGACCGCACCATCGCGCGCCGCTACGGCGGAACGGGCCTGGGCATGGCCATTACGAGCGCGCTTGTCGAGCTGATGGACGGCGAGATCGTTGTCGATACCGAGCCCGGCCGCGGATCGACGTTTTCGGCCTACATTCCGTTGCGACTGGCCACGGCGGAGCAGATCGAGAGCCTTAAGCTCAAGGAGCAGACGCTCGAGACGGCGTGCGATTCCATTGGCTCGTCGTTTACCTATCAGTTTGAGGACAAGCGATTCCTGTTGGCCGAGGATAACGAAATCAACGCCATGATTGTGATTGAGCTGCTGGCAAGACGAGGCGCGGCAGTCGATCGTGCCGAGAACGGCCAGGCAGTCGTTGAGCGATTTCGGAGTATGCCCGCGGGCACGTACGATGCGATCCTCATGGATATTCAGATGCCCGTGCTTAACGGCTGGGAAGCGGCGGAGCGGATTCGAGGGCTTAATCATGAGGACGCCGGCGCCATTCCCATCATTGCGCTTTCTGCCAATGACTACACCGAGGACGTTGAGCGTTCGCGCGCCGCGGGCATGAACGGACATGTGGGCAAGCCCATCGACCTAAACGTTTTGAAAGCACAGCTGGCGGCCGCGACGGCAGAGGCAGCTTACCGAGGAAATGAGTAACCGTGATCGTCGAACAGTCGAACAGCATCATGAACGAAGTGAGCCGCGCCCTGCTGGGCAAGCGCGATGTGATCGAGAAGGCTCTCATGGCCATCTATGCCGGCGGCCATATCCTGTTGGAGGATGTGCCCGGTACCGGTAAGACGACGCTGGCCCTGGCTCTTTCGCGCGCGCTGGGCCTGGACTTTAAGCGCGTGCAGTTTACGCCCGATACGCTGCCCTCGGACATTACGGGCTTTACGATGTTCGACCGCGACACCGGCACGTTTCGCTTTGTGTGGGGCGCCGTCAACTGCAACATGCTGCTGGGCGACGAGATCAACCGTACCAGTGCAAAGACGCAGTCGGCCCTGCTCGAGGTTATGGAAGAGCGTGCGGTGACTATCGACGGGCAGACGCATCAGGTCCCGCGTCCCTTCGTGTGCATCGCAACCGAGAACCCGGTAGGCTCGGCGGGCACGCAACCGCTGCCCGATAGCCAGCTCGACCGCTTTATGGTTCGCCTGTCTGTTGGCTATCCGTCGCGCCAGGACCAGATCGATATCCTCAAGGCCCGTCGCTACGCCAACCCGCTCGACGACATTAAGCCCATGGTTGCCCGCGATGACCTGCTCGATATTCAAAACTACCTGGGTAATGTGCAGGTAGCCGACACGGTGCTGGATTATATCGTCCGTCTGTGCGAGGAGACCCGTAATGACGGTCTCGTTGAGCTGGGTGTGAGCCCCCGCGGCATTATCGCGCTCACGCGTATGGCGCGCGCCTGCGCTTTGATTCGCGAGCGCGACTATGTGGTGCCCGAGGATGTGCGCGAGGTGTTTAAGGTCGTTTGCGCTCACCGTCTCGTTTTGCGCCCCCAGGCCCGCATCGAATCGATTACTGCCGAGGACATCCTCGACCGTATCCTCGCTGCCGTTCCCGCTCCGTCCATGGGTCAGGTTCGCGGCCGCTCGTAGCGGCTCGTTCGCCTTTTGCGCCCTACGTTATGCTCATGATTGCCAACAAGATTACCTATATCGTGTCCGTCGCGCTCCTGCTCGTCACGTTCATGTTTGCCGGCAATGCGGCCGCGCTCGCCGCTGCCGTGGCGTTGATCGCCATGCCCGTGATCACCGTGGCGGCGTGCCGTTCGAGCGTTGCCTTGCTCAAGCTCGGCTTTGATCTTCCCAGGTCGTGCGTTGTAAATGCACCTCTCGCATTGCGTATCACACTGGATCGACCGCTTATGTTTCGCGGTCGCATGGAGCTGTCGTTTTCGGTTTACAACCAGCTAACGGGCACACGGGCGGTCTATCCCGTAAGCCTTGCCCCCGCGATGGGTAGGCCCGCCTTGTTTGAGCTGGAGCTCGATTCGGCCGTCTGCGGTGCACACACGATCACCCTTGACACTGCGCGCCTGGTCGATGAGATGGGCTTTACGTCGCTCGCTCTCGAGGACGCCGACTTTCACGGAATGTTTACGGTCTATCCCGAGATACTCGACATTCAGGTTGATCCTCACCAAAGTGCTTCTGCCAGTCTTGAGGGCACGAGCTACGATCCCCATCGAAGCGGCCAAGACGCCTCCGAAGTCTTTGACGTGAGGCCCTATCACGAGGGCGACGCCGTTAAGTCGATTCACTGGAAGCTGTCGACGCGCCTTGACGACGTGCTGGTGCGTGAGGCTTCGCGCCCCCAAGACCACGCTATTGGCATCTTGTTTGGTGCGTTTGCGTGCGATTTTGAGCGCTCAAGCCGCTCCGAGGTCCTTTCTGCGGTGCTGAGTTTTACCGCATCGGTATCGCTGGCGCTTGTGCGTCAGGGATACCGTCATGTGGTCGTGACTGCCCCCGAAGGGCCCCTGTCCGCCCATCCCGTCGATGATCGACGTAGTTTTAATAAGATGCTTGATGCCTTGACGGCAACGCCGCTTGGCCCTGCCCATCCAACATCAAATGAGCAGTATGCCAGGCTCGTGGCGGCAAAGGGCATTAGCAAAACGGTGCTGGTGACGGCGGGCGTCGATGAACAGGTCTATATCGATTTGGGCCGTCTGGCCGATCTGTCGGTGCTCCATGTGTCGGATTCGGTCGAGTCGTATAGCGTCGAGCGCGGTGCCAACTACATCATCACCCATTGCCCGGTATCGAACGATTCGGCCCGTATTAAGAGTCTGGAGCTCTAAGATGGACTTTGTGACTCTTACCTCGACGGAGCGCGTCGCTTCGAATGGCCGCGTTGTTGCCGTGTTCCTGTCGGTGGTTCCCGCGGTTTTACTGTCTGCGGGTTTCTGCTGCGCAATTGGTTGGTGCCTGAGTGCAGCGTGCATGGAGATCATGCTTGCCGTTGCCGCTGGCGTGGCTGTTGTGCTGGGCGTTTTGAGCGTTTCGCTGGCTTCGAAAAAAGTCCCCTTCTGGATTGCCTTGGCTGCGGCGTTCGTGGCGCTTTTATGCGCGTTGTTGGTTCCTTCGGCGCGCTGGGGCTTCTATGCGTGCGCCAATGCCGTTATCGGTCGTGTCAACACAATCTTTGGGCTGTATATTCCCTTGGTGGCAAACGCCGGTCTGCTGTGCGAGGCCGTGCCGCTGGCAGTGCTTGCCGGTGTATTTGCGGGCTCATTTGCCTGGCTTTTCGCCAACTTGAGCGTTTCATGGCCCACGCTCCTAATCGTCGCTATCTGCGGCGCAGGTTCCATAGCGCTGCAGGTCGACGATTCTGCGATGTCTATGGCGCTGGGCGTTACGGGCTGGCTTGTCCAGTGCCGGGCTCGCGAGTTGCGGGGCTCTACGGCGGGTTTATCCCAGATTCTCATTGGTCTTGGCGGCCTGTGCGCCGCATGCGGCGCTCTCTTTGCGCTGACGGCCTGCTTTGTGCAGCCTCTTCCCGAGTTGTCCGCCATGTCGGCATCTGCCGTCAAAGCAGCCCAAAGCGTTCGATTTGGGGACGACACGCTGCCCGAGGGCGACCTTTCGCAAGCGGCGGACATGAACGAAGGCGAGTCCACGACGCTGTCGCTTGCCGCCAGCAAGGCGCTCGCTGACGATCTGCTTATGAAGGGTTTTGTGGGTACGACGTTTGATGGCCTGTCTTGGGGGCGTGGCGACTGGATGTCCTACGAGGGCAAATGGTCCGGCATGCGTGAGTGGCTGCGCCAGAACGGTTTGACGGTAGCCGAGCAACGCGCCGCGTTTGATGCCGAGACCGAGCGTGAGGGTGGCGAGCCTGTCGAGGCGGTTGAGATTTCGGTCAATGCCTCGGGTGCCAACCGCAGATACGCCTACGCTCCCTATACGCTGCGCTCGCTGGGCGGTACGAGTGCAATGTTAACGGCCTCGACGATTCTGAGCATGGATCTTTTGCCGCCTAAGGCATATAGCGTGATCGTCGATAATGTGCCGATGGATAACGTCATTGCAGATTCGAGCTGGTTGGCGTCCTCCAAGAGCGACTATGCAAAAAGCGAGCGGGTGTACGCCGCCTTTGTTCGCGATACCTACTTGGACGTTCGCGAAGAGGAGCGGGATGCCGTCGATGCGTACCTGTTCTCGAGCGACAGCTGGGATGCCCAGGCGAATGTTTCGGACACGGCCGTGATCAGCCGTGTTCGCACAATGATGGCTTCGCTTGCGGGGCAGACGGATAACCCGCCCGCCTATACCGGGGCGCCGTCGTTTGTCGCGTGGTTCTTGGGCTCGGCACACGAGGGAAACTCTGCCTACTTTGCCACGGCGGCGACGCTCGCGTTTCGATCTCGGGGAATCCCTGCGCGCTATGTCGAGGGCTATCGGGCGGCAGATGATCAGCTGGCCGCTGCCGTTAGGTTGGGCGTGCCGCTCAACTTGACGGCTGCCGATGCGCACGCGTGGACCGAGATCTACCTTGACGGGCAGGGATGGACGCCCGTGGAGGTCACCCCTGGGTACTATAGCCAGACGCTCGAGGCCGATAAAATTATCGACGTGGGCGAGGCGTGGAGCAACGGCGCCGACGATAAGACGCTCGATGTGGGCTCGGTCGCCGGTCGGACCGAGGATAAGCATCGCGAGGATGCGCCGGTATCGCGTGGCATCCCTGTTGTGGCCAAAGTTGGAGTCGGTCTGGCCGGCGCGGCGATTGCCGTCCTGCTCGCTCTTCTCGTCCGCAGGTTTGTCTTGCGCGCTCGGCGCGCGCGGGCTATCGAGAACGATGATCAGGATATATGCGTGCCGGCGCTTTACGGCTATCTTGCCCTTGTGATGAAACAAAGCGGTGTGGACGCCTTTGACGAGACCAAGCCGCTCGATTGCCTGGATGCCTTTGCTGCGGTGTTCCCCGATATTGATCCGCGGGAATACCGCCGAACGATTCGGCTTCATCAAGCCTATGCGTTTGGCGGCCGCCAACTGAAACCGAACGAGCTGCGCACGCTCCGTCGCTTTACCGAACGTCTGCATCGGAGCATGCCGGCTTCGCAAAATGTTATTGAACGCTTCCGTCGCTACATGCTGTACGCGTTGTAGAGGGAGTAGGTCTACGTGTTTTCTCAACAACCTCAACATATGGCTCCGCATAAGAACGCGGCGTCGGCCAAATTAAAGGGTCCACGGAATGCGACCGAGCGTGTTCAGCATGCCGCTAAAAATATGTATCGTGCCAAGCCCTTGGCTGCAACGCGCGTTGTGGCGGTGGCGGCTTCGGTTGCTGCGGTCGGCGTATTTGGTACAGTCGCCTTTGAGTTGGCCCAGAGTAATTTGAGCTTCGACCCTTCGGGGTATATCGCTGCATACAGTCACGGTGACACGGAGTCCGGCGAGGCATATCAGATCAGTCCGCTCTCGACGGATGCCGAGGCAAATCGTCACGACGAAAAAAGCGACAGCCGGGACACGAGCGCACGCGAGCAGCAGGCTCCGCTCGATAATGCGCAGGGACAAGCAAATCTGACGGGGCAAAGCGGCACGACTGCCTATAACGTTACCGGCAACGCCGATGGAACGGGCGTAGGGGTTGCGGGCGGCTCGGGCACCGGTGCGGGCGGCGCTGGCGGCTCGGGCGCGGGACAGAACGTCCCCGTCATTAATGGGGGTGGAGCGTCTGGCGGCAATGCCGGCGGCGGCGCAGGCGGAAACGGTTCGGGCGGTAGCGGCGGTCCTGGCGGCTCGGCCACCTCGACGGCCAATTCCTACAAGTATCTTCTTCGGGACCCCGCGCCCCAAAAGGGTGCTCCTATGGGAGATACAACGTTCTTTACGCAGTTTAACGGTACAAATGGGTTGATCGATCCCCATGAGGTGCAGATTTCACCCATGGAGGATGCGATCTACGACGGACAGGTGCTCGATGCCTGGACGTTATTCTGTGCTATGGATGTCCACTGGAGTGACGACAAGGGCCTCTACTATCTTGCCTGCGCCAAGGATGAGTTTGCCACGTTTCCGTATTTCCGCATTAACTCGTGGACCAATGCCGCGGGCGAACAGAATCCGGTACTATGCTCGAGTCAGCCGCTAACGGTAAACGTCTCGCTGCGCCTGTCGCAGGATGCGGCGTGGACGACGCGTACCGTTACCATCCAGCCGGCGCAGTCGCGCCTGTTTGTGGTCGGCCAGCCCGATTCTATGGGCCAGCGAAACGTGATTTGGAGCACACTGAGCTCCAAGGAGAACCTGCTGAATGTCAACACGCAAGAAGCCTTTATGAAGCAGGCAGGTTACGTCGCCTCGGACGGCTACCTCAATGCCTTGTTACTGGGGTGGCGCGAGAACGAGGCGGCCGTCTCATATTTCTACACGCTGACGCCCGGTCGTCATGTGGTGGTCCCCGGCGATGTCGTGCCCATCGATCCTGCCTATAAGGTGCGCTTTCAGGGTTATGCTCTCGACGAGGACTATCGCTTTGACGACGATCCGTTCAGTTCCAATAGCTCACGCCTGCAGACGCTTGTCGACGTGGACGAGTCGGTCGTATCGGTCAATGACGGTGTCGAGACGCTGAGTGTTCCGCAGGGCGTGCAGGCGGTCGACACCTATACCGACAGTCGCCAGCGCGAGGGCTTTGCGTGGCAGATTGACAATCTAGAGCTGCCGTCCTCGGTGTACTACGTCAACGTCAATGCGGGCTTTCAGGTGCTCGATGCCTACCGCGTCGCGTCGGATAACCCCGTCTATGCCGCAACGGATGAGGGCATCTTGACTTCTCGCGATGGCCAGGAGTATTTGGGCGTTCCCTACGATACGCGCGAGCTCGACGTTCCCACCGATATTACCCATGTTGTCATTCCCGATCGCAATAAGCTCGATCGAGTTGTTCTGCACGCGTCAAAAGAGAGTGAGTTGCCCCAGATTGACGTGAGCAATCTGCAAGACTGCACCCTTGTCGTCGACGATGCCGTGCTGCTCGATTTTATTACCGAGCATGCGGGCGAGCTGGAGAATGCCTACGGCGTTTACGTATCGCCCGCGAGTGATACCAATGTCCAGCTCATGTACTCGCAGGGTCTGGTGTACAACATTAACTCGCGCTTCGAAGGCGATCTGTGCTATGTGCTCGACACGGGTTCCAATATTGCCCTGGTGCAGATATCCAACACCATCATGAAGGGCGCCTTTGCGGGCAACACTTCGGTGGACACGTTGGTGCTCATGCCGTGGTTTGACGATAAGGTGACGCTCGAGGACGGCAGCCTTGCGGGCGGTTCCGTGCGGACCATCGTGTGTGCAACCGATGAGCAGGTCGCCTATGTCGAGCAGCGTAAGGCCGCCGCCGGTGCGCCCGATGCGTGCGTAATTAAGATGAGTCTGTCTCTTGACGGATACTTGTATTATGCCAGCGCCGGCAAGACGATTTTGCTGTCCGCTGCAGGCGATGGGGACGGCAATCTGCCCGCGACCTTTGACGGCACCTTGCTTACGGATGGCGGCAAGCAACTCCAAGTGGATTCCATCGCACCGTATGCTTTCGCGGGCGATGCGGAGCTCAGGTTTGTCAATCTGGGCGAGAAGACGAGTGCCATCGGCCGTAACGCGTTTGAGAACTGCCAAAACCTTCAAGGTGTGTTTATCGGCACGCCTGATAGCATCGAGGTGGGGGCGGATGCCTTTAAGGGCTGCACGGGCCTGGGCTTTGTGGCGTCGCGTGCTAAAAAGGCTGTCTTTGCCACGACCGAGAATCCCAATCCGGCCGGCTGCACCTGGTATGCGCCCGATGGCGAGCTGCAGGGCTACGACAGCCGCTTTGTCACTGTCGACGGCATTTACGATTTCGATTGCGATGCTCAGGGCGACGACACGGCTCTTCTCTACGGCTATTTCGATGGCGATGAGGAGGGCGAGCCAAGTATCCTGCTCGGTGCGCCTTCGGTGCTCAACGGTACGATCGACCTGCTGCCGAGTACGATTGAGATCTTTGGCGGCTATTCCTTGTCCGGTGTCAAGGACCTGCCTGGTGCCTTTGAGGGAACCGGAGGCGTGTGGGATATCAATTGGGCTTCGGCTCCCAATCTGGCATATATCGATCGTAATGCCTTTAGGAATGCTGGCATCGCTGGCGACCTGAACATCGACCTTCCCGATAACGATATCTATGTCGGTGTGTCGGCGTTCGACGGCTGTGCAAATCTTGCGTCCGTATCTGTACACGCGGCAACAATCGAAATTAGCGATCAGGCATTCACGAATTGCCTGAGGCTCGCGAGCGCATCGCTTGTGGCAGACACCAATGGCGACTACGACGCAGCTACAGGTACGGGCTCTCGGAACTATTTGGCATCATCGGTGTTTGGCAACGATGCCAACTTTACGAACTTGACCGTCGGCGCCGGTATTGCGACGCTGGGCTATCCGTCGCCAGGCGTGGGTTTCTTCTTGGACGGCGCAACCGATACCGAAGAGGAAGCCAGCCGCATTCATCTGTCGGTGCCCCGTGGCATGGAACAGGACTACCTCAATGCGTGGGTCTACGGACTCGTCGGCTACGACGACTACGACGCGTATTACGGTGTCGTGGAGTTCGGCATGCTTTCCGATTGGTTCATGGGGGAGGGTCCGGAGCCGACGGCCGAAGCGGTTAGGGCGCAGATGGCCAAGAATCTTTTGGAGCCCGAGAATCGCCTGCGAACCATGATGGGGCTGCCGCTGGTCGAGGCTTCTACGGTTATCCAAGCGGGTAGCGATGCGGCCGAGAGCCATGAATGGAAGATCGAGGACAACGGTGACGGTACTGCCACGCTGGTCTCGGCGCCGTCCGATATCGAGCAGGCCGATCTGGCGAGCGTGTTGACGGGGCCAACCGTGATCGCCTCGAACGCCTTCTCGCACTGCTCGAACCTCACCGAGATTGAGCTGTGTGATAAGGTGGTCGGCATCCAGAACGGTGCGTTTATGGGCTGTAGCGGCGTGACGGTGACGTTGCCTTCTGGCTGTCCGCCGCCGGAGTTGCTGGGTGGGATGGAGAGCGAGTCGTTTTCGTTTGGCGGCAGCGTAGTACTCGATATTGCCGAGGCCAATCGCGAGTCGCTGCTCAAGACGTGGCCCCGTCAGATGGTGGGGGTTGCCACGGACGACGAGGAAGCTGACTACGTCGTGAGCAAGTGGTTCGGCAATGTCGATATGGATACGTTTGAGTCGCCGACGTTCGATGTGCTCAATAAGGCTGTAAATGAGCCCATCATGAAGTGCGAAAACCGTCTGCGCTCCATGATGGGCTTGGAGACCGTAAGCGATATCAGCGAGCTTGCCGCCCCCATTGATATCAATAAATATCCGGATTATTGGATTGCCGGCTAGGCGGGTTATAAAGTGAGGCAGCCCCAGTCGATGGGGCTACTGCCGTTTTGCTCGAGCAATTCATTGGCAGCGGAGAAGGGGTGCGATCCCATAAAAGCGGGGAGTTCTGCCGTGGCGCGGTTTGCCGAAAGCGGCGAAGGGTGTGTGGAGGCCAGGCAGAACTTGCTGCTTTCCTTGCCCGTGCCGGTCGCGGTGAGCTTGCTCTCGACCATCTGTTGGGCAAAACGGCCCCATGCCAAAAAGACGACCGGCTGGGGCAGCTGGCAGCAGCGTTCGATAACGTAGTCGGTGAGCGTGCTCCAACCCAGCTTGGCGTGCGAGTTCGCGGCATGCTCGCGCACGGTGAGCGTCGTGTTGAGAAGCAGGACGCCCTGTTGTGCCCAGGGGGTTAGATCTCCCGTGGCGGGAATGGGGCAACCCAGATCGGCTTTGAGTTCCTTATAGATGTTGCGCAGGCTTGGCGGCAACTTGGTTTGCGTCGCAGGCACCGAGAACGAAAGCCCCATGGCTTGGTTGGGCCCGTGATAGGGGTCTTGACCCAAGATGACAACCTTGACCTGGTCGGCCGGCGTGTAGGCGAGGGCATTGAGGATGTCGTCTTGTGCCGGGTAGACGGTTTGCTCGACACGCAAAAGGGCGATGCGCTCGAGCAGCTGGTTCGTAGTGTCACGTACCGGCTGCGGCGCATCGCCCAACCAAGTTGCTATGTTGCGGTCGCGGGTTACGGTGTCCATGGGGCTCCTTTATGGCAGATGCTCTGTTGGCATCTATTGTAAAGGCGCACCGGTTGCCTTTATGCCGCGGCTGCATGAAGAGCGGGGTCTACGAGACTTGCTCGGGCGCTCCTGCCATGCGAGCCTGTCCATGTGCGCGAAGGCGCGGAAGCTCGACGGTTGCCACCATGACGCCGCTGAGGATGAGTGCGGCGCCAAAGAAGGCGATGGGGCTCAGAACCTCGCCGACCAGGAAGAACGAGAAGACGGCAGAGCAGACCGGCTCGAGCGAAAAGGCAAAGCCGGTGGTCTCGGCGGGCACGTGGGGCTGCACGAGCGTTTGGGTGATAAAGCCGTAGGCAGAGCAGATGAGTGCGAGCGCGACGACAACGACGATTTCGCTGGGCGTGCTGGGAAGCGTGAAGCCGCCAAAGGTGAATGCCGCGACGCCCGAGAACAAACCGCCAAAGCCCAGCTGCCAAACGCCCAGAGCCAGCGGGTCGACTTCTTCGACAAAGCGCTTGGCCACGATAATGTGGCTGGCATAGATAAAGGCCGAGAGCAGCATGATGATCGCGCCGGGGTTCAGGCTGGTAAAGTCGGCGCCCGAGAGCAAAAGCATGCCGCAGGTGACAATGGCGGTGCCGATGAGCACCTTGCGCTCGGGGGCGCGACGCAGCAGGGCCGCGTTGGCAAACGGTACGATCACGACCGTCAGGCTCTGCAAAAAGCCGGCGGTGGAGGCCGAGGTGAGGCTGGAGCCAAGGCACATGCAGGTGAGCTCGGTTGCCATGATGGCGCCGATGATGGCGGAGCGAATCATCACGTCGCGGTTGATGCGCAGCGCGTGCTTGTGGAAGAGCAGCAGGCAAGCTGCAAAGGCGATGATGCAGCGCAGCGCAACGATGCTCGTGGCGTTCATGCTGTCCATGCCGATCTTCATGAGGGGGTACGAAAAGCCCCATGCGACGGGAACGGAAAACGAGAGCGCGATTGCTTTTTTGCGATCCATGGGACTCCTTTTGTTACAGAACGGTTTCGCAAAAAGGATTCTGCGCTCAGATATGGATGTAGTAAAGCGAATGTATCTTCAGTATGATTAAGAAATGCTAATGTAGGCAGAAAAAGCCCTGGCAAAACGTTTTATAGCTACCTTGATGTGGAGGCACGATGGCATCGCGGTATCAGATTGTATGTATGGTGGTTGATTGCGGCAGCCTGAAACGTGCGGCCGACGAGCTGGGCTATACGCAAAGCGCGGTGAGTCAGGCCGTCAAGGCACTCGAGCGCGAGCTGGGCACCACGATTATCGAGCGCGGCAAGCAGGGCGTCTCACTGACGCGTGACGGCAAACAGTATCTGCCGTATCTACGCCAGATCGTAACGGCCGAAGCCGAACTCGAGGGTAAGCGTCAGGAGTTGTTGGGGCTTTCGTCGACCGACATTCGCATTGCGACGTTTACCAACGTGAGTCGTACCGTATTGCCGCGCGTTATTCGTGACTTTGGAGCCCTGCATCCGGGCGTGCGCTTTACCCTCAAGCAGGGCGATTACACGCGCAACGCCCAGTGGGTGCACGATGGCGTGGTCGACTTTTGCTTTACGGCGCGTGGATTTACCACAGGGCTCGAGAAGCGCGTGGTCTATCACGACGAGTTGGTGGCGCTGCTGCCGGCCGCCCATCCGCTGACGGCAAAGGAAAAGGTAACGCTTGCCGACCTGGCGTCCGAACCGTTTGTGCTGCTGGATGAGGGCGAGCAGAGCCTGGTGCTCGATGCATTCGCGGCGCACGGGCTGTCGCCGCACGTGACAAGTGAGGTTACCGACGACTACACCATTATGGCGATGGTGGAGGAGGGCCTGGGCGTGAGCATGCTCTACCGTCGTACAGTCGAGGGCATGCAGGCCGATATTTGCGTGCGTCCCATCGTGCACGCTCCCTCGCGCGATGTCGTGGCAGCTTGGCGCAGCTGGGATACCATGCCGATCGCCACGAGGCGCTTTATCGACTATATGAGCTCGCATATCGTCAATTAGCTGCCGATGTGCCACCTGGTTGTGTGTGCCTAGCACGCTCCGGTCTTGGCTTGTGCCAGACGGTAGGTGCGTGCCGGGTGGCAGAGCAATACCGCCACGACCATAAAGAATGCCGTGGTGCCCAGGCTGATGGGGTAGACCATCATGATGTTCGCAAAAGTGCGGAAGTGCGGGAACACGCAGAATACCCAGTAGAAGCGGATGCCGCAGACGCAAATCATGGTGATGAGGGCGGGCATGAGCGAGATGCCAAAGCCGCGCAGGTAGCCGGACATGTTCTCGTAGAACATGCTAAAGGCGTATGCCGGGAAGATCGAGCACACGCGGATATAGCCGATCGAGACGATGTTGGGATCGCTGTTGAACAGCGCCAGGATCTCGCGCCCCAGACCGACGATAACGATAATCGTGGTGAGTGCAACGATGCCGCCTTCGACCAGGCAGACCTTGAGCGTCTTGGTGCAGCGGTCGATTTGGCGCGCGCCGTGGTTTTGCCCCACAAAGGTGGTACAAGCCTGGCTAAAGCTGTTAAGCAGGTTGTAGCACACGTACTCCAGGCTCATGGCGGCGCTGGATGCTGCCATGACCTCGGTGCCCAAGCTGTTGATGGCGGACTGGATGATGATGTTGGCGACGGCAAAGACGGCGCTTTGGATACCGGCGGGCAGGCCGATCTTGACGATGCGCTTGAGGGCGACGGGGTCGATAGCCAGATCGCGCGGGGTAACGCGGACGACGGAATCGGTCTTGAGCAGGCGGATAAAGAGCGTCGCGGCGCTGACGGTGTAGGCGATGGCGGTGGCGATGGCGACGCCCGCGACGCCCCAGTGGAGTACGGGGACAAAGACGAGGTCCAGGCATATGTTGAGGACGGTGGACACGGCAAGCGCCTGCAGCGGCATGCGGGTGATGCCGACGGAGCGGAAGATCGCGGCCTCAAAGTTGTAAAGCAAAATCGAGGGCATGCTCAGCAAAAAGACGCGTAGGTAGAGTGAGGCGAGCGGCATGGTCTCGGCGGGAACGTTGAGCGCGGCGAGCATGGGCTCGGCAAAGATCTCGCCCAGGGCGATGACGACAAAGCCCACGAGCGCCATTAAAATCGAGGTATGGACGGCGCGTTTGACCATGTTCTGATCGTTGCGGCCGATAGCGTTGGCAATGACCACGTTGGAGCCAAGCGACATGCCGATAAACAGGTTGAGCATAAGACTGGTAAGCGGAACATTGGAGCCGACCGCCGCCATGGCGAGGGTTCCCTGGTCGCCTGAGAAGTTACCGATGATGACCGTGGCGATGAGGTTCGATAGCTGCTCCAAGATGCTCGTGGCGGCCACGGGGAAGGCGAACAGGGGAATATTGCGCCACAGTGAGCCGGTGGTCATGTCAATGTGCTTGGACGCGGTATCAGTCATACGCTCTCAATCTCTAATATGCTATATCGTGCTTATTTGCGCAGACGATGATACTCCTAATCGACTAGTCGTTGGGGGCGTTCTTAAACGACTAGTCATTCAAGAACGTCCCCAATGACTAGGCGGGGAAGGCGTGCGACAATGGTGGGCGTTGTGTTGTTCGCGCTAAGGAGTTGCCATGTTGTTGTGTCCCGTTTGCCATAAGCCATTGGTGGACGACGAGCGCGGTGCTGCATGCGCGGGCGGACACCGGTTTGACCGTGCGCGCGAGGGCTATCTATATTTGCTGCGCTCGTCCAAGAGCGGCGACTCCATGGGCGATCCCAAGTCGCAGGCACGCAGCCGTCGTGACTTTCTGAACCGTGGATACTACGCGCCGTTGCGCGATGCGATGGTCGAGCTGGTGCGCGAGCGGGCGTCTGAGCGTGCTGCGTCTACGAACGGCGCCATGACGTTGCTCGATATTTGCTGCGGCGAGGGCTATTACACCAGCGCCATGGGCGCGGTGCCGGGCGTGGATGCTTACGGTTTCGACCTGGGCAAAGAGATGGTGCGCCTTGCCGCCAAGCGCGGCGATGCGACCTACTTCGTGGCCAACATGAAGGACATTCCCGTGGCCGATGGTGCCTTTGATATGGTGACCGAGCTCTTTGCCCCCTTTAACGAGCGTGAGTTCGCCCGCGTGCTGGCGCCCGAGGGCTCGCTCTACACCGTGGTGCCGGGCGCCCGTCATCTGTTTGGGCTCAAAGAGGTGCTCTACGACACGCCGTACCTTAACGATGAGAAGCTGCCGAGGACCACCGAGCTCGAGTTGGTCGGAACGCAGCAGGTGTCTGCGAATATTACGCTTCGGACCCAGGCCGACATCGAGGCGGTGTTCCAGATGACGCCGTACTACTACCGCACGCGCCCTGCCGACAAAGAGCGCCTGGCAAATTTGGACACCCTTCAGACCGACATCGACTTCATCATCGCCGAGTACCGCCACGGTAAATAACCTGCCAAAAAGGGACAGGTTTATTTTGGCAGGTTTTATCTGAGCAAACGTAAAGGGCCGACCGCGGATATGCGCGATCGGCCCTTTTTAGTTGCTTGATAGCAGGGGTTATGGGAGACAGGTGCCTACAGGCGGTCCTTGTTTTCGGCCTTAATGTCGTGTGCCTGCTGAATAAAGAACAGGTCGTACACCACGATGACAAAGGCGCCATAGTTGATGGCGTCGCCGCCAAACGCGGGGAGCGTGAGCACAGCCTGCGCAATCGTGGCGATTGCGGCGACGATGCCGAGCTTAAACGCGCCGCCTACCTGCGAAGGCTTGTTGGCGCCCTTGATGCCCGCAACGCCCGCGGCGAGATCGATGAGGCCCTTGGCGACAAGCACGACCGTGGCGAGCATGGCGTTCGGCCCGTAGGTGGACTCGAACTTGCCGGTCGCGATGCCGGCGATTCCAATGACGAGACTGGCGATGCCCAGAACAAAATAAATCAGGGCAAGGATTTTGAGTGTCTTGCGAGCGGCGCTCATAGCTGGTCCTTTCGATGCGGGCGCGGAGAATCTGTCGCACCCAGGTTGTGGCACATATCGTGAAGCACATTGTAGTTCAACGGGGCGATGCATGCGTTTGAAAGCGTCTCTTGCCTGTACGGTCCAACCTTTCAAAAGGGAAAGCTGGACGTAAGCCAAATCGATGGCAGCTCATGTACGGCGCTGCGATGATGAAGGCGTAACAAGGAGTTGGTCTAAGGAGGAGCCATGATGTACGGAACAGGGCAAGTGCGCGAGCCACGGTCGTTGGGAAGGCGCATGAGCGATTCCGTGATCGCTGCCGTATGCACGGGATTGATGGCGGTGCTTTGCATTGGGATGCTGTGGGCCATGTCGCATGTGGGACAATAGCGGACGGTTGAGTGTCGACAGGGGCGGCGCTCACGTATTCATTTTGCTTGTGAAGGAGTGTCCATGGGCGTCATCGATCCCTTTTCTGTTGCTCGGGCCGCGGGGCTTGAGCTGATCGGGAAGCCCGAGGGCCTCACGCTCACCGACGGCGCGATGGAGCTGCGTGCCGATTTTGCCCGCATGCTTCCACGGCTCAAGCAGGGCCGTCTGCAGCAAGAGCTACTGGTGAAAGCTGCGCGCACAAAAGGCATCGAGCGCCCATGGGCGATTGACGCCACGGCAGGCTTTGGCGAGGATTCGCTGCTGCTGGCCGCCGCGGGCTTTACCGTTGATTTGTATGAGCAGGATTGCGTGATCGCGGTGCTCCTTAAGGATGCCCTGAATCGCGCAGCGGGCGATCCGGCGCTCACGGCTGCCGTGGCGCGTATGCGCTTACATGCGGGCGAGGACAGCATTGCCGGCCTTCGCCATACGGCTGAGCTGGTCGAGCGCGGTGAGCTCACGGCTCCCGATGTGGTGTACCTGGACCCCATGTTTCCCGAGCGCACCAAGAGCGCGGCGGTGAAAAAGAAGTTCCAGCTCTTGCACCATTTGGAACAGCCGTGCGCCGATGAGGAGACGCTGGTCGAAGCTGCGCTTGCGCCGCGCCCGCGCAAGGTCGTTATCAAGCGGCCGGTGAAGGGGCCGCTGCTTGCCGGCGTTAAGCCGAGCTATCAGCTTGCGGGCAAGGCCGTTCGTTACGATGTTTTGGTGCCGCCGCGCCCGTAGCCTGCGCGCGATGGCCGGTGCTGCGTGAGCGCCGCGCCGATGCGGGGCCTATTTCCAAGGGTGGGACGTCAGGTGCCATCCGCCGCAGTATTCGCATTTATAGCAGGCCAAGCCACGACGCCCGTGGTTTTCGCAGTCGGCCATAACGACCTCGGCCTCGGCGCGTGTGTCGTAGCGGTTTTTGCGCTCGCACGATTTGTAGCGCCAGGCCTCATCGCGTTCGGCGTCCAGGGCGTCGCGGCGCTCGTCCTCGCGTGCAAAAAGGTCGCTCATATCGCCGCCGGTGGCAGCGCCCAAAAACTCACTTTTGGCCTTTGCCCAGGCGGCTCGCTTTTTGCTCCCCATCTGCTTCGCGCCCCTCTCCAAACGTTGGTATCATTGCTCAATCAAAGTGATACCAATAAACGTGAGGTCGCCGCGTGATGATAAGAAAAACCCTCGATACCGACATTCCCGCCGTCATGGCTATCTATGACGCCGCCCGCGCTTTTATGCGCGCGCATGGCAACGCCACGCAGTGGCCCGAGGGCACGCCTTCTGCCGAGCAGCTGACTGCCGATATCGCCGCCGGTGGCAGCTATGTGTGCGAAGTCGACGGCCGCGTGGTGGCGACGTTTGCCTTTTTACCGGGCCCGGACGAGTGCTATGACGTAATTGAGGACGGTCAATGGCGTAGCGACACTCCGTACGCCGTGCTGCACCGTGTGGCATCCGACGGCACCGTGCACGGTATCGCGGCCGCGATGTTTGCCTTTGCCAAGGAACGTGTCGACCATCTGCGTATCGATACGCACGCGGACAACCTGCCCATGCAGGGCGCGAGCATGAAGGCGGGGTTCGAGCGCGCCGGCGTCGTGTATGTGTCAGACGGCACGCCGCGTGTTGCGTTCGATTGGCTGCGCGAGGCATAAGAGCGGGGCCGCGCATCAACACTCCAGGTACATGAACATGGCCCCGGGTGGGGCCATTTTGATCCCTGCACTGTATTGCTTGGTACAGACCTACGTGCTGTCGGCTCTAAGGCACCTACGCCCGGGGCAGCTCGCTTCCGCAGTGGCAACACTTGGTCGCACCCTCGTGTACCTCTTCCAGACAATAGGGACAGACGGGCTTGGATACGGCTTGCTCGGCGGCGGTGCCGGCGAGCCTGTCGCCAATCTCCTGTGCCTTGTTGAATGCCTTGACGATGGCAAAGACGATTGCCGCCACAATCAGAAAGTTGATGCACGCGCCAATGAAGGCGCCAAAGTCGATATTGGTGCCCGGTACCACCAGCCCCGAGATCTCGGTGGCGCTACCACCGGCAATCACGGCGATGAGCGGGTTGATGATGTTATCGGTCAGCGAGGACACGATGGCGGTGAATGCGCCGCCGATAATCACGCCGACGGCCATGTCCATAACGTTGCCGCGATTGATGAATTCCTTGAACTCGTTGAGCAATGCCTTCATGGTGGCTCCTCGCTGTCGTGGGGCTCGCGTTGCCACCGCCCCAGATGAGCCCCGGCAGACAAAAGGGGAGGTGCCGGCTTTCGCAAGGCGCGAACCTACGAAAATCGCCGCGCGGCAACGCGGGGCGATGAGCTCGGTCGGGGGATAGGGCCCGCTTCGCCCGCCGGCCCGTAAATTGTATCATCCAGTGTGGAACGAGAACGCCCGTTGCCGCGTGCGATGGGTTTGCAATAAGAGGAGAGCCATGTCGAAGCAAGCGGTCGTTGGAATCTTGGCGCATGTCGATGCCGGCAAGACCACGTTGGCCGAGGCCATGTTGTTCAACGCGGGTCGCATTCGCAAGCGCGGCCGCGTGGACGACGGCGATTCGCATCTGGATACGAACACGATCGAGCGCGAGCGCGGCATTACGATCTTCTCGTCGCAGGCCGTGCTCGACCATGGCGATACCCACGTCATGCTCGTTGATGCGCCGGGGCATGTCGATTTTTCTGCCGAGGCGGAGCGCACATTGCGCGCACTCGACTACGCGATTTTGGTTGTGGGCGCCAACGACGGCGTACAAGGGCACACCGAAACCCTGTGGCGCCTGCTTGCGCGCTATGACATTCCGACGTTCATCTATATCAACAAAATCGATTTGGAGAATCCCGGCCGCGATGTTTTGCTGGCACAACTTGGGCAACGTCTTTCCGAGGGCTGCCTGGATGCCAACGAACTGCTGGCGGGCGGCGCCGTTCAGGAGGACGCTGCTGCGTTGGACGAGGCGGCGCTCGAGGAGTTTCTTGAGACGGGCGAGCTTTCCGTCGCAACGCTGTCGCGCATGGTTGCCGAACGCAAGCTCTTTCCCTGCTTTGCCGGCTCGGCGCTCAAGGACCAAGGCGTGGACGAGCTGCTGGATGGTATGTGTACGCTGATGCGTGAACAGGTGTGGCCCCCGGAGTTTGCCGCGCGCGTCTATCGTGTCAGCCAAGGTGTTCGCGACGAGCGCTTGGCTTGGATAAAAGTGACTGGCGGCACGCTGCGTGCAAAACAGATGATTGACGGGCGCTCCGGTGCCGAGGTATGGGAGCAGAAGGTCGATCAGGTACGCATCTATAACGGAGAGAAGTACGAGCTTGCCCAAGAAGTTGCTGCTGGCGGTATTTGTGCCGTGACGGGTCTTGCGCACGTTCGCCCGGGGGATGCCTTGGGCGCGGAGCCCGGGTGCGATGCACCCGTCATTGCGCCGGTCCTCACCTATACGGTGCTACCGGGCGAACACGATGTCCATGCGGTGTTTAAAGCGCTGACCGAGTTGGCGGACGAAGACCCCATGCTCGGCGTAAGCTGGAATACGCATCTTGAGCAGATTCACTTGCAGTTGATGGGCGCCGTGCAACTCGAGGTCGTGCAGCGGGTGTTGGCCGATCGCTTTGGTCTTTCGGTTGCGTTTGAGTCTGGCGGCATTCTCTATAAGGAGACTATTTCGCAGCCAGTCGAGGGCGTGGGCCACTTTGAGCCACTGCGCCACTATGCCGAGGTGCATCTGCGTCTGGAGCCGTTGCCAGCGGGTTCGGGCGTGCAGTTTGGCACCGTGACCTCGACCGACGAGCTCGATCTTAACTGGCAGCGTTTGGCGCTCACCAACGCTATGGAGCGCGATCACCTGGGCGTGCTGACCGGCTCGCCCATCACCGATGTGCGCATTACGCTCACAGGTGGCCGTGCACATGCCAAACACACCGAGGGCGGCGACTTTCGCCAGGCCACGTACCGCGCGATTCGCCAGGGTTTGATGCAGGCGCGCGAGGCCGGCGCGGCGGTGCTGTTGGAGCCGTGGTATCGCTTTGAGCTCGAGGTGCCGGGGGAGTGCGTGGGTCGGGCGCTCTCGGATGCCGCGCGCATGGGTGCCGAGTACGAGCCGCCGACGATGGCGGGCGACCGGGCGAAGCTTGTGGGTCGTGTACCGGCATCAGAGGTGCAGGATTACGCGCTGGAGGTGGCTGCCTACACGAGTGGTCGTGGGCATCTGTACCTGGAGTTCGCCGGCTATGCGGCATGCCATGATGCCGAGCGCGTAATCGAGACGGCCGCCTATGAGCCCGAGGCCGATCTGCCCAACGCGCCCGACTCGGTCTTTTGCTCTCACGGCGCCGGTTACACGGTCAAATGGTACGACGCGCCCGCCGCGGCACACGTAAAGATCGATCCCGCCACCTTCCGCTCCTATCGCCCCGCCGACGCGGAATTTTTCGGCCACATGTGACAAAGGGATCGTCTCTTTGTCACATCGAGTTGGTATAACTCGGTATAAGTTGGTATAACTATTATCAGCGTTTGCCAATCCGAGGAGGCCGACATGAATCCAAATCCCTTTAAGCCAACGGCTGGTAAGCGACCTCCGGTACTCATCGGTCGCGAGTCGGTCATCGAAGATTTCGAGGAAGGGCTCGATAACGGCGCCGGGGCGCCGGGCAGGCTCATGCTTATTACGGGAAACCGCGGCTGTGGCAAAACAGTTCTCCTGCGGGAGCTGCAACGTCTGGCCAGCGAGCGCGGATGGGCGGTTGTCTCCGATTCCGCTTCGCTTGGTTTATGCGACCGCTTGGCCGACGCGCTCCGCTCGAATAAACCCGTTGTGACGTCAATGGAGTTTGGGCCGTCATTTGGCCGAATGTCGGTCGAGGCAGCGCGGGCAAAAGGCGAGACGTTGCGGGGGCTGGTCAACGAACGTCTCAAGAAGCTCGGTCCAAGCAAGGGCATCCTGTTTGCGATTGACGAGGCGCAATCTGCGTCTATCGAGGAGCTGGCGGCCCTTGCCGTTCTTTATCAGCAGGTGCTGGGAGATCAGGATGCTACGGGCTTGCCCGATGGCGACCAGCGAGGTATTGCGCTGGTCTTTGCCGGCTTGCCCAGCATGGTTGACGATCTGCTCGAAGAACCGAGCGTGACGTTTTTGCGGCGCGCCCAGCAGCGTACGTTGGGGGCGATTTCTTTGCCCCAGGTGCGTGATTCATATATCCAGACGGTCAAGCGCGCTGGTCTTTATATTGATGCGGAGACCGCGGACCTTGCGGCGCGCAAGAGCATGGGGCATCCCTATATGGTTCAGCTGGTGGGCTATTACATGTGGCGGTCTGCTGTCCGGCGTGGCTCGCAGGTCATCGAAAGGCGCGATGTCGAGGATGGCCATGCGGATGCCGTCTCCGAGTTCTACGAAGCGGTTGACGCGCCCCTGTATTACGGGCTGCGCAGTCCACAGCGCCTTTTTATCGAGGCCATGGCGGTTGACGAGGGTAAACCGACTCGCATGGCGGATATCATTGAGCGCTGCGATCGCACTCAGAGCTGGGCGAGTAAATATCGCGCAAGCCTGATTCGCGAGCGCGTCATCGAGGCTGCCGGATACGGCCTCGTCCGGTTTACCGTGCCCATGCTGGGCGAGTACATTCGAGATTGTGTTTTATGGCACGAGTAATGTGGCAAAGGGACAGTCCCTTTGCCACGTTCGGCTAACAGGAAGGGGAGCGATGGCGGTGTTGCAACAACCAAGTGCTATCGAGGTGCGCGGTGCACGTGTCCATAACCTCAAGGACATCGATATCGACATTCCGTTGGGAAGGCTCGTGGGCATTGCCGGTGTGTCGGGTTCGGGCAAGAGTTCGCTGGCACTGGGAGTTCTTTATGCCGAGGGCTCGCGCCGTTACCTGGAGGCGCTCAGCACCTATACCCGCCGTCGTCTGACGCAGGCCGAGCACGCCCAGGTGGACGAGGTGCTGCACGTGCCGGCGGCGCTCGCATTGCATCAGCGCCCCAGCGTGCCGGGCGTGCGCTCGACCTTTGGCACCATGACCGAGCTCAACAATAGCCTGCGTCTGCTCTTTAGCCGCTGCGCCCATCACGTCTGCCCGCATTGCGGGGCGCGCGTGGAGCCGAGCCTTAACGTGGCCGCGGGCCTGTCGCTCACATGCCCCGCATGCGGGCGCGAGTTCTATGCGCCGGGTGCCGAGGACCTTGCCTTTAACAGTGGCGGCGCGTGCCCTACCTGCGGCGGTACCGGCGTTATGCGCGAAGTGGACGAGGCGAGCCTGGTGCCCGACGAGTCAAAGACCATCGACGAGGGCGCGGTGCTTCCCTGGGGCACGCTCATGTGGGATCTGATGAAACAGGTGGCCGGCGAGATGGGGGTGCGCACCGACGTGCCGTTTAACCAGCTCACGCCCCAAGAGCGCGATATCGTGTTCCATGGCCCGGCGGTTAAGAAGCACATTCTCTACGTTCCCAAAAACGGCGAGGGCGCCACGCCGCTCGACTTTACCTATTACAACGCCGTCTATACTGTCGAGAATGCGCTCGCCAAGGTTAAGGACGATAAGGGGCTCAAGCGCGTTGCACGCTTTTTGCGCGAAGGGCCGTGCCGCGATTGCGGCGGCACGCGTCTCTCCGAGGCCGCGCGCCAGCCCCAGGTGCGCGGCATCAATCTGGCGCAGGCGACGGCCATGACGCTGGGCGAGGCGATTGAGTGGGTGCGTGGGGTGCCCGCATCCTTGCCGACCGAGATGCGGCCCATGGCCGGGGACATCTGTGATTCGTTTTTGAGCACGGCCCGTCGCCTGATCGACCTGGGTCTCGACTACCTTTCGCTCGACCGCGCCGGTGCCACGCTGTCGACGGGCGAGCGCCAGCGCGTGCAGCTTGCCCGCGTGGTGCGCAACCGATCGACGGGCGTGCTGTATGTGCTGGACGAGCCTTCGATCGGCTTGCATCCTGCCAATGTCGATGGCCTGGTGGGCGTGATGCGCGATCTGGTGGATGACGGCAACACCGTGGTTGTTGTTGACCACGACACGCGCGTGCTGGCAGAAGCCGACTGTCTGGTCGAGATGGGCCCCGTTGCCGGAGCAGGCGGCGGTCATGTGATCGCCGCCGGTACGGTGGGCGAGGTCGAACAATCGCAGGGTAGCCGCATCGCGCCGTTTTTGCGCTCGGACCCCAAGCGCTTGCGCCCGCAGGTGGCTGACGACGAAATGTTCGACCTGGGCCATATCCGCATGGCGACCGATGCCATCCATACCGTCAAACCGCTCGAAGTCGATATCCCGCGCGGCCGCCTTGTCGCGGTAACGGGTGTTTCAGGCTCGGGCAAGACGACGCTGGTGCTCGAGACGCTCATCCCGGCACTCAAGGCGCAGGCAGCCGGTGAGCGCCTGCCCAGGCACGTGCGTTGGGTCGATGCCGAGGGTATTGCGCGCGCCAACCTGATTGACGCCACGCCCATCGGCGCCAACGTACGCTCGACGGTGGCGACCTATGCCGACATCCATGATGAGCTGCGCCGTGCCTTCGCCCGTACGCCCGAGGCCAAGGCGGCAGGGTATAAGGCGGGTGCCTTTAGCTACAACACCGGTGCCTTGCGCTGCCCCACATGCGATGGCACGGGCTCGATATCGCTTGACGTGCAGTTTTTGCCCGATGTCGAGATCGTCTGCCCTGCATGCCGCGGCTCGCGTTATGCGGATGCCGCCTCGCATATCCATCGCGAGGGCAAGGACGGCAGCCTGCTTACGTTGCCGCAGCTCATGGACATGAGCGTGGATGAGGCACTCGACGCCACGGCGGGACTCAAGAAAGTCCAGGCGCGCCTGCAGACCTTGCGCGACCTGGGCTTGGGCTATCTCACGCTCGGCGAGCCCACGCCGGCACTCTCGGGCGGCGAGGCGCAGAGACTTAAACTTGCAAGCGAGATGGGCCGTGTGCAGGACGATGCCGTATTTGTATTCGACGAGCCCACCATCGGCCTGCATCCGCTCGATGTTCAGGTACTGCTGAGCGTGTTTGATGGCCTCGTTGCCAAGGGCGCCACGGTCATCGTGATCGAGCATGACCTCGATCTTATCCGCAATGCCGATTACGTGATCGACATGGGCCCGGGCGGTGGCGACGCCGGCGGGCAGGTCGTCTGCACCGGCACGCCGGGCGACATCGCGGTCTGCCCCAAGAGCATTACCGGTCGCTATCTATAAGCGATTGTGACAAAGGGACTGTCCCTTTGTCACAATCCGATGCCTATTTCACGCATTGAGCGGCGAGATAGTCGCGGAAGAACGGTAATTCAAAAGCGGCGATTCCGCGCCCGCGTTCTCCAATGATGCCGGCGTCTATCATGCGGCGTCGGTAGCGGGAGACCTGTTGCGGCGAGCGCTTAAGGCGCTCGACAAGGTCAGCGGTGGTGGACTCTTCCTCGTCATCGAGCATGGCGATGAGAAAACGCTTGTCCTCCGCAGTGAGTTCCCGATAGGTTGCCGCGAGGATTCGGTCGTCCATCTCGTCGCGCGCGATTTTGATTCCCAGGTCAAAGTCGCGAGATGATATTTCCCTCGAGTTGCTCGTGAGATCCCAGGCGCGGTAACCCACAAGCTGCAAAAGGAAAGGAAAGCCTGAAATCGAGCGAACGGCCTTATCGATTCCCTCGGCATCCGCCAAACGGTCGTTTTCCTGGATCGTTCGGATCAAGGCCTCGCGTACATCGTAGTCGGCGATACGCCCCAGATGATATTGCTGGGCGCGGCGAAGGAACGAGACCGTCTTGTGGTTCAGTAGCGTCGATACGTTGTTAGGAAGTCCCGCCATGAGTAGGGCGACGCGTTTCCCATCGGTCACAAAGTGCTGATACGTGGCTGCGAGCTGGATCATCTCGTCGAGCGTCGGGTCGACCTCATCAACCGTAACGAGCAGGCCGGTGCCCGCCTCGTTGAGCTGGTCGATGATGTCGCTCATGCGATAACGCCAGGTCGAGGCATCGTGAACGCGATTGACCTCGATACTGCCGAGCGGCGCGATTCCGAGGCCGGTGACTTCGAAGTTGTTAGAAGAGTCGATGAGATGGCCTGCAGCACGTTTCGCCCCGAACTCGATTTCCTCAAGCATTCCCGAGAGCGCGGTCGTCTTTACGGCTATCCAGCCGTGGGATTCCGCCCTTGTCGCGAGCGACGACATGAGAGCGGTTTTACCGGTTCCACGCGCGCCTGAGAAGATCGAGGTCAATTCTGGGCGCCTGCGCTGGCTCAAGAAGGCGCGGTCCAAATCCCGAATAATCTGTTGTCTGCCAGCGAGATGGGCAGGAACCTCACCAAAACTGGGAGTAAACGGGTTCTCGAGATATTCCACAAGGCTCTCCTTTCGCATCGCCGTTTAACTTCATTTTATTCTAGTAAATTCTGATTAAAAGCGATGGCTCGTTATTTGGTGCATCAATGTGACAAAGGGACTGTCCCTTTGTCACATTCCCGGAAAGCCTGTTTGGCGCAGGGCTTCGTAGAGGACGATGGCGGCGCTATTGGAGAGGTTGAGTGCGCTGATGCGGTAGTCGGCCGGGTTGACGAAGTTGCCGCAGATATCCTGCTGAAGGATGGCTTCATGGCTATCCTCGGTATGCCCGAGCGCCTCCTCGTGGGCTTCCCAGACTTCGGCATTATCGAGTGAGTCACAGTCGCGCAGCATGGGAATGCGCTCGCAGCATGTGGGCGCCGCGGCGAGCAGGTCTTCGGGAATCCCCGAGCTCTCGCTGCCAAAGACCAGATAGTCACCGTCGCGGTAGGTGCTTTGCGCATAGGTGCGGCGCGCCTTTTTGGTCAGCAGGTGCAGGCGCTCATCGGCGGGGGAGAGGCCGTTGCGTGCAAGGAAATCCCCCCAGCCGGCATAGGTCGTCACGTCCAAGTTTTGCCAGTAGCCCAGGCCGGCGCGACGCACCGTCTTGTCGTCGAGCGAAAAGCCCAGCGGCTCTACCAGGTGCAAATGGGCACCGGTGACCACGCAGGTGCGGCCGATATTGCCCGTATTGGCCGGAATCTCGGGCGCATACAGCACGATATTGAACATGAATCTCCTTGGCATAGAACGAAAAACCACCACGAAGGGGACAGGCACCTTCGTGGTGGTTTGGCGGTTACGTGGGCGGAAAACGCCCGCTTCGTTAAACCTAGGCGCGGTGCCAGTCGGTCAGGCAGGCATCGAGGGCGGCGATGAGCGCGTCCTTGTCCATATGACGGCCGATGATGCACAGGCTCGTCATGCGGTCGCCCGTCTCGTCGTCCCAAATCTGCATGATCTCGGGGTTCTCGTCGATAATCTTCTGCTTCTCGCCCTCGGGCGCAGAATCGACAAACAGACCGTTCTCCATCAGGCGCATCTGGTGGCCGGCCTGCTCAAACATGTAGCACATGTCCGGATCGCCGGTCTGCCACAGCGGGCCCTTGACGCGAATGACCTCGTCTGGCCACTCCTGCTCTACAAAGTCGGTGAACTTCTGCAGGTCAAACGGCTTGCGGCGCGAGTACACAAAGGTCTCGATGTCGTACTCGAGTACCTCGGGGTCGTCGTGCTCCTCGGGATGCTCCATGGCCTCGACCCAAGCGGCGGAGTTGTAGGCGTGCATAAAGTCGAAACGATCAGTATCGAGCAGCTCCTCCATGGGGACCTCGCCGTTTTGGGCCTCGACAATCACGGCGTCCTTCTGCAGGCTGCGCACGATAGCCTTGAGCTCGGCGATCTGCTCAGGCGTGACGGTATCGGTCTTGTTGAGGATCAGCGTGGAGCAAAACTCGATCTGCTGGATGAGCAGGCTCTCGATGTCGTCCTCGTCGATATCCTCGGCCAGCAGGTCGCGACCGCCGTTGAACTCGTCGTACATGCGGGCACAGTCGACCACGGCCACGATGTTGTCGAGCGCGAGCTTGGGCTCGCCGCCCACCTTGGCCTCGTCGCAGAAGCTCGAGATGGTGTAGGCGATGGGGATAGGCTCGCAAATACCCGAGGCCTCGATGATGATGTAGTCGAACTTGCCCGAATCGGCGATGCCCTGCAGCTGGTTGGCCAGGTCGTCCGAAAGCGTGCAGCAGATGCAGCCGTTGGTGAGCGGGATGAGGTCGTCGGTCTCGGAAAGGCCGCCGTCGGCGATAAGGCTGGCGTCGACGTTGATCTCGCCGATATCGTTGACGATCACGGCGGCGCGGATACCGCCGTCGTTAGCGAGGATGTGGTTGAGCAGCGTGGTCTTGCCGGCACCGAGGTATCCGGTAAGCATGATGATCTTTACGGGTTTGTTGGGCATGTGCCCTCCTTTGTTAGACATGGCTTACAGTTGAATCTTATGCCAAACGCCTGCTCTTATACCCACGCGCCGGCAAATAACACAGGCTACTCCCAGGCTCCCCACACGTCGGGACAATAGCCGACGGTGGCCTTCTTACCGTTGCGCACGATGGGCTCGGCCAGAACCTGCTGGTTCTCGAGCAGTTTATCGAAGCGTTGGCTGGGGGTGAGGTGCTGGATGAGCGCGAGCGTCTCCTCGTCCTTGGCTTTGGGGTTGAGCAGCTTGTCGATGCCGCCGACCGCCTGCATCACGCTCGTGAGCTCGCCCTTGCTCATCTCCTTTTCCTTAAGGTCGATAAACTGCACCTTAATGCGGCGCTCCTTAAAATAGCGCTGGGCCTTCTTGGTATCGAAGGACTTTTTGGTGCCAAAAATTTGAATATTCATAATAATGTTCCGCCGTTCTAACGAACGGCGGTCACATCGACGCTGCAAAGCCATCTGATGGGCAAACTGCCTTTCAATCGTCGGGGGCGGGGAAAAGCCCAGCGCCCTCCTCTTTCAAGGCACCTTGCCTCATCAGCTGGCTTTTCGCTGACATTGATAGAGCATCGAGGTGACCACCGCTGGACTTATCGAATAAAGTTGGTGCGCGCGCGATCGGCCTCGGGAGCTTCGATGCCGGCGGCCTTTCCCGCCTCGATGCAACGCAGGAGCCAGGCCATGTTTTTGCCGATGTTTCGCATGGTGGCAAGGCCTTCGGCGTCCTGGGCGGCCTCGCCCGGCATGGCGCCAAAGACGTTGTTCCAGTAGGTGGATGCTACCACGGGCATCTGGTTGATGGTGAAGTACTTGTTGAGCACATCGAAGGTGGTCGACGTTCCACCGCGACGGGCAACGGCGACAGCGGCGCCCGGCTTGTGCGCAAAGGCCTTGCTGCCTGCATAGAATGCGCGGTCGAGTGCCGAGAGGATGCGTCCGCTGGGGTGCGCATAGTAGACGGGCGAGCCAAAGACAAAGCCGTCTGCCTGCTCGGCAGCGGCAATCAGCTCGTTGACCATATCGTCGTCAAAGGTGCAACGGCAATCGAGCTTGCCGCACTGGCCGCAACCAATGCAATCGCGAATGGGCTTGGCGCCCAGCTGAAACATCTCGGCCTCGATGCCCTCGGCGTTGAGCTGCTCGGCGACCTCGGCGAGTGCGCGGGCCGTGTTGCCGTTTGCCTTGGGGCTGCCATTGACCAAAAGAACCTTCATCACAAACTCCCTCTGCTGTCGGTGACTTCTGCGGAGGATTATCGCACGAGAGGACTGATGGCGTGGGGCGCGATGCGAAACGGCCTGTGTTTCACATCGCGCCCCATAACGCTAGTCCAGCTTGGTGCCCGGTACCTGCGGCGCCTCTTTAATCAGCGCATTAAGTTCGTTCAAAATGGAAACGGGCTGTCGGTCGACGGCGTCCAGATGAAGCGTCGCCACGTGAAGGGGTGGTTGATATTCAAATGAGCCGAGGAGCACGGGCGACCCCAAGAACCGCTCGATTTCGTCTGCAACCGCGTCGGTCTCTTCGGGATCAAGCTCGTCAAAGAGCGCCACGAACATCGGCCCCGTCGAGCGGAACAGACGACCCTTGCCGCGCGAGCATTCCATGAGGCAGGCGGCAGTTTCTGCCAAAACGCGATCGCCTGCATCAAAGCCATAACGGGCATTGACCTGGGCGATATCGTCGATTTTAATGGCGATCAAGCCTGCCTTGCGCGCCACGCGACGCATTTCGCCAATGGCGTTGACCAGGGCGTGGATATCGCCCAGGCCGGTCACGGAATCGGTCGTATCTGCCAAGCTTCGGTTGACGACAATGCCCACATACATGTTGGGCTCGGTATCGGTGCCGTCCAGGCGGTAGCCCGTGCAGTCGCAAAGCGCGTATTTTCCGGCGGTATTCATGACGCGATACTGCATGCAGTGGAAGTGCCACGTGCCGTTTACCACCATATCGAGCTCGGCACGTACGTTGTCGCGGTCCTCGGGGTGAACATGGGCAAGCCATATATCGAGCGAGTTGTAGGGATGCTGGGAGGGTAGGTCAAAATCGCGCACGGCATTAACCGACCATTGCGATTCGCCGGTGTCGAGGTTAATGATGAACGGATAGCGTGTCTCGGAGCTCATGGAGATCGCTTGGAACACCCGGTCGTTGCAGGGGGGGTTGTTCGGTGATCGGGCGTTGCAGCGCATCGCCTTCTTCCGGTTGTTGCACACGGTGCATGAGCTTGTAGCGATACATTTTGCGGTCGGCGTCCTTTGTCATCTGGCGACGCGTATCGCCTGCAAGCGGGTCGACGCGCGAGCAGCCAAAGCTAAAGCTGGCGGTCATGGGCGCCTTGCCGTCTGATGTTGCCTCGATAAGATTGGCACGCGTCCGCTCCAGGCGCTGCTCGAGCTCGGCTTCGTCTGTCGTGGGGGACACGAGTACAAATTCGTCTCCACCGATACGGAACAGCAGGTCATCGGGCTCCATTGTCTCGGTGAGTGCACGGCAGATGCTCAGGATGTAGCGATTGCCCTCGGTGTGGCCAAACTTATCGTTGCAATGTTTGAGGTGGTCGATATCGATATAGGCGCAGGTGAAGGGGGTGCCTTTGCGCCAAAGCAGGTCGGCATAACGGTGGAGTCCAGCACGGTTGCCAAGATTGGTGAGCGAGTCGATATAGGCGCCGCGCTCAAGCAGCTCGCGTTCTTGCTGCAGGATGGCAAATGTCTTCTGTAGCTGATCGCCGATGGCGCACAGCTCCGGGGGCAGCGCGGTAACATCGAGCTCGGCGGTCGAGACCCCGCTCGCAAGTCGCTGAAGATAGGAGATAATCGATTGCTCGCCCAAGCGATACGACTCGTTCATGATGGATAACCTCCTTGGGCACAACAGTGGTTTGTATCATATCCCCAATTTGGTTTGGATTGGGGATATAAGTTAGCCAATGGGGACAAAACACCCCTTCGGCGGTGGCGTTTTTTGGGCGTAGGCTGGCTCATGGGGACAAACGTCCCCCTCGGTGCCAGCATTTTGCGCGCGAGCGTACTAGTCGCTGTCGCCACCATCGAGTAACGCCTCAAAATCCTTTGCCGGCATGGGGCGGTAGTAGAGAAAGCCCTGAGCGTAGCGGGCGCCCATGTGGCGCAGCATGTTTGCCTGCTCATTTGTCTCGATGCCTTCGACCACAACGGGCAGACGGAGCGACTGCGCCATCTCGAGCATTGATGAAATGATTTGCACACTGCGGCCTTGATCGCCGTCGATGGGCACAAACGTGCGGTCGAGCTTGATGACGTCGACGTTGACGTTCTTGAGCATCGCGAGCGTGGACTGGCCGGTGCCAAAATCGTCCATGTAGGTCGAGAATCCGAGGGTGTGCAGGTCGGCCGTCAGTTTGTCCACGGCTTCGGACTCTCCCGTATAGGCTGTCTCGGTGATCTCGATGCGCATGAGCTCGGGCGGCAGATTGTATTGGTCGGCGAGCGCCCCCATATGCTCGGCAACGTCGCAGGCAAGGATGTCCACGCGCGACACATTAAGCGAGATCGGAACCACGCGAAGCCCTCGATCGATGCGCTCGCGCAGCCACGAGGCAACGCCCTGCCAAACGTATTTGTCGAGCGTCACCACAAAACCGCTTTCCTCGAGAGCGGGGATAAAGGTGACGGGTGAAATGAGGGAGCCATCCTTGTCAATCCAGCGCGTGAGCGCCTCGGCTCCAATAATCTCGCCGGTTTCCATGTCGACCTGGGGCTGCAAGTAGTAGGTGATGCGGCCGTTTGAGAGCGCGTACTGGAATTCGGTCAGCGTGCGGTGGAACGAGATTTCGCGCTCATACTCCTCGGGGCGGAAAATGGCAATGCGCTCCTTAAAGTCGTTTTTTGCGCGCCGATTGGTAAACATGGCCTTGGCCTGTGCATCGATGGTGATTTCCTCGTTGGAGTCGATAGGGCAAACGCCCATGGACGGCCAGAAGCCTACGCCGTCATCGTGCTTGGCCACGGTCTCGCGAATGCGACTATAGATGCGATGGACGGTGTCGCGTTCAAAGGGAATGAGTATGCAAAAGTCGTCTTGGCCCCAGTACCCTGCGACGCCCATGTCGGCATTTTCGATGTCCTTGAGGACCGTGCCCACATCGGCGAGCACGCGGTCGCCCTCGGCCTGTCCGTGCCATTCGTTGAACAGTCGCATGTGCCCCATGTCGACGGTGGCGATACACCAAGCGCCGTCGCGCCTTGTCTCGAGAAATGCGTTGGCGCGCCGCATAAACTCGCTGGGTCGACAGAGGCCCGTGAGCATATCGATGCGCTCGGCGATGGCGCTTTTGCGCTCTATTTCGGGTATGGGGAGGCTGTCGTTGGGGACAAGTCCGCCGGCCGTGCGAAGGCGACGGTCGAGTTCGCCTAAAACGGCGGTCGCTTGGTTGGCTAGGCGCTCGTAAAAGGCCGGGACGACAAGACAGACGGGAGTAATGGTATCGCCCGCGATTCGAACGGGAGCGAAAACGGCCTCTTTTAGATGACGGACCAGTTGCTCGAATGCCTCGTGGTCCAAATCGTTGCTGAGCACGACAAACTGGACGCTTCGTGAGCGGTAGACGCGACTCCTGCCACGGGTGATCGACAACATGCGGCCTGCGTATTCGGCGAGCATGTTGTCGACAGCCTCGGCTCCGTAAAGCTCGTTGAGCTTTGTCGTGCCGCGAACGCGCACCGCTATAAGCCCCGTCTCGCAACAGTCGCGACGGCAGGCATCGATGGCGTTGAGCAACATGCGCTGCGTTCCAAGGCCCGTGGCGGCGTCGACGGTCTCGGCAAGCGAGTGGTTGACGAGCTCACCGACATAGAGCGAGGGGACGCCTTCGTCGCCGTCGACACGAAACCCGCGAGCGCGGCAGAGAACGTAGTCACCAGTGGCATTGCGCACGCGGTATTGCATGACGCGACGGTGTTTGGAGCCGTTATAGATCTGGTCGATATCGTCGCTATAGGCCTCGAGGTCATCGGGGTGGACACGCGTCTTCCAGTAATCGTGGCAGTTGTCTATATGCTCCGAAGGAAGGCCGAGATCGCGCATGGCGCCTTGTGACCACAGGGTGCGATGTTTGTCCAGGTTCTCGATAAAGAAATAGCGGCCTTCATTGAGCATCGAAAGGGCGTCGAAAATGCGATCGCTAACTTCGAAGTCGTCGGCGTGGACTTGCGTGATATTGCGTCGATCAAGGTGCACGGCATGGCGCAGCTTGTAGTCGTACATGCGATGGTCGGCATCGAGCGTCATGCGATTGGAGGCTTCGCCCAAGGCGGGGTCGGCGTGTGACACTCCGTAGCTAAACGAGTGAGGCATCTCGGAATCGTTATTTTTGAGCAGGACCTCTCGACAGTGTTCCAGACGCTCGGCAAGGTCATCCTCGGTCGCGATTGTGGACAGGATGGCAAACTCGTCGCCTCCCAGACGAAATGCCGCTTCGTCCACCTTCATATACAGCTTGAGATAGAGGCTCACCTGCAAGATATAGCGGTTGCCTTCGTCGTGTCCAAAGATGTCGTTGCAATGCTTAAGGTTATCGATGTCGATAAACGCCATGGTCACGGGCAGTTCCTGCTCCCAGATTTCCTCTAAGGAACGGGCAAAGCCGCCGCGGTTGCCAAGCCCGGTGAGCTGGTCGGTAAAGGCAGTCCTGATCAGATCGTCCTGACGCTCGAGAAGGTCGCGGATGGTCTTTTCGAGCGTCTCGGTGTAATTGCTGGCGGTATCCATGCTGTAAGCGGCTTTCTGAGGTCGGGGTGTATTGCGTCGGGCGAGCTCGTTGTACACACGCGTTGCTGCTCAACGCTTTGCGTGTATCCAGGCCCCCGCCTTGCTGCGTCGCTGGTTTAATATGTCGGTCCGTGTTTGCTGCTGATAACTATTGAGTAGTATAAACAACAATAGAGGATTGTATATGGGTGCCCCTGCCGCGGGCGGCTATTATTCGCCAATCGGTAGCGTGGCGATGCGATGCTCGATATAAATGCGACTGAGTCGGTATATGTTGACGGGTATACTTGTTCCGGTTTAAAACGCAGGAACGGAGATGATCGCATGGCACAGCCAGATACGACGCGCACGGTGGGGCTTGCGCTCGAGGGAGGCGGCTACCGCGGTATGTATACGGCGGGTGTGCTCGACGTATGGATGGAGCACGGCTTGACCTGCGACCATATGGTGGGAGTCTCGGCGGGCGCGGCGTTTGGCTACAACTTTAAATCGCGCCAGATCGGCCGCGCCATTCGCTACAACAAGGCCTATTGCGCCGACAAGCGCTATGCGAGCGTGACGAGCTGGTTGCGAACCGGTGATATGTTCAATGCCGAGTTTGCCTATCACGAGGTGCCTATCGAGCGCGATCCTATCGACTTGGAGGCATATCGCGCCTGCCCCATGCGGTTTACGTGCGTGTGTACCGATCTTAAGACGGGACGAGCCGTCTACCATGACCTGCCCTATGGCGACGAGCGCGATATCGAGTGGATCCGGGCGTCGTCGGCGATTCCCGTGGCGACGCGTCCTGTTGCCATCGAGGGTCGTAAGTACCTGGATGGCGGCGTTGCCGATTCCATCCCCAGCGCTTGGCTGTTTGCGCAGGGCTATGACCGCAATATCGTGGTACTCACGCAGCCGGCGGGCTTTGTGAAGCAGCCCAACAGCGTGATGCCCATGCTGCGGCGCGTGTTCCGTCACTACCCGGAGTTTGTCGCAGCGCTTGAGCATCGGCATGAGGTCTACAATGCCACGCTCGATGATCTGGCACGTCGCGAGGCCGCCGGCGAGGTCTTTGTGGTGCGGCCGAGCGAATCGGTGAAGGTGCCGTCGCTGTGCCGCGAGCCCGATGAGCTCGGGCGCATCTATCAGATCGGCCGTCGCGATGCGGAGGCGACGTTGCCCGCGCTGGAAGCGTATCTGGCGGGGTAGGGCGGCGGCGGAAAGCGCATCCCAGAATGGGCGTTTGGAATGGGATGCAGTTTCCGCGAGAGGCCCGTGGCGGAAAGTTCATCCCGGAATATGCGTTCAGACTGGGATACAGTTTCCCACTGGCTCTCTATACGGAAAGTGCATCCCAGAATGGACGTCCAAAACTGGGATGCACTTTCCGCTCTTGAAGATATGAGGCTGCGGAGCAGCTGCTCGGTATGGGCCTATGCCTGCTGCCAGGTTTCGACGAGCTCCTTGGCTGCGGAGTAGGGGTCGTCGGCGCTGCAGACGGCGCTCACCACAAAGAAGCCGTCGACGCCGGTTGCCTTAAGCTGCGGCAAGTCGGCCGTCTTGACGCCGCCGCCCACCACGATGGGCACGGGGCTTGCCGCGTGGAGTGCGGCTAGGTCCTCAAAGCTCTTGGTGATGATGGAGCCGTCGGCCGCGCGTCCGCAGTCGCGCTTGGTCTCGGTCTCGTGGAGCGGGCCGATGCCCAGGTAATCGACCAGGCTCATGTCGGCGGTCTTGACGTACTCGAGCATCTCCTCGCAACGGGCCGAAAGGCCCACGATGGCGTCGGGGCCCAGCAGCTTGCGACAGACCTCGACGGGAATATCGCTTTGGCCCACGTGCACGCCGTCGACAGCGATGCCCTGCTCGCGCGCGGCGAGCACGCAGTCCAGGCGGTCATCGATTAGCAAGGCGACCTGACCGGTCTTGCCAGCCTGTGCGATTGCCTGCGCGGCGTCGCCGGTCAGCGCAATGATCTCGCGGGCGCTTGCCACCTTGGAGCGCACCTGGATGCAGGTAAAGCCTGCGTCGAGTGCCTGAGCCACCACATCGCCCACGGGGCGTCCGAACGTGTTTTCGGGGCCGAGTACCAGATAAGCCGAGATATCAAGGTTGTCGCGGATGCTCATCGTACTTCCTCCTGCTTTTTGATCTGCGCTTCCATGCGCTCGAGTTTGCCGGTCATGGTGTCGGTAAATCCGGGTCGAATATCGGCTTTGAGCACGACTTCGGTGCGGATACCCTTGCTCGCCAACACAAAGGTCGCGTCGCGCACGACCTGCATGACCTCGTCCCAGTCGCCCTCGATTTCGGTGAACATCGAGGTGGTGCGGTTGGGAAGGCCGCTCTCGCGAATGACGCGTACGACCTCGGCGACTTCGGCGGATAGCTCGTCACCGGTGCCGCACGGGGCGATGGCTACGGCAACGAGCGTGTTCATGCCGGCATTGGTTGCGGGCTCGGACATGGCTTATGCCTCCTCGAGCTCGAGTTGGTTGTCGGCAATATCCTGGGCGGTCGCGCGGTAGAGCTCGTCGATAAAGGCGACCTTAAAGCTTGCCGGGGCATCGGCAACGGCGGCGGCACGCGTACCGGCAACGTTGTAGACGGCGGTGCCGCAGATGGCCGCCGTAAACGGGTCGGTGGCGCAGGCGTACACGGCCAGCACGCCGCCCTGCGAGCAGCCGCAGCCGGTGATCTTGGACATGAGTGGGCTGCCGCCGTGGGACTTGGCCACGGTCGTGCCGTCGGTAATCAGGTCGACTTCGCCCGAGACCACTACGGCGCCGCCGGTGTAGC
>CABRDB010000068.1 GCA_902469555.1 uncultured Collinsella sp. | reverse complement strand
CCTCGCAGTATCCGGTTCTCAAGGTGCACGCCCCGCGGCTCATCCGGTCCGACCGGGCCGCGCGGCAAGGAGATATATTGCCAGACCGGAGGGGCGCCGTGGGCGGGAATCGCGCACTCCATATTTTGTTCACAAATGAATAGGGCCCTCAGTCGCATCACTGAGGTTAAAACTGAAGCATTGGCTTCTGATATTGGCGATGACCAGCTGTTTTATGAGTATTGAGACATCGGTCATCTCTGGAGCGCTACTTTACTCCAAAGGCATCAGCTATTTGTTTCCCATCGGTAAAAGGCGGGTTTTGTTCGCCAAGCGTTCTTATATATAGATAGATACGGGTTCGAACCCGTGCACCGGCAACAAAAAAGACGGCCAACCGAAGTTGACCGTCTCAACAATCTTTGGGTGGGCCGTCAGGGGTTCAGCCTGCTTCGCAGGCGGCCGCTGCGGCGCTTTCGCGCCTTGCGCGCTGCGCTGGCAAACGCTCACGCGTTTACTCAGCTCCGCGCCCCGACGGGTTCGAACCCGTGCACCGGCAACAAAAAAGCGACCAACCGGAGTTGATCGCTTTCTATTCCATGGTGGGCCGTCAGGGGTTCGAACCCTGGACCTTGGGATTAAAAGTCCCCTGCTCTGCCAGCTGAGCTAACGGCCCGCGGGTGGCATTGTACCACGGTCTGGGACTATTCCCAACTCCATTGGCCGTTCTGGAAAATCACAACTTCACGTCCATCAGGCGTAATGCCCGTAATATCGATGTCGTCCGTGCCGATCATAAAATCGACGTGCGTGCTCGAGACGTTAACGCCATGCTCCAGGAGCTCCTCCTTGGACATGTCATACCCACCCTCGATGCATTCGGGGAAACCTACACCTAGCGCGAGATGGCAGCTAGCGTTCTCGTCATAGAGCGTATCGTAGAACAGAACACCACTTTCGCGGATCGGCGTGTTCTTGGAAATGAGTGCGACCTCTCCCAGGTGAGCAGCGCCCTCGTCAGTATCGATGATACTTGCGAGCGTTGCCTTGCCCACGCGGGCGTCGTAGTCCACCACGCGGCCGCCCTCGAACTTAATCCAAAAATCGTCGACCTTATTGCCGTGGTGGATGAGCGGCATGGCAGAGTACACGATACCGTCGGCGCGCATGCGATCGGGCGAAGTGAAGACTTCCTCGGTGGGAATGTTGGGGAAGAAGGGGTGCCCATCGGGCGTCTTGCCCTTGCCGCCGGCCCACTCGTGACCTTTCGTCATGCCAATCGTCAGATCGGTTCCATTTGCCGCGGTGTAATGCAGGTAGTCGAAACGATTGTCGTTCAGGAAACGCAGGTTCTTTTCGAATGCGGCGTCATGGAGTTCCCAGTCGCTCTCTGGGTCCTGGCCATCGGCGCGCGCGGTGTGCAGAATCGCATTCCACAGCTTATAGATTGCAACCTCATCGGCGTCTCCTGGGAACACCTCGTGCGCCCAAGCCACGACCGGAGCGCCGGCGATGCACCACGGATTGATGTTGTAATCCAGTCCACGGCGGAAAACTTTGCACTGCGTATTCCTCGCCTTTGATGCCGCGGCCGGCTTGGCTGGATTGATGCCCTTGAGGGCCGCAGGATCCGCACCCTCGATAAAGACAAAGCAGGCACCATCCTGGGCCAAGGAATCCAGCTGCATGCGCTTCCACTCGGGCGTCTGCTCAAAATAGCTTTTCTCGACATGCTCGTACGTAAGCCTCGTCACGGCATCATCGGCCCAAATGACCGTCACGTGGCCGGCGCCGGCAGCATAGGCCTCCGCGACCACCACGCGCGCAAACGGCGCGCACTCGACCGGAGACTGAACGACGACCTCCTGGCCGGGCTTGACGTTTACGCCCTTGCGGACGACCAGGCGCGCGTAGTTTTTAATCTTGGGCTCCAGGGCCTTCATGCCCTCCAGAGCCTCTTCGACCGTCAGGGCAGCTCGAATCATGTGCCACTCCATCTATCTATAGAACAGTAAAAAGGCGCGCCGCAAAAACGACGCGCCTTATATCTTAGCGATAAGTATGTATGCAAACGCTACTTCTTCTTGGAGTCCTTCTTGTCCTCCTCGGCAGCCGAACGCTCGATAAGAGCGTTGAGCTTGTTCTCGGACATGCCCTCGGCCTGCGCGCGGTACATGTTGCGCAGGGGACGAATACGAACGAAGTCGTAGATAAAGTCACCCAGAATGACGACGTAGGACAAAACAATACCGACCATCTGGACGGGGCTGGACACCATGCCAGCGGGAGCGAAGTACAGCGAGGCCCAAATTGCCACGACGAGCACCATGCCAATGGCGAGCACAATCCACCAGATGCGACGGCGCTTGGTGTAGTCCTCGTCCTGCTTGAGGAGGATATTCGACACCGTATAGATGCGGTCCTCCTTGGCGCGCTGCTTAGCCTTGCGGGCGCGCTTCTCCTCTTTAGAGAGGCCCTCGAGGTTCTCGCCCTTCTCGAGCTCTTTGCGGCGTGCCTTAGACGAAGCCGGCACGACGCGAACGGAGCTCGCTGCTTGGCGGGCGGGCTTAGCAGATGCGGCAGATTTGCGCGCAACCCCGGTAACTTCGTGGGATTGCGTGCGCTTGTTCGTGGCGCTACGGGTACTCACTTATGCGTTCTCCTTCATGCTTGTGAACTGGGAGCCCGTGATGATCTGGAAGGCCTCGCGATAGCGCTCGGACGTGCCATCGATGACCTCGGCGGGCAGGTGCGGGGTCTCCCCCGTCATATCCCAGTTGGCCTTGAGCCAATTGCGGACGAATTGCTTGTCGTAGCTAGGCTGGATCTTGCCCTCCTCGTAGCTGGCAGCAGGCCAGAAACGGCTGGAGTCGGGCGTGAGACACTCGTCGATCAGCGTGACCTTGCCATCAATAACACCAAACTCGAACTTGGTGTCGGCAATGATGATGCCACGGGTCGCGGCGTACTCGGCAGCGGCCTTGTAGATCTTGAGGGAAAGGTCACGAATCTGCGTGGCGATGTCCTCGCCCACGATCTCGCAGCAACGCTCGAACGAGATGTTCTCGTCGTGGTCACCGATCTCGGCCTTCGTGGACGGCGTGAACAGCGGCTCAGGAAGCTTGGAAGCCTCGGTCAGGCCCTCAGGCAGCTGGATGCCGCAGACGGTGCCGTTCTCGTCGTAGGTCTTCTTGCCCGAACCGGTCAGATAGCCGCGGACGATGCACTCGATAGGAATCGTCTGGGCCTTCTTAACCAGCATGGCGCGGCCAGCGAGGTAGTCACGATACTCAGCAAACTCCTCGGGGAAATCCGCCGGGTCGATGGAAACGAGATGGTTGGGGACGATGTCGGCAAACTTATCGAACCAGAATGCCGAGATGCGATTGAGTACCTCTCCCTTAAACGGAATCTCGTCGGGAAGAATGAAGTCGAACGCAGAAATGCGGTCGGTGGCGACCATCAGCAGGTTTTCACCGGCATCGTAAATATCACGAACCTTGCCACGGGAATCCGGACGACGCTCCATCGTTGTCACGTGAGTCACTCCTTACCTAAATACGACAGAAATGCGGGTTCTTTCCCGCATGTTTTCGCAAACTCGGAGCGGCAGGGACGCGGCCCCTCCTTCACCGAATAGCGAAAAGCTAGTGCTCCATTGTAGTAGATGCCGCGTCCGCCGTGTGCTCGCGGGGCAGATGAATTGTAAAAGTCGTACCCTTTCCAAGCTCCGACTCCACGGATATGTAGCCATGGTGACGCTCGACGATCTGCTTGGTCACGGCGAGGCCAACGCCCAGGCCGCCAGCTTCGCGGGCGCGGCTGGCATCGGCGCGCCAAAACCGCCCGAAGATGCGCGACAGATCGTCCTTGGCAATACCGATGCCGGTATCAGAAACGGCAATGCTGACGTGCTTGCGGTCACTGAGCACCGACACCACGACCCAACCGCCCTCGGGGGTGTAGCGCATGGCGTTGCTCATGAGGTTGATAACACATTGCGTGATCATGTCGGGATCGGCCTCAACGACATCGTCGTGACCCTGGGTCTCGTCCGCAAAACGCAGGCGCAGATCGCGGTCGACAAACAGGCGCTCCTGGGCATTGACGATGGAACGCACAAAAGGAACCATGTCCACCGGCTCAAGGTTGAGCGGAGCCGTGCTGTTTTCCATGCGCGACAGGTCGAGCATCTGCTGTACCAGACGAGCCAGGCGACGCGTCTCGGAAGCAACGGTTTCCAAATGCTCATCGTCGGTGGGATACACGCCATCCTGCATGGCCTCGACCGTTGCGAGCATGGCCATAAGCGGCGTGCGAAGCTCGTGTGCAACGTCTGAGGTCAGGCGCTTCTCGTGTTTCATATCCTTCTCGAGCGAAGTGGCCATCTCATCGAAGGTCTCACCCAGCTGATCGATCTCGTCATCACCGCGCAGTCCCGTGCGAGCCGACAGGTCGCCGTCACGGATTTGCTTTGCGGTACTGGTGATGCGATGAATCGGCTTGGTGAGCATGCGCGACACGAGCGATCCGATAACGACCGAAATGCAGATTGCAACAACCGCGGCGAGGGCCATGGCGTTAAAGGTCTTCTCCCTAAACGCAGAGTCCGCCTTGGTGAGCAGAGCGTCGGAGCCGATGGCCCACAGCTTTACCTGTCCGACATGCTCGCCGGAAGACGTTACAATCTCGACGTTAGCAACGCTATCGGAGTCGGTTGGAGCAGACGAGACCGGGCTATGCGATGCCCTCTTGCCGCTCGTGTCGTCGGTCGTAGCCTGGTTTTCGCGTACATCGGCGGTGGCGCTTGCCGAGGGCCAGGAATCGTCATAAACGATCACGCCCTTTTTATTGACGACCTGCATACCCAGATCGTCGGAAACCAAACTCGACGTTGCGACCGTGCGCAGTTCTCCCGCGGTCCAAGAGCCGTTTTCCTCATATGAGGTTGCCAACTTCTCGGCAGCGGAATTTGCGATTTCGACGATATTGGAGCGTGTGTAATCCGAAAAGACCGTGCCCCACACAACAGAGACAACGCCCACCAGCACCAATACCGTCATGAGCGATGTCAGAGCAAAAGCAAGTGCCATGCGCGAGGGATAGCTCATCGTTGGCCGTGAATCGGAACGAGGCGTGTTCCAACTAGCCTTGGAACCCGCCTCGCTCTCCTGCTTGTGCTTTTGTCCGATTTCAAAGCGCGCAGGTGTCATATGTGATTTCCCTATTTCTCGTCCGACTTATCGGTCTTGGCCGGAGCCTCGAAGCGATAGCCGACACCATGGACGGTGTAGAGCCACTTGGGCTTCTTGGGATCATCGCCCAGCTTGGCGCGAAGATTCTTCACGTGGCTATCGATGGTGCGCTCATAGCCCTCAAAGTCATACCCGAGCACTTTCTCGACCAGCTCCATGCGGTTATACACACGGCCGGGATGGCGGGCAAGCGTGGTGAGCAGCTTGAACTCGGAAGCCGTCAGATCGACTTCCTTGCCCTCGACCAAGATCTTGTGGCCCGAGATATCGATGACCAGATCGCCGAAGTCGAGCACCTCGACGGCGGGCTCGTCGGCCTGATGGGCACGGCGGAACAGAGCACGAACGCGGGCGACGAGCTCGCGCGGCGAGAACGGCTTAATCAGATAGTCATCGGCGCCGAGCTCAAGACCGATAATACGGTCCTCGATCTCGCCCTTAGCCGTCAGCATGATGATGGGGACATCCGAGGTATCGCGAATGGTGCGGCAAACGCGCTCGCCGGGAATCTTGGGGAGCATAAGGTCGAGCACGACCAGGTCGAACTGATGCTTCTCGAACTCCTCGATCGCGGACTGACCGTCGCCGACGCCCACAACCCAGTAGCCTTCGCGCTCGAGATAGGCAGCGACGGCGTCACGGATTGCCTTCTCATCCTCGACCAGCAGAATCTTTTTTGCATCTGAAGCCATAACACGGCCCCCCTGTCTCAATTAGCTAAGAACAAGCCCATTTTAACGCACCTGAGCCCGCCGGATGCCGCTATGACGCGGCAGCTCGGCGGGCGGTACTCACAATTACAACGCGTTTATTCCCCTGTTGGCGCCTTTTTAACCCCTCTAAGCTTAAAGAGAGAATAGGCGTGCAGTGACCGTCTCTGGTATACCCTGGCTGTTGCGCACCGTGGCGTACGTAAGGAATGAGTCCGACTTTCCCGCCGTAGCTGGATAATCGCCATACTCCAAAGCGCGGTCGGGCGACAGCAGCGAGCCATAGGTCTTGGCAGAGGTGTCGATCAGGAAATGCGACGCCTGTACCTTAACAAGGTATTTATTCTTCTTGCCAGCCGCACATGCAAGCGGTTCGCGGGACAGGAAGAGATACGGCCCTCCCTCATTACCGATATACGTGCCCATGTTGCCCAGGCTGCCCACGCCACTATAGGTCGCCTCGATAGAAAACACGAAGGTATCGCCCATATATACGGCCTCGAAAGGCGAGACTGACGAGGGAAGAACTAGCTGGGCACGTTTGGTGTTGTTGCCGTCGGTCAGATCGATTGCCGTTATGCCGTAGTAGACGCCCTCGTCGTTGCGGACACGCGGCGAGATGGTCAAAATGCCGTCGCTCGCGCGCGGGGCCGATGCAAAGCGGCCCGTCGATTTCCAAATTACCTCGGCCTTGGATTCATCAAGCGAGCGACGATAGCAAAACGAATCACTACTCGTTTTATTGCCGCCTGCCGAAGGCATTTTATACCAGATAACCGATGACCCGAACGCCGTAAACAGGGGCGGATCATAGTCCTTGCCACCTCGATCGAGCTCAACCACATCGCCAGAGAGCGAAGCGCCCGACAGATTTTGAGCGTAGAGCTTCCACGATGAATTGGCAAAGTTCATCTCAACCCACGCGAATACGCCGTCGCCGGCACGGACATCGTAGAATGCGTATCCCGTGCCCTCGATAGGATCCTCGATTAATGTGGTTAGCGAGCCATCGCCCAGGTTGAGCACACCGAGTGTGTTGGCGTGCAGTGCCGATGCGGGCGCCATCATCGCCGCGGCGTAATCGCCGTCGCAGTAGTACAGCAGCGTACCCAGAGGCAGCGTCCATGACGCCGCCGGCTCAAGATCGATGTCGACTGCCTCGTACTCATCCGTAATCGAGATGATTTTGGAATCATCCTTGATAACCTGCGGCTCGCCGGCGGCATCATCGCTGGTGCCCGTTTTTTTCGAGCATCCGGCAAGCACCGTGGCAGCGCCCGCGGCAGCCCCACCGAGTACAAAGCCGCGACGCGATATTCCGTTCTTGATGTGATCGGCGATACCCATTAGGCGATCTCGGCGCGAGCGGCCTCGATGGCGCGCGTAAGCTGGTCGGCGCAGGAGGTCTTTTTCATACCGCAGGTATTACCGGCGAGAACCTCGATTACGCGATCGGCAGGAGCGCCCTCGACCAGCTTGGAGATTGCCTTGAGATTGCCGTCGCAGCCACCGGTAAACTCAACGCCTATCACCTTGTTGCCGTCATCGGAAAGGTCAAGGTGAATATTGCGAGCACACACGCCCTGAGGCTTGTAATCAAACGAAATCATGCGATCCCCTCTCAGAATGTTATTCGAGACGACTATTATCCCCGTCTTTCCCTAAATGCAACGAGGCGCTTTGCCGGCAACACACATTACCAGCAAAGCGCCCTAAAAAGCTAACGTTATGCCCGAACCTACTCGAAGCTCAGCTGCTCCAGACGATCAAAGACCGTGTCGATACGGGTGAGGAAGTCCCATGGATCAAAGATCTCGTCGAGCTTCTCCTGGCTGACGGTGCAGCGCGGGTCGGCCTCGAGACGCTCCTTAAAGGTGGGGCCGGAGACACAATCCTGTACCTCGTGCCAGGTTGCCATGGCGTTCTCCTGCACAATGGCGTACGCGTCCTCGCGGGTGATGCCCGTATCGACGAGGGCGAGCAGCACCTTGGAGGAGAAGATGAGGCCGCGGGTCTTATTGAGGTTGGCCATCATGCGGGCAGGGTACAGCTGCAGGCCGTCGATAACGCGAATGAGGCACTGGAACATGTGGTCGAGGGCGATGAAGCTGTCGGCCTGGGCGACGCGCTCGGCAGAGGAGTGCGAAATGTCACGCTCGTGCCACAGGGCGACGTTGTCGAAGGCAACCTGCGCGTTGGCCTTCACGACGCGCGACAGGCCGCAGACCTTCTCCATGGTGATGGGGTTGCGCTTGTGCGGCATGGCGGAGCTGCCCTTTTGACCCTTACGGAACGGTTCCTCGGCCTCGAGTGTATCGGTCTTCTGCAGATTGCGAACCTCGGTAGCGATGCGCTCACAGGTGGCCGCGGTGGTGGCGAGAACGCCGGCGAGGTAGGCGTGATGATCGCGGCTAATAACCTGCGTGGACAGCGGGTCGTGAACCAGGCCCAGGTGCTCGCAGACATATTCCTCGACAAACGGCTCGATGGAGCTGTACGTGCCGACAGCGCCCGAGATGGCACCAAAGGCAACGTTCTTGCGGGCATCCTCAAGACGGTCCAGATCGCGCTTGAGCTCCCAGGCCCAAGAGCCAAACTTCATGCCAAAGGTCATCGGCTCGGCATGGATGCCATGAGTGCGGCCGGCGCAGAGCGTGTTGCGCTCCTCAAAGGCGCGACGCTTGCAAATCTCGCCGAGCTTCTTGACGTCCTCGATGATCAGGTCGCAGGCCTGGGTGAGCTGGTAGCACAGGGCCGTGTCGCCCAGATCCGAGCTGGTCATGCCATAGTGAACCCAGCGGCTGGGCTTGGGGTCGCCCTCGGGAACATCGGCATCGATGTATTCCTTCATGTTGGTCAGGAAGGCAATGACGTCGTGGCGCGTGACTTCCTCGATCTCATCGACCTTCGCCTTCTCAAAGTTGGCATGGTCGCGGATCCACTGGGCCTCGTCTTTGGAAATACCGATCTTGCCGAGCTCCGCCTGGGCCTCGCAGGCCAAGACCTCGATCTCCTGCCAAATGGCGTACTTGTTCTCGAGGGAGAAGATGTGTCCCATCTCCGGGCGGGTATAGCGATCGATCATAGCGGCTCCTTTTTGGTTATTGGCACGTTGGTCGTAACCTAACCATTGTACCGTGCGCAGGTGCAAGTATGGGCAGCAGGCATTAACCTAACATTTTGGAATTGGAGCGGGCAACGGGACGTCTGCGCATTTGCTTCGCAAATCCGCACCGGCTTCAGGCGAGCCCCTCAGCCTCACGAAGCCGCGGGGGAAGACTTTGTTGAATTGGCCGTCCCCATATCTCCCGCACTCGATGGAGCGGGCAACGGGACATCCGCGTATTTGCTTCGCAAATCCGCACCGGCTTCAGGCGCCTGTCGGCGCCTTCGCCTGCT
>CABRDB010000067.1 GCA_902469555.1 uncultured Collinsella sp. | reverse complement strand
GATGAGGCTCGAACTCGTATGCTACAGCGAGTCGATAAAGCGCTGCTGGGCGGCGCGGCCGGCTTCGTCCCACTTAAAGACGCCGGCGTTGTCGAGTACGTGGCCAAACACCACGCCGACCTCCTCGTGCAGGATATCGATGGCGTTGTCGGCCGTAAGCTCGTCGGCGCGGCGGGCAAAAACGTCCTCGGCCCATGCAGCGTGGCTGCGGCAAAGATCATCGCCCTCGAGCGCACCGGCGAGATCGTAGCTGGCATCGGCCTTGGCCGCTAGCAGGTGCTCGCGGACAGCGCCGAGCTCGGGAACCAAGCGCGGCGGCAGAATGGCCAGGCCCATGACCTCGATCAGGCCGATGTTCTCCTTCTTAATGTGATGGTACTCGGCATGCGGGTGGAAAACGCCCAGCGGATGCTCGTCGGTCGTGATGTTGCAGCGAAGCGCCAGGTAGGCCTCGTAAATCTCGCCGCCGGCGTTGCCGCGGGAGTCGACGCGGCGGATGACGGGCGTCACGGTGTTGTGCGCTACGCCGTCGGCCGTGTGCGCGATAACGCCCACAGACTCGTCGGTCCACTCGCGCCAGGCGAGGATAATCTTCTCGGCAGCGTCGAGCAGCTGAGCGCGGTCATGCGAGCGCAGGCGCAGCACCGAGAGCGGCCACTGCAGCACAGTGCCGGTGACCTGGTCAAAACCGGGCACGCTAAACTGCGAGACCTCGGCGGCATGCATCATGGGGAACTCGTGCGCGCCGCCCTGGAAGTGGTCGTGCGACAAGATCGAGCCGCCCACGATAGGCAGGTCGGCGTTGGAGCCGATGAAGTAATGCGGGAACAGGTCCACAAAGTCGAGCAGACAGGTCAGACCCTTGCGGTCTACGTGCATCGGGCGATGCTCGGAGCTCATGGCAATGCAGTGCTCGTTAAAGTACGCGTACGGGCTGTACTGGAAGCCCCAGCGCTCGCCGTCGAGCTGGATGGGGATAACGCGCAGATTCTGGCGGGCGGGGTGAGCACCGCCGTCGGCTGCGGCGGAGCGTCCGGGATAGCCCTCGTTTTCGATGCAGAGCTGGCAGGCGGGATACTTCTCGCCCTTGTTCCTGGCTGCGCCTGCCGCGGCGATATCGCGCGGGTCCTTCTCAGGCTTGGACAGGTTGATAGTGATCTCAAGATCGCCCCAGTTGGTGGGGGTGCTCCATTTGATGTTGCGCGCGATGGCGGCACGGCGCACGTAGCCGGCGTCGCAGCACAGGCCGTAGAACCAGTCGGTTGCGGCGCGAGGCTCGTTGACGCCCATACGTCCGTTGAACTCTTCGTTTACAACCGAAGGCCTCGGCATGAGCGCGCCCATGATGCGCATGGCAATGCGGTCGCGACCCGACGCCGTGTCCTCGGAGGCGCCGTTGGCAGCGGCAGCCTCGGAAAGCGCGGCAAGCGTGCCTTCAAGGTCAAAGTCGGGCAGGGTATCGGGGTGCAAGAGCGAGAGTTTCTCAACCTGGAGCGCCCAGGCCATATCGAGCGCGGGCCCCGTAGCGCCGATGCACTCCAAAATGGTGTTGTATGCCCAGATGCGGTCGTCCTGGCCGATCATCGATCGGTGGATGGCGTACTCGATCAGGTTCTGCGCGGCCTCGCGCACGTCAGTCATTACAGCCATGCCGCGTAAGCCCCCTTGTCAGAGATGGCGTAGTGACGGGCAGAGCCCTCGCCCAGCCAGCCGTTCATCTTGGCAATGAAGGTGTTGACCAGGTCGAGCGGCACGAAGGCCTGGATGGTGCCACCAAAGCCGCCACCGTGGATACGGACGGCGCCGCGGCCGTCGAGCACGTGCTCGGCCAGCGCCAGGGCATACATGGAAGGCTGCTCGGAACCCAGCTTGGCAACAACATTCTGCAGGTACATGGCAGAGCTGGCGCCGGACTCGCGCGTCAGGACCAGGAACTGGTCGATGTCGCCGGCGTTCAGAGCTGCCCAGCGCTTGTCGACCAGGCCGTTCTCGTACCAGTAGTGAACGGCGCGCAGGCAGGCACGGTCGCCCAGCTTGGCGCGCAGCTCGGGGAGCTTGGCGTCAAAGTCGGCAACGTTTACCTCGCACAGGCGTGCCTTGCCAAACTCGGCGGCAACGTCCTGCATCTCGCGCGGAACGGCGGCGTAGTCGTCGGTAGCTGCCACATGGTCGGCGCCAACCTTAACGAGCACGAGCGCATAACCGTGATCCTCAAAGTTGAGCTCGAGCTTCTGGGTCTTAGGCTGAGCCTGGTCCTCAAAGTCCATGTAGGCGAGGCCACCCAGGCACACGGCGGCCTGGTCCATCAGACCGCAGGGCTTGCCGTAGTAGTTGTTCTCGGTGCGCTGGCTCATCTGCGCGAGCGCGACGGGCTCGATGGCGGGCGCGCCCCAGAGCGTCTCCATGGCGCGGCCGTACGCGGCCTCGACGGCAGCGGAGCTGGAAAGGCCGCCGCCCGAGGGGACGGAGCAGGTGAAGGCGAAATCGAAGCCGTGGGGCTCAACGCCAAGGGCTGCAATCTCGTGGGCCATACCGCGCACGAGGCTTGCGGACGTGCCCTTCTCGGACTCCTGAACGCCTAGCGTGTCGAGCGCGATTTCAAAGGTGGGATAGCCCTCGTCGGCTACGCGAACCTTGTTGGAATCGGTTGCCACGGCGATGCCGTCGACGGCGACATCGAGCGAGCCGGCGATAACGTGGCCACCCTCGTGGTCGGTGTGGTTGCCGCTGATCTCGGAACGGCCGGGCGCGTGCACGTAGAGCACCTGGCGGTCGCCGATGGGGCCAAACTCCTCCTCAAACAGCTTGGTGAGCGTGGCGAATGTCTTTTCGTCGGGGGTGGTCATAGGAGTCCTTTCCTTGGCGCGCACGGGGAGTTTTGCGTCGTTATGAGTACGTTAACAACTTGAAGCGACATGAACCAAGTGTTCGCGATGCCGCACGGTACGGGCTATGTTAACGTACTCATAACACATCGCTTGTCACTTTTTGAGAATCTGGTAATCGGTAGAAATACAGCCGTGAACGGTACTGCCGTATGGACTTATAAAGCAGAAGAGGTGCAGATAGAAAAAGTAGAGTACGTTAACATGCGTCCGACGATAGCGGGTCTCGGCGCGGGGTGTATTTCTGCCCGGGCCGGCATTCACGCTATTCAGATCTCGCAAGGGTGAAGGTGATCCTGTGGCAAGGCGCCCGTCCAACGATACAGGTGCGCGTCCGGTCTCCATGGCCGACGTCGCCCGCGCTGCCGGCGTTTCACAGCAGACGGTTTCGCGCGTCGCCAACGGCTTGCCCAACGTTAACGAGCAGACGCGCCAGCGCGTGCAGGCCGCTATGCAAGAGCTCGGCTTTCGTCCGAGTTATGCCGGTCGCTCGCTGCGCGACGGCCGTTACCATTCGGTCGGCCTATGCGTCAACGATGTCACCAAGTTTGGCAACCTCTCAATGATCGACGGCATCGCCAGCGCTGCTCGCGAGCATAATTGCGCCATCACGCTGGTCGAGATGTCCAAGACCGAGGAGTTTTCGCTTGCCGAGGCCACGCGTCGTATGGCCGCGCTGCCCGTGGACGGCATCATCATCGGCATGAGCCGCATGGCGCCCGATTTTGAGACGTTTGATCCCCTGCCGGGCATTGGCACGGTCATCGTTACCATGTATGCGCACCCGCGGGTGACCACGGTCGATTCCGACCATTACGGCTGCTCGCTATTGCTTATGGATCACCTGTTTGAGCTGGGGCACGAGCAGATTCGCTATATTGGCGGCCCGTCGTTCTCGGTCGACGAGCAATTTCGTCGTGCCGGTTGGCAGGATGCACTCGAGCGTAAACACATCGAGCCGGCAGAGCCGCTCGAGGGCGACTGGTCTGCCAACAGCGGTTACGAGGCTGGCAGGTACCTGGCCGAGCACGATCGCACCATGACGGCGATCTATGCGGCAAACGATCAGATGGCAAATGGCGCGATTGCCGCACTGCGTGATAGCGGCCTGCGCGTGCCCGAGGACGTGAGCGTGGTGGGCGTCGACGATTCGCTCGATGATTTTGTGGCACACAACGAGCTCACGACCGTGCGATTCGATCTACATCAGCGCGGACGCGAGGTATTCGAGCATGCGGTTCCCGAGGCGGGTACGGCGGGCAAAACCGTTGCCATTCGTATTCCCGGCCAGCTCATTATTCGACATAGCACAGCAGCGCCGCGCATATAGTTTTTGTAGGTCAACAGCGGTATTTTCCGTCTCAATAACAATCGATAAGGATGCTGGCAGATAGCCGTGGCTATGAAGACGAGTGTTATGATAGACGGGTTTTTTGTCTATCTAGGAGGCTTTGCCTGATGGAGATCACCAAGGATATCCGCTACATTGGCGTCAACGATCACGACATTGACCTGTTCGAGGGCCAGTACGACGTGTCCGAGAACGGTATGGCATACAACAGCTACGTTATCTTGGGCGATAAAATCGCTGTCGCCGATTCGGTTGACGCTGGCTTTGTCGACGAATGGCTCGGCAACCTCGAGGCCGCGCTCGACGGCCGTACGCCCGACTACCTGGTCGTCCATCACATGGAGCCCGATCACTCCGCCGGTATCGCCGCCTTTATGGAACGCTATCCCCAGGCACAGATTGTGGCCAGCATGGGCGCCTTCCGCATGATGGTCAACTACTTTGGCACCGACTACCCCGAGCGTAAGATGGTCGTCAAAGAGGGCGACGTGCTCGACCTGGGTGGCCACAGCCTAACGTTTGTCGGCGCCCCCAACGTGCACTGGCCCGAGGTGATCTTCTCCTACGAGTCCACCGACAAGGTGCTCTTTAGTGCCGACGGCTTTGGCAAGTTCGGCGCCAACGACATCGAGGACCCGGAAGGCTGGGCTTGCGAAGCGCGCCGCTACTACTTTGGCATCGTCGGTAAGTTCGGCAAATTCGTGCAGACCGTGCTCAAGAAGGCCGCCGATCTGGATATCCAGATCATCTGTCCGCTCCATGGTCCTGTTCTTACCGAGAATCTGGGCTATTACCTCGACACCTACAACACCTGGTCGAGCTATCAGCCCGAGGACGAGGGCATCACGATTGCCTATGCGAGCGTGTACGGCCATCTGAAGGCCGCCGTTGAGGAGCTTGCATCTGCGCTCGAGGCCCGCGGCCAGAAGGTTTCCGTCTTTGACTTGGCTCGCGACGACATGGCCGAGGCCGTTGAGGATGCGTTCCGCTATGACCGTCTGGTGCTCGCCTCCATCACCTATCAGGGCGAGATCTTCCCGTTCATGAGCACCTTTATCCACACGCTTGCCGAGCACGCCTATCAGAACCGTACGGTGGCGCTCGTTGAGGCCGGCTCCTGGGCGCCCACTGCTGCCAAGGTTATGACCAAGGAGCTCGAGGGCATGAAGGACATCACCCTGGCGCAGAACAAGGTGACCGTGCTGGGTTCGCTCAACGACGCCTCGCGCGCTCAGATCGAGGTTCTCGCCGACGAGCTTTCCAAATAGCGATATTTCGCTTTTAACGAGCAAACCACCACAAAGGGGACAGGCACCTTTGTGGTGGTTTTTGTTTAAGCGCCGGCGATGAGGAGATTTGGGTTGGCGTCGTCGGCGGTCTCGGCGATTGAGGTAGCGACGGCGCCATCGGGATCACGGTCCATCACGATGGTGTCGACATCGGTCAGCCTGGCAAAGCGGTACATGCCGCGTCCGTTAACCTTGCTGGCGTCCATGAGGGCGACGCTTTGACGGGCTGCGGCGATCATGGCCGTTTTGGTCTCGGCCATCTGGGGAAAGTCGGTCGTAAAGCCGCAGCGGGGGACAAAGGCGCCGGGGCACATGACGGCAAGATCCGCGTGAACCGTTTGAAGTGCCTGCATGGTGAGCGGGCCATAGAGATAGCGATGGCCTTTGCGCAGCGCCCCGCCCAGCATGACGACATCGACCGAGGGCATGCTTTCGTCGATGTAATCGGCAATGGTGATGTCGGCCGTGATGACGGTGATGCCGTCGCGCTGATCGAGGAGCCGAACAAACTCCAGTGCCGTGGTGCCCGAGTCGACGAGCAGGGTGTCACCGCTGCCGACGAGTTCGATGGCACTTTGTGCGATGGCCTGCTTGGCGGCGACATTTACGTTGATGCGGCGATCTTGCGTGGAGACAGTTAGGCGTTTGTGGAGCGACACGGCGCCGCCATGCGTGCGACGCAGCTTGCCGGATTCGGCGAGCGCGTCCAGGTCGGCGCGGGCGGTGACGGAGGACACGCCAAAGGTCTGGGCGATTTCTGCCACCTGCACCGAGGCGTTATGTTCGAGCATTTCCATAATGGCGGCACGACGCTCATCGGCGAAAGCTCGGGTTGTTGCATGGGCCATATCCGCTCCATCATCGTCTGAAATTTGCAGGAATTGTGTTGAGTCTATTTTCGTTCATTTTCTTTTTAAGTAAGAAAACGCCTTTCGATTACTTATCTTTTCTATAAAAGAAAGACGATCAAGGCTCAAAACTCAATATCGAACATGCGCGCTCGGGTTCGATCCCTTCCGTTTGCTTTTCAAAAATGAAGGTTGGACCTCGCGCGATGACAATATCTCGCACGTGCAAAGCCGCTGAATTTCATACAATGAGCGCAGCAAAACGCAAGGTAAAACGCCTTGTGAACAACTACGCCCGATGTCCAGATGCGGGCGAGGGAGAGGAGCAAACGCTCATGGCACTTGTTACCACCGAAAAGATGCTCAAGGACGCTCAGGCCGGCCACTACGCCGTCGGCGCGTTCAACGTCGAGAACCTCGAGTTTGTTATGGCCGTTCTGGCCGCTGCCGAGGAGACCAAGTCCCCCGTCATCATGCAGACCACCCCGGGCACCATCAAGACCGCTGGCCTGGATTACTTCTACGGCATGGTCAAGGCTGCCGCCGAGCGCGCTTCCGTGCCCGTCGCTCTGCACCTCGATCACGGCGATGGCTATGACCGCTGCATGCAGGCTTTCCGCACTGGCTACACCTCTGTCATGATCGACGGCTCGCACGAGTCCTTCGAGGACAACATTGCCCTGACCAAGTCCGTCGCCGATGCTGGCCGCGCCATGGGCGTGCCCGTCGAGGCTGAGCTCGGCAAGGTTGGCGGCAAGGAGGACGACGGTCCCGCGGTTGAGGGCGAGAGCCCCTACACCGATCCTGCCGAGGCCAAGGAGTTTGTTGAGCGCACTGGTTGCACTTCCCTCGCTATTGGCGTTGGCACCAGCCACGGCGTGTACACGAGCGATCCGCACATCGAGCAGTCCGTGGTCAAGGCCATCCGCGACGCCGTCGACGTGCCGCTGGTTCTGCACGGCACCTCCGGTGTGCCCGATGAGCAGGTTGCCGAGGCTGTGAAGAACGGCATCTGCAAGGTTAACTACGCCACCGAGCTGCGTCAGGCCTACACCAAGGGCTTCATGGCCTACATGGCCGAGAACCCCGCTTGCTTCGATCCCAAGAAGCCGGCCAAGGAGGGCATGCGTGAGATCACCGAGCTGGTTAAGATCCGCATGACCAACCTCAACTCTGTGGGCAAGGCGGAGTAACAGCAAGGGTACTCTGATCCCACCGGACGGCTTGGGCGGGTCCCCGTTCTTAGTTCCCAAAACGTCCTCGCGCATGAAGGCCCCCGTTGCCTCGCTTCTACGAAGCGTTGGCAACGGGGGCCTTCGCGCTGCGGAATGATTTTGGAAACTAAGTACGGGGACCCGCCCAAGCCGTCCTGCTCAATCGCCCTTGTGGCGTTGGGGCGGAAAGGGTGGAGCGTTAGGGCTTCTTTGTTGATGAGGGGCTAGTATGCCCGAGCTTGGTTGGGGAAGGTTTTGTCTAGGGATGCTTGGAGCTTTTCGAACGATGCTCGCAAGTTGTGGCTCTGGTTGGTTGAGCGTTTGGCTTTTGTGGTGGGGGAGTCGAGGAGGCCGTCTCTCTGTGTCGGGGGGAAGGAGAAAAGGTTTGCATGATTTAGGGATGGCTGCTGTGCTGCGTCATTGGAAGAATGCATGCTTATGCGGCCTCCTCGATGTCCACCAAAAGGTTGCGCACGGGGTGTGCTGCTAGGTCCCGTGCGCTGGCAGTATTATGCCGCGAGTGTAGATAAGAAAGCGCTAAAGAAAGGCTTAACCTGGTTTGATGTAACCATGAAACCGCAGGTCAAAGCTATTGCATAACACTCTTGAAAGGTTGGTGGCTTAAGGGCTTTCTAAGGTTTGTGACGTGGATGTGGCTCGCCTGTGTGGGGCGTGTGGACGGCTCGTTTCTAGCGCTGCGGCTCTGCGGCCCGCACCTGCTCGATGACCTTTTCCATGGTGGCGTCGATGCGGTCCTTTTTGAGTTCGCATTCCCAGATGGTTATGGGCGTCCAGCCCATTTGGGTAAGCGCGTCAATGGCGGCTCGGTCGCGCTTGACGTTGCGATGGAACTTTGCCTCCCAAAACTCAACGTTGCGCTTGGGCTGGCTAGGGTTGCACTTGGGGCAGCGATGCCAAAAGCAGCCGTTGACGAAGATGGCGATCTTGCGCCCGGGAAAGGCGATGTCGGGCTTGCCGGGAACCTTCCATTCCAAGCGATAGCCCGTAAGGCCCGCGGCGCGCAGGCGCTGGCGAACGAGCAACTCGGGCTTGGTGTTGGCGCGCTTGTTGCCCTTCATAGACTTTTTGATGGCGGCTCGACGGCGGACCAGTTCGCGCTCGCCAGCGGAGAGGTCCGAGGTATCGATGCCGTCGAGCAGGCCGGGCTTGGGACGCTTCTTGCTGCGGCGCTTAGGTGTGCGCTTGGGCTTGGTGGCGGGCTCGTCGGTCGCGGTGGCCTCGGCGTTGTTGGCAGTGCCGTTGGCCTCGAGCCGGTCTTCCTTCAGCTCAATCAGGGCATCGATGAGCCCCTTGTCTGCGGGCATCCATTCCACCGTGGCAAGCGAGGTGCGCGGAATCCAGCGGATATCAAGCTGGCGGTCGTGCTTCTGAGGCTCATCGGATTCATCGGCGAGCGAGCAGTAGTAGCACTCCATGGAGAGATGGAAATCGGGGTAGTCGTACTCAACGGTATAGAAATCGCGCAGGTTGGTGACTTTTACCTGCAGCTCTTCCATGAGCTCGCGGCGCACGGCGTCTTCGGGTGTCTCGCCGCGCATGAGCTTGCCGCCGGGAAACTCCCATAGTCCCTGCATGTCGCCGTAGCCGCGCTGCACGGCAAGCAGCTTGTCAGATCCTTCCTTGCGAATGATCCCAGCGGCAACATGAACGGTCTTCAACAGGAGTCCTCTCTCAACATCAACACGCGGCAGGCCAGCTACCCGTACCTTACACAACGGTAAGGCAAGCGTAAGCCATATCGATGGTAGCCGACTCGGCTTCTTGCGACTATAGATGCCGTAGACTAATCGCAAGAAAGGACTCGGTATGCAAACCACGCACATGGCGACCCCGGTACTGGAGGTCGCGCATCTCGAAAAGGTATATGGAGCGCTGGGCAACGTGACCCGCGCGCTCAACGACGTCAGCTTTACCGTCAACCGCGGCGAATTCGTTGGCATCATGGGCGCTTCGGGCTCGGGCAAGTCGACGTTGCTCAACTGCGTGTCGACCATCGATAGCGCCACAAGTGGCACGATCCGCATCAACGGGCAGGACGTAACACGCATGAAGCAGGCTAAGCTTTCGCAGTTCCGCCGCGAGGAGCTCGGCTTTATCTTCCAGGACTCCAACCTGCTCGATACGCTCACGGCACGCGAGAACATCGCCCTGCCGCTCACCATCGCCCGCACAAACTCGGCAGAGATCTCGACCCGCGTGCAGGATGTGGCCGCGCGTCTGTCCATTAGTCAGGTGCTCGACAAGTATCCCTACCAGATGTCCGGCGGTCAGCAGCAGCGCGTTGCCGCGGCTCGTGCGCTCGTCACCGACCCCACCATGATCATGGCCGACGAGCCCACCGGCGCCCTCGATTCCAAGAGCGCTCGCCTGCTGCTCGAGAGCCTGGAGGCCCTGAATCGCCGCCTGCGCGCCACGGTGCTCATGGTCACGCACGATAGCTTTGCCGCCAGCTACACGAGCCGTGTGCTGTTTATCCGCGACGGCAAGATCTTCACCGAGCTGCGCCGCGGCGACACCGATCGCCGAGAGTTCTTCGACCGCATTATGGAGGTCGTTGCCATGATGGGCGGTGAGGGCTCCGATGCTCTGTAAACTCGCTTGGGGCAACGTCCGCCGCGCCGGCCGCGACTACCTCGTCTACCTTTTGACGCTCACTCTGGGCGTCACGGTCTTCTATGCCTTTAACACCATCTCGATGCAGGTCGACATCGCCGGAATCGATGAAGAGGGCTTGGCGCAGGTTATGGGCAGCATGCTCGGTTACCTGACGTACTTTTTGGCCGGCGTCATGGCCTTTTTGATGGTGTATGCCAACAACTTCATCATGAAGCGCCGCAAAAAGGAGTTCGGCCTGTACCAGGTGCTCGGCATGCGCCGCGGGCGCGTCGCCACGATCATGGCGCTCGAGACCGTGATCGTTTCGGTCGGCGCCTTTGTCGCCGGCATTGTGCTGGGCGTGGGGCTCTCCCAGCTCATGACATTCTTTACGGCCTCGCTCTTTAAGACACAGATCGCTAATTTCCACTTCTTTTTCTCGGTGCATGCGTTCAACCTGACCCTTGCCTGCATGCTCGTGATGTTTGTGCTTACGCTACTGCTGAACCTTCGCGCCGTGCGCCGTACCAAGCTCATCGAGCTTATGGGCGCCGAGCGGCGCAACGAGAGCATCAAGACGCGCAACCCCTGGATTGCGATCGCCATCTTTGTCGTGGGCGTGGTGCTGGTGGGCGTGGCCTATTACCGCCTGTTGCGCGATGGGTTCCCGCTCACCGCGACGGAGGGTAAGCTGCAGGAGGCCATGAACCAGTTTGGTATCACCACGGCCATGGTTACGGTGGGTACCTTTGCCCTGTTCTGGGGCCTTTCGGGCATGCTTATCAAGCTGCTGCAGAGCCTACGCAGCGTGTATTGGCGCGGCCTCAACATGTTTACCGTGCGCCAGCTTGCGGCCAAGGTCAACACGGTGTGCTTTTCGATGGGCGTTATCGCGATGATCCTGTTTCTGGCCATTACCTCGGTGACCTGCGGTATGTCGATCGCCAACGTGATGAACGAGAATCTGGAGCGCTATAACCCTGTAGACGTATCTCAGACGTATGTCTATTACACGCCCGATAGGCTCGACTACTACAAGGAGTATGTCAATCCGTCTGAGGCCGATCGTATGGTGCTGGCAGATGCAACGGTCGATTTGTACGCTGCATGGCATGGCGAGTGCAAGTCGGCGGACAACAACGACGAGACCGGCAAGAAGGTCAATATCGCCGATGTTGCCGGTGAGCATGTGCAGATCGATTCGTATCTGAGTTACCCGCTTGGCGGCTCGGGCCCCTCGGTGGTGGCAGGCGAGATGTGCAAGACCATGGGCGAAAAGCTTCCCAAGGCGCTCGAGGGTAGCAATGCCGATGATATGGGCCTGTTTGTGACGCCGGCGAGCCAGTACAACAAATTGCGTCAGATGATGGGCGAGGAGCCGGTGAGCATTGGCCGCGACCAGTATCTGCTCACGTGTGATATGGGCGGCGAGCTGGTCGACATGTACACCAAGTATATGGCCGGCGGCCATGCCCTTACCTTGGGCGGGCATACGCTCAAGCCCGCAACCGATAAGTCGGACGAAGATACGGCGGCCATCGCCAACTCGGCGATGGGCAGCAATCCCGGTACCGTCGTCGTTGCCGACGAGCTGTTGTCCCAGCTTAACCTGCAGCCGTATGCCAGTAATTTGCTCGTTAACTACAAGCAGGGGATGGATGTGACCAAGGCAGACGAGAGCATAAAATACACCATGCTCGACAATCTGCTCGTTGACGGCAAGGAGCCGGGGTCGTGGGGAGTTTTCATGACACGCTCCGAGATCTATACGCAGGCGGCGCAGATGAACGGCATGATTAGCTACCTAGCCATCTACATCGGCTTTGTGCTGGTCGTTGCGTGCGCGGCAATTCTATCGATCCAGCAGCTCTCCAACGTGGCGGATGGCAGCCGCAGCTATCGCGTGCTGGCGCAGATCGGCTGTGACGACCGCCAGATTCGCCATTCGGTGATGGCGCAGCAAGCGGTGTTCTTCCTGTTCCCGCTGGCAGTGGGTCTGGCGCACTCCTTTGTGGCGCTCAAGGTGATCATCGAGCTGGTGAGCACGTTTGGCAACATGAGCATCGGCGGCACGGTGGGCCTTACCTGTGCGATTTTCCTGGCGGCCTACGGCGGCTACTTCCTGGTGACCTACCTCATGAGCGCCGGCATGGTACAAGCTGCCATTGCTACCCGTTACAGCGAGTAACAAGCGGGTAAAACCATCGCAAAGCCACTGCGAACAACCGCTGCGGAGGGAGTCGGACTCCCTTCGCGGCGGTTTTTTTGTCTATCAGATGCCTCTCAGATGCAAGTGAGTGGACTTTTTTGGATTTGCCGAGCACATCGCGACAAACGCTCCAGAAAACCGCAGGTCAGAGCTGTGTCGATTTGGGGCGTGCTCGGCCTCCTGCAAAAAGTCTACTCACTTGCTTTTTGTTGTTAGAAGGCCGCCGCAAGGGAAAGCGGCTCCGTTGACGTTTGCCCAGATAAAACCTGCCAAAATAAACCTGTTCCTTTTTGGCAGGTTAACGCTTCCAGAAATGGAGGATGAGCGTGGTGCGGTTTTGCTGCTCGGTTTTGACCAGGATGTTGTGGATGTGGGTTTTGACGGTGCCCACGGCAAGGAATAGCTCGTCAGCGATCTCTTGGTTCGACTTGCCCAGCACGACCAGGCGCATGACTTCGGTCTCGCGGTTGGAGAGCTTGTAGGCATTGCGATAGAAGGGCATCTGCTCTTCGATGTGTCGATCAAGATCGCTGACGTTCTTTTCCTCGGGTGCCTCCTGCATGCGAATCGAAAGCACGTGATAGGCGTAGATGATCAGTAGGATGGCAAAGTAGCACGCAAAGACGTTCTCGCTAAAGTTGCGCTCGGATAGGTACAGTTGCAGCCAAGAGGGTGCCAGGCTCATGGGAACAACAAGGATGTTGTAGAAATCCTCGGCAACGATGCACCCGACCAGAATGGCGCCGATAATGAGGTGCTTTCGTTGATTGTTGACGCGCGCCTTAAGCTCGACCTGTGTGCTTTTATGCGCCGTCCAAAAGATATAGAGCCCCACAAATACAAGGAATGCCTGACGCATCGTGTAGTAGAGCCATTGATGCATGGGGCCGTAGGGGACAGCGACAATGATCAGCAGCTCGCTCAGGAAGAACGTTGCGACGGGAATAACAAACTGCTTTTTAGAATGCTTATCGAGCAGGTCCATGGCAATCAGCCAAATAAAAGCCTGTGAAGCGGTCGCCACAAGGGTCCGCATTACAGGCATGGTAATTGAGTAATAGTCACTGGCCGGAAAACTCTGGTTTTGCAACGTGTATTCAAAAAAGAAGATCTCGGTCATCTCGATGGCATAGCAAATAAAAACGCCGCTGCCATAGATAAAGAATCGGCGACGGGACGAGGCATAGGCGGCAAGCGAAAGCACTGCCGTCACAATACAGATCACGAGTATCGCTAGGGTATAGAAGAACATCAGAGTGTTCATCTGTCACCGTCCCATCTCATTTAATCTATGGCAAAGCCCTGTATGCCTTGTGGGGTATAGACGTCTCAACCCTTCGTTTCATTGCGGATTAGGCGCCGAGATACAGCATAGCCGTATACCGTTCGCGGTTCTAGATAGTAAACCCCCTGCAAGCCCGCTACCTGCGGGTTTATATTGGTTTAGAGGGGGTGTAACTCCGTGAACGGTCTTTAATCCCGAATAAACTAGGTAAAAATTGCATACGGGTGAATGATGGTCTTGTCAACACGAGGCGTGATGTACGAGCGCCTCATAGTAATAGTCGGCAAGACCGGCGGAAAGGAAATCGACATGGCACTGCCTAAGGATTTCATCGACACCAACGACTTCACCAAAGAGCAGATTCTGGCTATCGAGGATCTTGGCCTGGCAATGAAGAAGGCCATCAAGGTTGACGGTTATTATCCGCACCTGCTCCGCAACAAGAGCCTTGGCATGATCTTCCAGCAGGTTTCCACCCGCACCCGTCTTTCCTTCGAGACCGCCATGTGCGACCTCGGCGGCCACGCTCAGTTCTATGGCCCGGGCACCATTCAGCTCGGTGGCCACGAGTCCCTGGGCGACACCGCTCGCGTCATGGGCGACCTGCTCGACATCATGATGGCTCGTGTTGACCGTCACAAGGACGTCGTCGGCCTCGCCGAGGGCTCCGCTGTGCCCGTCATCAATGGCATGTCCGAGTTCAACCATCCCACGCAGGAGATGGGCGACCTCATGACCATGCTCGAGAACCTCCCCGAGGGCAAGAAGATCGAGGACTGCACCCTGGCCTTCATCGGCGACGCCACCCAGGTCTGCGTCTCCCTCATGTTCATCGCCTCCAAGGTCGGCATGAAGTTTGTCCAGTTTGGACCTAAGGGCCACCAGATCCCCGACGGCGGCCTGCACGTTGGCACCGTTGAGGAGCGCGCCGAGTTCGGCAAGCAGATGATGGCCATCGCCGAGGAGAACTGCAAGGTCTCCGGCGGATCCGTCGTCATCTCCGACGACATCGAGTGCATCAAGGGCGCCGACTTCATCTACACCGACGTGTGGTATGGCCTGTACGACGAGGAGGTCTCGGGCGAGAACTACATGGACGTGTTCTACCCCAAGTATCAGGTCACCATGGACATGATGAACTTCGCCGGCCCCAACTCCAAGTTCATGCACTGCCTGCCGGCCACCCGCAACGAGGAAGTCGTCGACGAGGTTATGGACGATCCCGAGCGCTCCCTGTGCTGGGTCGAGGCCGAGAACCGCAAGCACTCCATCCGTGCTCTCCTCGCTGCTCTGGGCAAGCGCACCCCGCTCAACGACGAGGGTGTCGAGTACTCCGCCAAGGCCGAGCTCCACGCCGCTCTCGAGGCTCTCGAGCAGCTCTAAGCCTCAAAGCTTCTAAAAGCACGTTTGCGGGCGGCGGATGCTCGTCTCCTGTCGCCCGCTCACCGAGGCCCGGCAATTGCCTTAATATCTTAAGGGCCTCGATTTGTCCAAGACTGAGCGAAGGAGCTCATCATGAGCGACGGAAAGAAAAAGCTTTCCTTCTTGACGGTTATCTCGACCATCATCTGCGTTGTCTTCGTTTGCGAGGCCGCCGCACCTGCTGCTGCCATTGGCAACCAGCAGTTCTTCTGGTGGATCTTCCTGATTCTGACCTTCCTGCTCCCTTATGGCATGGTCGTTGCCGAGCTCGGCACTACCTATGACGGTGAGGGTGGCATTTACGACTGGGTACGCGATGGCCTGGGCGACAAGTGGGGCGCCCGCATTTCGTACTACTACTGGGTTAACTACCCGCTGTGGATTGCCTCGCTGGCCACTATGTTCCCGGACATTTTGGGCATGGTCTTTGGCGTCGAGTTCAATCTGATTGCCAAGATTGGTATCGACCTTGCCTTTGTGTGGATTGTCTATCTTATGGGTCGCTCCAAGGCTGCCGACTCCGAGTGGGTCCTGAACGGCGGCGCCATCATCAAGGTCGCCGTTGCCGTTATCGTCGGCGCTTTGGGCATTTGGTACGCCATGGAGAACGGTTTTGCGAACGATATGTCCGCTGTCACCTTCTTGCCCGAGCTCACCAACACCAACGCGCTCGGCTACCTGTCGATCATCATCTTTAACTTCATGGGCTTCGAGGTCATCTGCACCATGACCGACGATATGGCCGATCCCGCTCGCGATATCCCCAAGGCTATCATCGTCGGCGGCCTGTCCATCGCCGTGATCTACCTCTTCGCTGGCTTTGGCATCGGCGCTGCTGTGTCGGCCGATTCCATCGATCCCGACTACGGCATGATTTATGCTGTCCAGACTATTGTGGGCGATTCCATGATCTTTAAGGTCATCTGCATCGCCTTCCTGATCACGCTGTTCGCCAACATGGCTGCCTGGTCCTTCGGCGTCAACTCCGTTGCTCGCTATGCTGCCGAGCATGGCAACATGCCCAAGGTCTTCGCCTCGATGATCTCGGATGACGACATGCCCAACGGCGCCAACCTGGTCAACGCCGTAGTCGCCTCCCTGGTGCTGTGCCTGCAGCTGGTTCCCATCGACGCCATCTCCAACGGTGTTTTCTGGATGCTCTTCGGCACCTCCGTCGTCTTCCTGCTGCTCACCTACATCCCGATGTTCCCGGCGTTCCTCAACCTTCGTAAGAACGACCCGAACCGTGAGCGCATCTTCACGTTCCCGTTTAAGGGCGCCATGATGAAGGTTATGCTGGCCATCCCCTGCATCGAGCTGATCCTGGCCATCGTTGCAACGCTGGTTCCGTTCTCCGTCGATGAAATTGGCGACAAGGTCCCGATGATCGTTATCTTCATCGTGCTTGTGCTCATCGGCGAGGTCGTCCGCGTCGTCAGCGCCAAGGGTCGCGAGACCGAGTACAAGGGTCTCACCCCTGAGCTGGCTGCTCAGCGTCTCGCTGAGGAGGCCGAGGAGGACTAGAGCACCCGGATTCGGGGCTCCAACCTTCCTCGCGTACCAACGTACGCTTCGTCGGGCTTGTCGCTCCCGACTCGGGACACTCTAGCCTCTTCGGAGGCGTGCCCAAGCAACAGGTTTGCTAACCTTTCTCTGGGGTGGGTGTGAGCTATTGCTCCGGTAACCACCGCCCGCCCCAATCTCTCTTCCGTGTCCTTCGCGCGTTTTGTCTCCGCGCACCGGGTTACGTCGTCGCTTGCCGGTGCGACATCCGTGAAAACCGGTGCCAGGCGCCCCGACCTTTGCCGGGGAACGGGCGCCTACCATCTCTTGGTTTTAGGCTGCGGGTAACCCGCCCGCAGCAAGCGATCGTTCGATTTGGAGGAAATCTTATGCGTACGATCACCGAGTCCGAGTCCACCCCTAAGGCCGATGGCTTCTTTATGCCCGCTGAATTCGCTCCGCAGGATCGCGTGTGGATGGGTTGGCCCCATCGCACCGACACTTGGGCCCATGGCGCCAAGCCGGCTCAGAAGCAGTATGCCGCCATCGCTCGCGCCATTGCCGAGTTCACCCCGGTCACCATGTGCGCCAACCAGGCCGACTACGCCAACTGCAAGGCCGTCTTCGAGAATGACGAGAACGTCACCGTTATCGAGATGACCACCGACGACGCTTGGTTCCGCGATACCGCCGCCACCTACGTCATCAACGGCAAGGGCGAGAAGCGCGCCAACCACTGGCATTTCAACGCCTACGGCGGCCTCGTCGACGGCCTCTATTTCCCGTGGGACAAGGACGAGCAGATCGCCCTTAAGATGGCTGAGCTCTCCGGCTGCCGTCGTTATCGCCCCGATGACATGATCCTCGAGGGCGGCTCCATCACCGTCGACGGCGAGGGCACCCTTGTCGTGACCGACCAGTGCCTGCTTTCCCCGGGCCGCACCTGCTCTGCGGTTCTGGAGGAGGAAGAGGATCCCGAGTCCATCTGGCCCAAGTACCACAAGAAGTTTGAGCCCTGGAGCGAGGAGCTTCGCGCCTACATGGACGAGCACCTCAAGGATTACCTGGGTGTCGAGAAGGTCATCTGGGTCAAGGAGGGCATCGACCCCGAGGAGACCAACGGCCACATCGATGACGTCGCCACGTTCATCGCCCCGGGCGTCATGGCCTGCATCTGGACCGACGATCCCGAGTATCCGTTCTACGAGCAGTGCCACGCTGCCTACGAGACCCTCTCCAACGCCGTTGACGCCAAGGGCCGCAAGATGAAGGTCTACAAGCTCTGCATGCCCGTGAACCCGCTGTTCATGGACCAGGCTTCCTGCGACACCATCGACGCCGACGAGAACGCCGAGCCGCGCGTTCCCGACGAGCCGCTGATCGCCTCCTACATGAACTACCTGGTCACCAACCACGGCGTTATCGTCCCGCAGTACGGCGACGAGAACGACCAGCTGGCCGTTGACACGCTCCAGAAGATCTATGACGAGGTCTGGGGCGAGGGCGTCTACAAGTGCGTCGGCGTTCAGTCCGAGCAGGTCGTCTTCGGCGGCGGAAACATCCACTGCATTACCCAGCAGGAGCCGTCCGCTTAATCGTCTGGCTTTCCGAGGCACCCCATCTCGCCGCTCAAACCGTCGCTCGCGTACCAAAGTACGCTTCGCTCCTCTTTCGTGGCGACCTGGGGCACCTCGAAAACCCAGCCGATCAATCGGACAATCGGCGGATCGGTCCATCTCGGGGCATTGATGGTTGATTTGCTTGATGTCTTGGTCGGTTGGGTTTTCTTTGGGCACTCCGTTGCCTCCACATCGGAGTGCCTTTTTTCTTTGATTGAGTACGCGTCTGGCCTGGGATTTTTTGCGGGTTAGGCCAATTGTTCGCTTGAATTTCCCAGGTCAGACGCGTCTTCAATTGCCGAAAGTTCCCGGTCGCGAACGCGGCCGTTTTGATCGGAGTATCTATGTACCAGCGTATCGTCATCTACACGCGTCTGTTCCGCGAGCGTTGGTCCAACAACTGCATCATCTCCTCTCTTTGGGATGGCACCTGTACCGGTGACGCGGCCCGCAACCCTACCTTGGGCTGCGCCTTCGGTACAGATGCCATCCTTTTTGCTGTAGGGGGCGCGCGCCATGGCAGGTAAGAAGTTCTCCCTGATCGAGGTCATCCTTTCGGTTATCTGCGTCGTGTTTACCATCGAGGCGGCGGCTCCGGCATCTGCCATGGGCAACGTGCAGTTCTTCTGGTGGATCTTCCTCATCATCACGTTTTTACTTCCCTATGGCCTGGTGGTGGCCGAGCTGGGTACGGCGTTTGATTCCGAGGGCGGCCTGTACGATTGGGTTCGCTTGGGCCTGGGCGACCGTTGGGGCGCCCGTTGCTCTTGGTGCTACTGGGTTAACTTTCCGCTGTGGGTGGCAAGTATCGCCTGCATGTTCCCCAGTGTCATTAATGCGGTGTGGGGTATCGAGTTTTCACTCGGGATCCGAATTGCCATCGAGATTGCCTTTGTGTGGGGCGTCACGGTCATGGCAATGCAGCCGGTGGCGGAGGCCGATTGGGTTATGGACGGCGGCGCCGTCATCAAGGTACTCATTACCGCTGTGGTGGGAATCGTCGGCATTTGGTTTGCCTGCAATAACGGCTTTGCCAACGACATGTCGTTTAAGACCTTCATTCCAGATCTGGGCGACACCAATTCGTTGACGTACCTATCGATTATCCTGTTCAACTTTATGGGCTTCGAAGTGGTCGCGACCTTTGCCAGCACGATGAAGAACCCGTCGCGCGATATCCCCAAGGCGGTTATTGCCGGTGGCGTGGCCATTGCGACAATTTACATCATTTGCGGCATTGGCATTGGAGCCGCGGTTCCCGCCGAGCAGCTTTCACTCGATTCGGGCATTGTGGACGCAGTCGCCGCTATGGTGGGGCGCACCCACCCGCTGACGATGGTCGTGGGCGTGGCCTTTTTGGTGACGCTGTTCGCCAATATGATCTGCTGGAGCTTTGGCGTCAACAACGTAGCGAGCTATGCCGCGCGCCATGGCAACATGCCGCGTCCCTTTGCGTTGGTGTCCAAAAAGACCGGCATGCCCAACGGCTCGGCGCTCATTAACGGTTGTTTTGCAAGTATGGTGCTACTGCTCCAGATTCCGCTGGGCGAGGGCTCCGATGTCTTTTGGGTTTTCTTCTCGATGAACGTCGTCTTCTTGCTTATGAGCTATATCCCGATGTTCCCGGCGTTTTGGCGTCTGCGCAAATGCGACGGTCGCCCGCGCGTGTTCCGCGCGCCCTTCGAGGGCAAGGTGCTTGCGGTAGCGCTTGCGGTGCCGGTGGTAGAGCTCGTGCTTTCGATTGTTGCGACAATCGTGCCGCTTAACAGCTCACCCGCCGAGATGTCAAAGTTGCCGATTCTCGCGGGCGTAGTGATTGGCCTGTTATTGGGCGAGGTTTCGCGCCTCATATCGCGCCGCGGCCGAAGCGTCGACAATCCCGGCGTTGGTGCACGGGGGTCAGGTTACTTTGCACCAAAACAGTAAGCGCCGCGAGTTGCGCAGCGCTTGGTGCATCTTGGATTACTGTTCGCGGTGCTCGAGTGAAGAGGAGAGCTTGGGCGCAAAGTAGGGGATGTGTCCCAGGTAAGGGCAGCTGTCGTTGCGCTCATCAACGATGCAAGGAACGTCATCGTAGGTCATGGTCGAACCGATCTTGGCGATGGCCTTGGCGGCGGGCGCGACAATAATCTTGAGCGGTGCGATAGGCGCCATGGCATCTCCCTTCGGTCTCGGTATTCGTTCGATGTTTCTACCATAACCGTAATGCGGAATCAAGCTGGTTGTGCGCGGAATGAGGGTAGTATGAGCTTCGCATTCTTTATCTACACGATTATTGTCATGGGCGTTGGATTGGTGACGGCATCAACTGCACTCGTAATATGGCTCATGACGCGTCGACGCGATTGTTTGGTGGCGGCCGCGGGCTTCCTTCTCTATATCTTCGATATGTCGGTGATCTTCTTTGATGAGTACAACCGGCTCAAATATGACTATGTGGTGACGTTTAATGAGCCGCTTCAACATCCGTTACTGCGCTGCGCGCTGGGCGTGGCGATTCTTGCGTGCGTATGGCTTTGGGTAACGTTTCGCTTACACGATGAGGTGACCGTTAAGCGCGTTGCCGCATATGTCGTACCGATCGCCGTGCTTCAGCTTGCTCTGGTGCCTCGTACTGGCTTTGCGGGCCAGGTTCAGCAATATCTTTTTTGGCTTTCGCGCGATTTGGGAATGGCATTCTGCTTGGTACATGCTTACGCCCGCTATCGCAAGACGGAGAATAGGGCTGAGCGGCTCGATCTTGAGCGCTCTCGGACGTTCTTTCGCATAGCCTGCGTGCTTACCGTGATGGTGGTTATCGAGGATACCTATATGATCCTATTCTGCACGCCTGACGTTGACAACGTGATGGTGAGCGCCTTTTTATGGTATCTGGGCGAGCGGAATATCTCAGAGAATTTATTGTTTGTTGCTGCAGCCGTTCAGCTATTTAAACAGTTCAGCCATATCTTACGTGTGTTCTCGCGTCACCCTCGTGCCGATGAAGAGGTAGCGACAGAGCGCCGTGATGCACGGGAGGACCTTGTCTCGCGTGTTGCGATTTTCTCGGACGAGCATGGGCTTTCAAAGCGCGAACAGGAAGTGCTTACACTCGTATTGCGTGGACTCGATGTCCAAAATATTGCTAATGAACTTGTGATTAGCCCAGGTACCGTCAAGGCTCACCTGCATCGCATCTATGTAAAGAGCGAAGTCAAGGCGCGCGACGACTTGATTGAGACATTCTGGCGCTCGTAAGGCTGGGGTGGATCGGCTGGCGGCATATCGCAGACCACTCGGCGTAAAGAAGCGACAATAAACTTAGACAATAAAATACCTGGTCAGACGTGTAAACCTGCTTAACCCGTCCGTTCGCCCGCTTCCATCTTGGCAGCTTGTGCAGGAGGTGCGTCAATGGGTGTTGACACGGGGAGTAGGGCGCTGGACAGACGCCCGACCGCTCGTAGGCACGTGTCATGCAGGGAGCAACAAATGCTCCCTCACCGATTGGGCGCGCCGTATCGTGGCGTTCATCCATTGTCCTGTAACGTCTGAGGAGGCTCATATGGACAAAGCGGATTTAGTCATCAAAAGCAATGCTGTGTTCACTGGTGACGGGCTGGCACCGTTCAAGGGCGGCGTTGCCGTCGCGGGTGACAGAATTGTTGCGTGCGGCGAAGATAAGTACCTCGACGCTTTTATCGGGCCCGATACTGAGGTGCGCGACTTTGGCGATCAGCTCGTTATGCCTGGCCTGATTGACTCGCACACGCATTTTGCTCAGGGTGCGTTTATGACCGACCCCGATTTTGCCGTCAACCTTATCGATTGCACCAGTTTTGAGATGGCGATGGAGCGTGTTGTAGCGTTTGCGAACGCCCATCCCGATAATGAGTGGATTCTGGGCTGCCAAATCATTCAGTTCCAGTGGGATATCCCCGAGATGCCCACGGCTGCGATGATCGATGAATACATCTCCGATCGCCCGGTCTTCCTGCAGCAGGTTGACCTGCATACCTTTAGCGCCAATACCTGTGCCATCAACAAGGTGGGAGTGACTTCGCAGACGCCCGATCCCGCAGGCGGCAAGATCCTTAAGGATGCCGACGGCAACCTGACGGGCGTGTTTTCCAACAATGCCGGCTCCTTCTTTATGGATGAGGTCTACGACCCCGCGATGAACGTTGCGGAAGCTTCGTTTACCAAGACGGCAAAGCGCGCTAACAGCTTTGGCATCACCACTGTCGGCATGGTCAATCCTACGTTTGTGAGCATGGAAAACCCGTATGCAGTGCTTGCGGATCTTAATGCCAAGGACGAATTGCCGCTGCGCGTCTTTTTGTACACCGATCTGTTTGAGAACGAGAGCATGACGCTCGATCAAATCAAGGCCAAGTACAACTTCCCTGACACGCAGGTCGAGTGGCACGGCTTTAAGCAGTTCCTTGATGGCGTGTGCTCCGACCACACCGCTTGGATGCTTGAACCCTATTCCAACGCGCCCGATACCTGCGGTGAGCCCGCGGAGGATCCAGAGCGCATCCGTGCCGCCATTGTCAGGGCGCAGGAATGGGGCGTTGACACGCGCGTCCATACGATCGGCGATCGCTCGGTGCGTTTTGTGCTCGATTGCTTTGAGGAGGGCGAGCGCTTGCATGGTAAGCGGGGTTGCCGCCACTCCATGGAGCACAACGAGACGGTTCAGCCCGAGGATCTGCCGCGCTACGCGGAGCTTGGTATATGCCCCGGCATGCAACCGTGGCACATGCTGCTCGATATGGCCGACTTGGCAAAGGACGACGCCGTTGGTCCCGAGCGCGCGGCGCTCTCGTGGCCAATTCATAGCCTGCTCGCGAGCGGTGCCTGCGTGCATCTGGGCTCCGACTTCCCGGTCGTGGGGCTTGAGCCTATGGAGGAAGTCTATGGCGCGGTCTACCGCATGCTCGAGGACGGATCTAATCCTGAGGGTTGGTTCCCCGAGGAGCGAATCACCATGGCCGAGGCCCTGCGCGCATACACCTACGGCGGCGCCTACGCTATGCATGCTGAGGACCGCATCGGCACACTCGCCTGCGGCAAGCAAGCCGACATCTGCGTGCTCGACCGCAACCTCTTTGATTGCGAGCCGGCCGAGGTGCTCGAGGCTACCGCCGCCCTCACGATGATTGCCGGCAAGGTGGTCTACGAGGCCTAGCGGGGCTGCTGCATCGCTGGGCGGTGCCACAGCCTGTGCGTGCCGCCCATCCATCCATCCATTCATCAATCTCTCACGGAAAGGGGAGAACAATGGCAGAAGAAACAACCGCCGCTGTTGAGGAGGAGCGTGAGCTTGCCTCGCAGCCGATTCCCGGCCTGGTGCGCAAGTACACCATCATCACCGGCCAGGGTATGCTCGCCCAGATTGTCATGGTGGTCCTTGAGGGCCTCGTGATGGGTTGGGGCCTGGGTGCACACGGCCTGGCCTGTGTCTCGATCATCATGTCGGTCGAGTACATTAACCTGGCCTTTGGCAACCTGTTTGGCACCGGCGTGCCCGCCGTGGTGGGCAACCTTTTGGGTGCCGGCGACGTCAAGGGCGCCAGCAAGGCGTTTAGCCAGGGCTTTTGGCTTACCACGATTGTGAGTGTGCTGCTTGCCGTGGTGATGGCCGTCTTCACCGAGCCTATCTGCGCGTTCTTCGGCGCCACGCCCGACATCATGGTCGACACCGTCGCCGGTGTGCGTACCTTCGCCGTGCTGCTGCCGCTCACGGTCATCGGCCAGATGGTCACCGCCGTCATGCGCGTGGACGAGAAGGTTCAGATCCAGGCCAATCTCATGACCGTGTCTGCCATCGTCGCCATCTGCTGGCTTGCGCTTTCGACGTTTGTACTCAAGCTCGGCGTTATGGGAGCCGGCGTGTACTACGGTCTTTCCATCGGTATCTGGGCCATCGGTATCTTCTGGTTCATCGGCGGTAAGAAGTCGCAGCTCCAGATCAGCGCCGCCGATCTTAAACTCGACATGGGCATCTGCGGTCAGATCATCAAGATCGGTTTCCCGTTCTTTTTGGTGCAGGCTGCCACGTTCATCTTCAACACCGTTGCCAACTCGCTGCTTGGCCAGCTCGGCGGCGATATGGGTTCGCTCTACATCGCGGCTTTTGGCGTGATCAACGGCTACATCCTCTACATTACCATGATGGTCGCCCAGTGCTTCTCGTACGGCCTGCAGCCCATTGCCGCCTTCAACGCCGGCGCCAAGGCGTGGACGCGCCTCAAGGAAACGCTCTCTTGCACGCTTAAGTACCAGGTCGTGACGCTTGCTGCGGTGTCTGCTGTGCTATGGGTGGCCGCAACGCCGGTCTGCGCCTTTTTTGCTGGTAGCGACCCGGCGCTCGTCGAGGTTGCCGCCAACGCCACGCGCATCGTTATCCTGGCCGTGGCCCTGGGCTATCTTGCCATGACCATGTCGATGTACTTTCAGGCGGTTGAGAAGGTGGGTATCGCCACGTTCACCGGTCTGCTCCGCTACGTGATCTGCTCCGTGCCGCTTATGTACCTGCTTGGCAACATGATGGGCGTTCAGGGTGTCTGGTTTGCCTTGGTGGCGGCTGACGCCATCACTGGTCTTATCTCCATCGCCCTTGCCGTCCGCGAATCTAAGCGACTTGCCACGCTCTAGACTCGGACACGGCCGGCGCGCGATAGTCGAATAAGTCAACTCGCCTGCAAGCCACCACAATGGGGACAGTTCCCATTGTGGTGGCTATTGTTATTGAGGGTCTAAGATTTCGGTTCTATAAATAACGCTTCTGAACTGGGCTACTATAAGATTGTGGAAAACACTACTACAAGATTATGGTAATTACCGAGGACCTTTTATTAGATTTCATCCCTTTAGGGTCTCAGGTTTTTCTGCAAACAAAGGCTGCATGTTGATATCCGCTTGGCCGATAACAGTTGGTCAACATCATCTGTTATCGGCCAAGTCATTTACAACTGGCTCGTCCGCCGTTTGTAAACCAAAGTGGATCCATGCTGTCCCGAGGGGGAGTGCACTACGGCTGCAGCAGCGCCATGAGACCCATGCGGTTTTTGACGCCGAGTTTGCGGTAGATGGCGTTGACGTGCTTTTTGACGGTCGACTCGGAGATATAGAGCTCAGCAGCTATCTCGTGGTTGGTCTTGCCGGTGAGCATGAACTTGAGGACCTCGGCTTCGCGGGGGAGCAGAGCAGCCTTGATGGCAAGCACGCTGGCGGGGCTTTCATCTGCGCCCTCGGCATACCCGTGTGGGAGCAGCTGATGCAGGCGCACGCTCAGGTGCCGGGCAATCTGGCGGAGGATCTCGAGCTCCGAATCGGTAAAGTCGCCGTCTTGCTCGGCGCGGAACAGCGTAATCGAGCCGAGCGGCGTGGCCTTGTGCGCCAGTGTGGCCGTGCAGCCATAATAAATTCCCAGGGGCTGCATCCATTCCAGGTAGATGGGCGTGCCATTGCGGCGCTCGACATCCACCAGGTCCAGATCGCGATATACATCGACCACCCGCGTGTCAAAGCTCCAAATGGTGTAGTCATACGCGGCGTAGCGTCCGTAATAATCATCAAGCGCCTGTGCGGACATTCCGTATGCGACGGGGCGAACAAATTGCGTTTGTCCGTGAGCCCCCGTCTGGGCGATATCGAACATCGAGACACGGTGCGCAATCACGTCTGCGATGCGCTTGAGTAGGCCTTCCTGCAGTGCGCTGAGCGACCCCTGCTCATGTGTCCACAGTGCGCATTCGTTGAGAGTGGCCCAATCTTGAGCAAAGAGCTCAACGTGCTGGTTATCTGCGTTGTTCACATGTGTCATGGGGAGTCCTTTCGTGCCATCTAGCCAGTATGGCATGCGTGCCGGTCCACTAGAACTTTAGGTCAGCGAACGGTCGACTTTTGGCTGCCGAATGGGTACCCAAGGCCCATTGAGACGCCGTTGTCGCCGCAGCACAATGGGGGTGTCATCAAACAGGTTCGACCCAAAGTGAGGAGCCAACATGAAGACCATTTACGAGAGCGAATCAACGCCCAAAAAAGACGGTTTCTATATGTCCGGCGAGTACGAGGAGCAGGAGCGCACCTGGATTCTCTGGCCGCATCGCTCCGACGTGTGGCGCTGCGGTGCCAAGCCCGCTCAGAAGGTCTTTACCGAGATCATTAAAACGGTCGCACGCTTCCAGCCCATTACGGTGGGCGTCAACGCTGAGGACTTCCCCGCGGTGTGCGAGATCTTTGACGGCGTGGAGAACGTGCGCGTAATCCACATGGAGTACAACGACTCCTGGATTCGCGACCCCGGTCCGGCGTTCCTCGTTAATGACAAGGGTGATGTGGCGCTATCGCATTTCCACTTCAACGCGTATGGCGGCTTCATTGACGGTCTGTACTTCCCCTGGGACAAGGATGCGAGCATCGGCCTACAGGTGGCACAGCTCGAGCAGGTCAACCGCTATCGCCCGGAGGACTACATCCTCGAGGGGGGCTCGTTTAACTGCGACGGCCAGGGCACCGTGGTGACCACTGAGATGTGCCTGCTCAACAAGGACCGCAATCCGCAGTACACCAAGGAGCAGATCGAGGCAAAACTCAGCGAGTACCTGGGCATCGAGAAGGTTATTTGGATCAAGGACGGCATCGACCCGTTTGAGACGAACGGCCATGTGGACGACGTTGCGTGCTTTAGCGCGCCTGGCGAGGTTTGCTGCATGTGGACCGACGATCCCAATCACAAGTTCTACAAGGAGTGCCAGGAGGCCTACAAGACTCTTTCCGAGGCAACTGACGCCAAGGGCCGCAAGCTCAAAGTGCACAAGGTAATTATGCCGGCGACCTCGGTATACATGACCGAGGAGGAGGCTTCTACAATCGATCCCGTCGAGGGCGTGCTGCCGCGTACGCCCGAGGACGCCTTTGAACCCAGCTACCTCAACTTCCTGCCCATTAACGGCGCGGTGCTCGTGCCGCAGTTCGGCGACCCCAACGATGCCCAGGCACTCAAGGATATCCAAGCCGCCTATCCGGATCGCGAGGTCATCGGCATCATGACGCGCGAGGTCATCTATGGTGGCGGCAACATCCACTGCATCACCCAACAGCAGCCCAAGGCGCGCTGCAAGTAGAGGCGGTTGCAGGCACACGGGGTAGTGTCGATATGACTTGGGGCCCGCTGGCGCACACGCTGGCGGGCCCTTTTGCGTGCGGCGGGCAGCGTTGCACGCGGGCACTCGGGTCTAAGCGAGGGTACCAGGGGCCTTGCTTATCGTCGATAGTTGGTCTAGAATCGTCGATAGTCGATGATAGGGGGTTGCATGCAGCTTGTTGAAAGTGAGACCGTGGAGTTCAAGTGCACATTTACCCCTAAGCTGCTCAAAGCTGTGGTGGCGTTTGCCAATTCGAATGGTGGTACCTTGTATATCGGAATCGACGATTTTGGCAGTATCATCGGCGTGGACGATATCGATGCCACCATGCTTCAATGCTCTAATGCAATAACCGATGGCGTGTATCCCGACGTTTCTGAAATCACGACGGTCTCCGCATTGGACATCGATGGCGCAGCGTTGGTGAAAATCGAGGTGGAAGCGGGTCCTCACAAGCCGTACTGCCTGTGCTCGAAGGGATTTGTTCCCGCCGGGGTATATCGGCGCCTAGGTCCTGCCAACGTGCCCATCGAGATGGCCCAGATCCGCTCGATGATCAAGCGCACCGACGGCGATTATTTTGAGACCGCACGCTCTCATGAACAGAGCTTGACGTTTTTTGAAGCCGAGCGGGTCTTTAGGCGCGCGGAGATTACGTTTGACCAAACCTCTCAAAAGAATCTCGGCCTTATCGATGAACTGGGCTTTTACACCAATTTGGCACTGCTGGTCTCTGACCAAAACCCCTTTGCAGTCCGCGCTGGCCTCTTCAACGACGATGCGTATACCGAGTTTATCGACCGTCAGGATGGCGAGGGCTCGATCTTCAGGCAGATAGAGGATATCGAACGGTTCCTCAATATATCGAACGCAACGCGTATGTACTTTGTGCCGGGAAGGCTCGATCGCATAGATAAGGACGACTATCCCCGCGAGGCTGTTCGAGAGGGAATTCTGAACCTGTTTATCCATCGCGACTACGAATCTTCGGTGGCGTCTCTTATCAAGATGAGCCGTACGGCGCTTGAATTTACCAATGCGGGAGGGCCGCAGCACATCAGCGTCGAGGAGGCGCTTGCGGGCGGCTCGGACGCTCGGAATCCAAAGCTGCAACTGCTCTTTTTGCGTCTGGGGATGGTTGAGGCGTTTGGAACGGGCCTCAAGGGGATCCGTGCGCTCTATGAGGCGGAAGGGTTGGAGCCCGAGGTCTGCGCCTACCCTGCAATGTTTAGGTTGTCGCTGCCCAACGTCAACGCCGTGCGCAATTCCTATCTGACGCCTCGTGGCAATAGCGGTCCCAACTTGCGTGGGGATTACAGCGATTATGAGCAGCTCGAGCGGGAAGGGGCACTGCCGCCCGATGTTTCGCAGGCGTTTGCATCCGTGCGAGCGCAGCGAGAGGGGCACGTGTCGATGAATGGCGACTGCGGCCACGAGGTGCGTGCCAAGCTCGTGGAGGAGCTTGGCTTTGATGTTGCGTGCAAGGCGTCCGCGATGCTACAGGATGTCTCGGACGAGCGACGTGGTGGATACGCTCGCACCTTGATTCGCTTTGCCCTTGAGCGGCCCCGCGGTTTTACGCGCCAGGATGCTTCGGACGCGCTGGGAACTGGGCGCGACGTGACGCTGCGGGTTATCAACGGTTTGCTTGAGGAAGGCGCACTCGTTAAAGAGGGGCGCGCTCGGGCGACGAGATATCGCGCTGTCGGGCAGGTTTAGGGACGGGCGGTCCGGCCCCTGGGTTATTCCTGGGCAGAGGCCAAGGGCCGGGTGCCCGGCGCACCTTGATTGAAGGGGTACTTAGAGCGTGCCTCCGTACATATAGACGATAAATCCGTCACCGGTGTCTTGGCTGTGGTCCTCTAGGATGCGCTTCATGTTGAGGTGCTCGTAAAACTGCCAGTCGGAGTTGCAGTCGCTCATCAGGAAGAATTTGGTGCAGCCTGCCTTGGCGAGCTCGGCGCGCGCAAGGTCGATGAGCTCGCGGCCGAGTCCCTTGCCCTGCCATTCAGGCACAATGATAATCAAGTTGAGTTGACCCTGGGCATATTCGTTGCCTGTGGCGGCAAAGCGATCCGCTGTGGCCTTTTCGCGGCTGTCTCCAAAGAGCGAGCCCTCGAGCTTGGCATCGGCGGTCTTTGCCATCTCGGTTGCCTGGGCGAACATCTCGTTATAGCAGGGCTCCCACGTGGGATTGGTGCGCGGCTTGCCGTCCTCGAAGATGCCGATGCAGCAGGCGGCGATAATGCGGCCCTCGGCCTCGGCGACAAGCGCGATGGGGGAGCGCTGCAGCTGCATGGCAATGTTGAAGCGCGCGCAGAAATCGGCGGCTTCGACGTCGCCGCGGTTGCGTAGCGTGTTGCACCACAGCTGGTTGTAGATGGCGGCGATGCCGGCAAGGTCATCGAGCGTGGCGGCGCGCAGAGTTACGTTGTCAAGGCTCATGGAGGCTCCTTCCAAGTTGGGTCAGGCCATCTATGAGTGTGGCATGGCCGCAGGGCCGCCGCATCAACCATTCGGTAGACGACCCCCGATTCCACGGGGGCGGAGAGATAGTCATTGGGGACGTTCTTAAACGACTAGTCAAACAAGAGCGTCCCCAACGACTACCCCAAGGAATGTTCCAGACTGCCGGCAGAAAAAGAACGTCCCTAACTGCCGCATCCCCAAGTGCCACCTCGCCAAGTTTCGCAACGCCGATGTTTTGGCGAAGTCAGCGAAAACCCGCCGAAGCTGAAAGGCAGATTGCCGCTCTGGTGGGTTTGCAGCGTCGGCCGGTTACGGCGTTTGGTAAAACGCCGTAACCTACACCCGCTCTGCGATCTCGTGGATGAAGTAGTCGGTCTTTTCCCAGCCCAGGCACGGATCGGTGATCGACTTGCCAAAGACGCCGCCGTCGACCGGCTGGTTGCCGTCCTCAAGGTAAGACTCGATCATAAAGCCCTTGACCAGTTTGGAGATGGACTCGTTGCGGCGGCAGCTGTCGAGTACCTCCTTGCAAATGCGGTACTGCTCAAGCGGTCGCTTGCCCGAGTTGTCGTGGTTGCAGTCGATGACCGCCGCTGGGTTGGCGTAGCCGGCGTGCTCGGTGTAGCGCTCAGCCAGGCGCTCGAGGTGCTCGTAGTGGTAGTTGGGGTAGGTGCGCCCATCGAGGCCGATGTAGCCGCGCATGACGGCGTGCGCGAGCGGGTTGCCATCGCACTCGACCTCCCAGTTACGGAAGATAAAGCTCTGGCGCGCCTGGGCGGCGTAAATGGAGTTGAGCATGACGGTGGTGGAACCGGCGGTGGGGTTCTTCATGCCCACGGGCACCGAAATGCCGCTCGACACCAGGCGATGCTCCTGGTTTTCGACCGAGCGCGCACCCACGGCGACGTAGCTTAGCAAGTCGACGAGGTACTGGTAATTAGAGGGGTAGAGCATCTCGTCGGCGGTGAAGAAGCCCGTTTCCTTAATAACGCGCAGGTGCATGTGGCGAATGGCCTTAACGCCTTCGAGCAGGTCATCGGGCGCCTCGGGGTTGGGGTTGTGCAACAGGCCCTTGTAGCCAGTGCCCTTAGTACGCGGCTTGTTGGTGTAGACGCGCGGAATGATGATGAGCTTGTCCTTGACCTCCTCGGCGGTCTTGGCCAGGCGGTTCATGTATTCGAGGACCGAATCCTCGCGGTCGGCAGAGCACGGGCCGATGATGAGCACCTTGCGTGCGTCCTCGCCGGTAAAGACTTTGGCGACCTCGGCGTCAAATGCCTGCTTTTTGGCGGTAAGCTCGGCAGAAAGCGGCATTTCCTCGCGGATCTCCATGGGGATCGGCAACTTGCGTTTGAATTCCATGGCCATAGGGGCCTCCTCAATCTATAGAAAGAGCAATAAGCGTATTGTTGAGTGTTCGGCATTATCCGCTGTCGCACGCTAAAGTGCAAGTCCTTGTCACCCCGAAACCTGCCAAAAAGGGACAGGTTTATTTTGGCAGGTTTTATCTGGGCAAACGTCGGCGGATGCCGGGAGGGAGCTGCGCCGCGCGGGACCGTAAGGCTGTTGTCGGTTCCCCAGGAAACACCCCGTGGGCAAAAAATGCCAAATATGAGTACGGTTGCTAACCTAGTAACATATCGGTCTAGCGAGATAATAGACAAAGTGAAAAATACGTTCATTAACGTTGGCACGCAGAAGCCTGCTAACGGGCGTTTTGATTAATTTGAAGGCGTATAGAGGCCGCAAAGAGGTTGTTTGAGGCGGTTTTGGCTGTTACTAAAAAGGTAACAGTACTCATATTTGCCCTTTTTTGCCCACGGGGTCTGGAAAGCGCCGTCAATGAGGTCTCAGGGAAGGCGTTTCGAGGCTCGAAGGACACAAAACGGGGGCGCAGGTTGTCCTGCGCCCCCGTTCTCGGGCGTCATCATTTCTCTGCGGCCGTATCTACGCCGCCTCGTCGAACTGCGAGTTGTACAGGTCGGCGTAGAAGCCACCCTGGGCGAGCAACTCGTCGTGTGTGCCCTTCTCGACGATGTCGCCGTCGCGGATCACCAAGATCACGTCGGCGTTGCGAATCGTGGACAGGCGATGTGCGATGACAAAGCTGGTGCGGCCTTGCATCAGCGCATCCATGGCACGCTGAATAAGCTCCTCGGTACGAGTGTCAACGTTGGAGGTCGCCTCGTCCAAAATCAGCGCCGGACGGTCGGCCAAAATGGCACGGGCGATGGTCACGAGCTGGCGCTGACCCTGCGACAGGTTGGTGCCCTCCTCGTTGATCATAAAGTCGTAACCGCCGGCGAGCGTATGGATAAAGTGGTCGCAGCGTGCGGCGCGTGCGGCGGCCTCGACTTCGGCATCGCTCGCATCGGGGCGTCCGTAGCGGATGTTTTCGCGGATGGTGCCGTTAAACAGCCAGGTATCCTGCAGCACCATGGCAAACTCGCCGCGCAGCGCCGCGCGGTCCCAGTCGCGCACGTCGACGCCCTCGACGCGCAGCGAACCGCCGTCCACATCGTAGAAGCGCTGCAGCAGCTTAATGAGCGTGGTCTTGCCGGCGCCGGTGGGGCCGACGATAGCGATGGTCTGGCCGGGCTGCGCCTCGCAGCTAAAGTCGTGGATGATGGTCTTGTCGGGCGTGTAGCCAAACTTGACATGGTCGAACTCCACGTGACCGGGGCGCTTCTCGGGGATCTGCGCGTCGGTCTTTTGCTCCTCCTCGGGCGCGGCCAGGAACTCAAAGACGCGCTCGGTGGCAGCGGCCATCGACTGCATCGTGTTGCTCACGTTGCCCAGCTGCTGCACGGGTTGCGTAAAGTTGCGAACGTACTGGATAAAGCTCTGGATGTCGCCGGGCGTGGCATTGCCGGTCAGCGCGAGCTGCGCACCCACGACGACGACGCCCACGTAGCCCATGTTACCCACCAAGCTCATAAGCGGCATCATCAGGCCCGACAGGAACTGCGAGCGCCAGCCGCTAATAAAGAGGCGGTCGTTTTGGCGGTCGAACTCCTCGATCGAAGCCTCGGCGCGGTCGAACACCTGAATGACGTTCTGGCCGGCAAAGTCCTCCTCGATAATGCCGTTGACGGCGCCCAGAACCTGCTGTTGCTCGCGGAAGTACGGCTGCGAGAAGTGAATCATTACGGTCAAGATAATCGCGGCGGCCGGCAGCGTGAGCACGGTGACGCCGGTAAGCGGCAGGCTGATCGAAAGCATCATGACGAGCACGCCGATAATCTGCGTCACCGACGTGATGAGCTGCGTCACGCTCTGGTTGAGCGACTGGCCGAGCGTATCGACGTCGTTGGTGATGCGGCTGAGCACATCGCCCTTGCTGTGACCGTTAAAGTAGCTCATCGGCACGACGGCAATCTTGGCGGCGATCTCCTTGCGCATGCGGTAGCAGATCTTTTGCGTGACGCCGGTCATGAGCCAGCCCTGGATGAGGCTGCAGATAGAGCTCGCCAGGTACAGGCAGAGCAAAAAGCCGAGCGTCTTGGCGATCCAGTTAAAGTCGACATCGCCGGTACCGTTGACTTTGGCAACCAGGCCCTCAAACAGCTTGGTCGTAACCTGGCCGAGCACCTTGGGTCCCACAATGTTAAAGATGACCGAGCACACGGCAAAGGCGACGGCGGCAAACACGGCAATCTTGTGCTGGCCGATATAGCCGAGCAGCTGCCTCATGGTGCCCTTAAAGTCCTTGGCCTTTTCGCCGCGACGCATGCCGCCCATGCGGCCCATGGGACCACGCCGGCGGGTGGGCTTGGGAATCTGAGTCTTGGTCTCGTCTGCCATTAGCGCTTGCCTCCTTCCATAACGGTTGCAATCTCTTCTTGGGTAAGCCCCAGCTCCTCGGCGGAAAGCTGCGACTGTGCAATCTCCAGGTACGCCGGGCAGCTGCGCAGCAGCTCCTCGTGCGTGCCGGTGCCCACTACGTGGCCGTCGTCGAGCACGATGATCTGGTCGGCGTGCATGATGGTCGCGATGCGCTGGGCCACGACTACGAGCGCGGCGTCGGTGACGTTTTTGGCCAGCTTTTCGCGCAGACGCGCGTCGGTCTTGTAGTCGAGGGCGCTAAACGAGTCATCGAACACCACAACCTCGGGCTTTTTGGCCAATGCGCGGGCGATGGCCAAGCGCTGGCGCTGACCGCCCGAGACATTGGAGCCTCCCTGGCTGATGGGGGAGTCGTAGCCGTCCTCGCGCTCGGCGATAAAGTCCTCGGCCTGGGCGATGCGTGCCGCCCGGTGCATGTCATCATCGCTCACCATGTCGCCGGCAAACTTGAGGTTGCTCTCGACGGTGCCCGAGAACAGGCGACCCTGCTGCGGGATGTAACCAATGCGGCGGCGAAGCTCGGAAAGGGTCATGTCGCGCACGTCGATGCCGTCGAGCGAAATGCTGCCGCCCGTGACGTCGTATAAGCGCGGAATCAGTTGTACGAGCGTAGATTTGCCCGAGCCCGTGGAGCCAATGATGCCGAGCATCTGACCGGCATGCGTGGTGAAGTTCACACCGCTGATGACATCGGCGCGGGCATCGGGATACTGGAAGCTCACGTCGCGGAAGGTGAGCTCACCGCGTGGCGCGCTGGTCGCAGGCAGTTTGGGCGAGGCAGGGTCGTTGATGCTGGTGGGGCAGGTGATGACCTCTTCCACGCGCTCGGCCGCGACCTCGGCGCGGGGCAGGATGACCGAAACCATGGTGAGGATCATAAACGCCATGACGATTTGCATGGTGTAGGAGATGAACGCCATCATGTTGCCGACCTGCATCACGCCGTCGGACACGCCCTGCGCGCCAAACCAGACGATAAGCACGGTGATGCAGTTCATGACGAGCATCATGAGCGGCATCATAAAGCTCATGGCTCGGTTGGTGTAGAGCTGCGTGGTCATCAGGTCGAGCGAAGCCTTGTCAAAACGCTCGAGCTCATGCTCCTCGCGGTTGAACGAGCGGATAGGCATAAGGCCGTCGAGCAGCTCGCGGGCGGTAAGGTTCACGCGGTCCACGTAACTTTGCATCTTTTTGAACTTGGGCATGGTGAGGCCCATGAGCACGCCGACGACGGCCGAGACCGCGATGATGGCAACGGCGATGGTCCACTCCAGGCCGGTATGGTTGGCCAGGACGCGCATGACGGCGACGATGCCCATGACGGGGGCCATCAGACACATGCGGATAAACAGGGTTGCGGCCATCTGGATCTGCTGAATGTCGTTGGTGCAGCGGGTGATGAGCGAGGCCTGGCTAAACTTGCCCACCTCGGCCGGTGAGAAGTGCATAACCTTGTTGAAGGTCTCGCGGCGCAGGTCGCGGGCGATGGAGCAGGCGGTGCGCGAAGCCACGGCGCCGGTCAGGATGGTGGCGACCAGCGACACCAGACACAGACCAAACATCGTGGTCGCCATGCGGCCCAGGTAGGCGTTCTGCACGTCGGCGGGGTCGATGCCCTGTGCCTTGTACTCGTCCTGCACATAGCTCACGGCGCGCTGGGTGACGATGGAGCCCGACATGGAGCCCATTTTGTCAGCCATATCGTTGGCGCCCTCGACGAGCTTGTCCTGGACGATTAGGCCGCCTTCAACGCCTAGACGCAGGCTCTTCATGGTGATCTTACCGCCGTCGGCATCAATCTGCTTTTGCATGTTCTGCGCCGCAGCGGCCTTCCGCTGCATCTCGGCGAGCTGCTCGGGCGTCATCGCCGCCATCTGCTCGGGGGTGGGCATGGCCTGGGCGGCGCTGTTGCCAGATTCGTTGGACGTGCCGGTCATGTCTCCCATGGAGTCAGCGTCAATGCCTTGGTTGAAGGCGAGAACGACGGTCTCGGGCAGGCTCATAATGTCGGCAATCTTGCTGCCGTCGGCACGCTCTTCCTCGGTGCCCTTGTACGTTCGAATGCCGTTCTTGTCTGCCTTGCCAAACGCAGCCTCCACCGTCTTGGCGTCCTTGGCGCTCATAAAGAGCTCAAGGTCGTCGAGCGATTCGGCGCGAATGGTGTTGGGCACGGGCGAGGCGATGCCGCCTTGCTGCACGCCCACGTCGACGATGTCGCTCATATAGGTAGGCAGCGCCAGGTCGGCGTTGCAGCTGATTACGATGAGTACGATAGCTGCGAACAGTGCCAGGACATGCTTTTTAAAGAGCTTGAGAATCCTCACTCGGCATCTCTCCTTTCTTGGTTGCAGTCGATAATTTCGTTGGCACGTCTTAGAAGGCGCACCATCTCTTGGGTATCTGTTTCGCCGAGCTGCTCGAGGAAAGCCGCGGTGCGGTCCTCGAATTCCCGGCGTTTGATTTCGAGATCCTGGAATCCCTTGTCGGTCACTATGACGTGTACGCGACGACGATCGGTCTTTGAGTGCTCGCGCTCAACCCAGCCCTTGGCTTCGAGAGCGCGTAGGATATTGGCGATGCGGGCGCTCGAGACCCAGGCGCGATCAGCGAGTTCGCTCGGCGTGAGCGAACCGCCAGCGCGCATGAGGGCGCGCATGACGGCCATCTCGCCGCCGAGGGCTTTGTCCACAAAGCGCGAAATGCGCTGATGCATGCTACCAAACTCAGTAAGGAGCTGGCGTCCAAGCTCATGGAAATCGGTATCTTCCACCGAAAACCCCTAACACTAGAAACTATTTTCGGTGAAAGATGATACCCACGAACGCATACGCTAATCGGCAGAATTTGAGACATGTTTCAAAAATCTACTCGACTGCCAGTTAATATAAAGAGCGTATAAAGAATTAAAATCATTCAATAATTGTAGCGTTTCAAAGAATTATTATGCACGCGGTTAGGCGAGGGGTTGTCACCACCATGACGACTGGGACTCATTTATCGCCACGTGCGATGCTCCAACTTCCCGCAAGGAGACACCTGAATCAAGGGGGTTGGAGTCATGGCATTTGACTTCACGGGCAAAACCGCGATCGTTACCGGTGGCACTCAGGGCATTGGCCTCGAGATTGCCAAGGGTATCGTTGCGGGCGGCGGACACGTCGCGCTCATCGCAAGGAACGCTGCTAAGGGCGAGGCCGCGGTGGCCGAGCTTGGCGAGGGCAACAAGTTCTACCAGCTCGATGTTGCCGATGCACCCAAGGCGCGCGAGACCGTCGAGCAGATTTTTACGGACCTGCCGCAAACCAACATCCTGATCAACTGCGCTGGCGTCATCAGCACCAAGAAGTTCGACGAGATCGATGACACCGAGTGGCGTCGCACCATCGACATCAACCTCAACGGTACCTTCACTATGATGAATGCCGTGTACCCGCACTTTAAGGCGGCCCATGCCGGCACTATCGTCAACGTGAGTTCCGTTGCGGGCAAGATCGGTGGTGGCCTGCTCGGCACCGCTGCCTACGCCAGCTCCAAAGCAGGTGTTAACGGTCTAACCAAGGCAGTCGCCAAGGAAGGCGGCAAGTTTGGCGTCCGCTGCAACGCTGTATGCCCGTCGCTCACCCTTACCGATATGACCTCGATTCTTTCTGACGAGAACTCTCAGCGCATCATCAACGGTATTCCTCTGGGCCGCGCCGCCCAGGCCAGCGAGCCTGCGCAGATGGTGCTCTTCTTCGCTTCCGATCTCGCCAGCTTCGTGAACGGCGAGATCGGTGACTGCGACGGTGGCATCGTTCTGGACGGGTAATTACCCCGCGACGTTAATTCGGCGACGGCTCCTGCGACTCGGGACCGTCGCCTTCTTTCTGGCACAGGAGCGTGTGACCGCGTGTCGCACGCATCAAAAGGAGATATAAATGAGTGAATCGACTGCGGTGGAGGCGTCGGCAACAAAAGAGCCGTTCTTTAAGATGTCCTCCATCCCGGGCGCCAATATTTTGGTGCCACTTTTGCTGGGCTGCCTGCTCAACACGCTATTCCCCGACCTGTTCAAAACGCTCGGCAGCTTTACGCTTGGCATGACCCAGCAGGGCGCAGGCCCGCTTGTTGGCGCCTTTTTGCTCATCGTCGGCACGACGATTTCGTTTAAGAGCGCTCCTGCCGCCGCTGCTCGCGGCGCCATCATCATTGCCGTCAAGCAAATCGTGGTCGTTGCCGTGTCGCTGCTCATCCTTTATGTGTTCAACGACAACTTGTTTGGCATCTCGGCCATGGTGATGCTGGCCGCTTGCACGGGTGCCAACAACGCTATGTACGCTGGTCTGATGGGTACCATGGGCAATGAGGCCGAACGTGGCGCCGTCGCAATCACCACGCTGGTTGTCGGCCCTCCGGTCACGATGATTGTCCTTGGTGCCGCCGGTCAGGCTCCAATCGGCTGGTCGCTCGTGGGCGCCATCCTGCCGATCGTCGTCGGCATTATTCTGGGCAACCTCTTCCCCAGCTTTAAGAAGATGATGGCACCGGCACTTTCCGCCATCATCGTGCTCGTCTTCTTTGCCATGGGCTCGACCATGACCTTTGGCCAGCTCATTAATGGCGGTCTTCCCGGTATTCTGCTCGGCGTGATCTGCTCGGTGGTCTTTGCAATTCCCGTCATCGCGGTCGATAAGCTCACGGGCGGTACGGGTGTCGCAGGTGCGGCTATTTCGAGCTGCGCCGGAGCCAATGTGGCCACGCCTGCTGCCATGGCAAGCGTCAACGGGGCCATGTACGGCGGCGCCGTGCTCGCGACGGCTACGGCACAGGTTGCTGCCTGCGCAATCGTGACGGCAATTTTGACCCCGCTGGTCACCAGCTGGTGCTACAAGCATTTTGAGGGCCAGAGCCACAGCAAGGCAACGACCGACAAGGCCACCGCAGCCGCCTAATGCCAAGCGGCAATCAAAGCTAAATAACTAGCCACGCCACAGGGCGGCCCCGGGGGAAATCCCGTGGCCGCCTTGCAGTTTTTGTGGGGTCTCTGGGGCACTTTATCCTGCTAAAGCTGGCATAACAGCTAGAGCGAACGTCGTACAAAGGCAAGGAAAAATACCATACAAATCGGTGAACGGTAGTTGCTCGCGCCCGCATTTCCTGCGGATTTGTTAAAAACGCCCTAATGGTATAAAAAAAGAAACATATAACAGCCCTGATGAAGGGGGTGGCTATGTTATCCTTCTCAAACGGGTGAAATCTTGGGTTTTGGGTTGCAGTTCCAAGGTGGACAAACGTTTTTCCCTGTACCAACGTGTGGTGAAGAACGGAAGAAGCCGGTAGTGCAAGCCGATAATTCAAGAATTCAATAAGCAGCGGTGTGAGAGAGCGCCGCATTACACGTAACTAGGAGCGTGGTTACACAATGCAGGAGGCATGGGAAGGCTTCAAGGAAGGCATCTGGACGGGAGAGGTTGACGTCCGAGACTTCATCCAGAAGAACTACACCCCCTACGAGGGCGACGAGTCGTTCCTCGCCGGTCCGACCGAGCGTACCAAGGAGCTGTGGGGCGAGGTTCTCGACCTGCTGCTCAAGGAGCGCGAGCAGGGCGGCGTCCTCGATATGGACACCAAGACCGTTACGGGCATCGTGAGCCACCCCGCTGGCTACATCGATAACGCCCACCGCGAGAAGGAGACCATCGTCGGCCTCCAGACCGACAAGCCGCTCAAGCGCGCGCTGCACGTCAACGGTGGTATCCGCATCGCTTGCCAGGCTGCCAGCCAGCACGGCTATAAGGTCGACGAGAACGTTGTCGAGCGCTACACCTTCGAGCGCAAGACCCACAACGCCGGCGTCTTCGATGTTTACACCCCCGAGATGCGTGCTTGCCGCTCGGCTCACATCATCACCGGTCTGCCCGATGGCTATGGCCGCGGCCGCATCATCGGCGACTACCGTCGTGTTGCCCTGTACGGCGTCGACTACCTGATCAAGGACAAGGAGGCCCAGAAGGCTTCCACCCCGACGGTCATGACCGCCGACAACATCCGCGATCGTGAGGAGCTGCAGGAGCAGATCCGTGCCCTCGGCGAGCTCAAGATGATGGCCGAGACCTATGGTTTCGACATTTCCAACCCTGCTACCAACACGCAGGAGGCCATCCAGTGGATGTACTTCGCCTACCTCGCTGCCGTCAAGGAGCAGAACGGCGCTGCTATGTCCATCGGCCGTACCTCTACGTTCATTGACATCTACGCTGAGCGCGACCTTGCCAACGGTACCTTCACCGAGGAGCAGATCCAGGAGTTCGTGGATCACTTCATCATGAAGCTCCGCATGGTCAAGTTTGCCCGTACCCCCGAGTACCAGGCCCTGTTTACCGGCGATCCGCAGTGGGTCACCGAGTCCATCGGCGGCATGGGTGTTGACGGCCGTACGCTCGTTACCAAGATGAGCTACCGCTACCTGCACACGCTCGAGAACATGGGCACCAGCCCCGAGCCCAACATGACCGTTCTGTGGTCGACCCGTCTGCCCGAGAACTTCAAGAAGTTCTGCGCCAAGACTTCTGTCGCCAGCTCCTCGATCCAGTACGAGAACGACGACCTCATGCGCGTTTACCACGGCGACGACTACGGCATCGCCTGCTGCGTGTCCTCCATGCGCATCGGCAAGGAGATGCAGTTCTTCGGCGCCCGTGCCAACCTGGCCAAGTGCCTGCTCTACGCGCTCAACGGCGGTGTTGACGAGGTCTCCAAGAAGCAGGTCGGCCCCAAGTACCGCGCCGTCGAGGGCGATACGCTCGATTACGACGACGTTGTGGCCAAGTACAACGACATGATGAAGTGGCTCGCTGGCGTGTACGTCAACTCGTTGAACATCATTCACTACATGCACGACAAGTATTGCTACGAGCGCATCCAGATGGCTCTGCACGACAAGCACGTGCATCGCTGGTTCGCTACGGGCATCGCTGGCCTTTCCGTCGTGGCTGACTCCCTGTCCGCCATCAAGTACGCCAAGGTCCACCCCGTCCGTGACGAGAACGGCATCATCGTCGACTTTGAGACTGAGGGCGAGTTCCCCAAGTACGGTAACGACGACGACCGCGTCGACCAGATTGCTCACGACGTTGTGCACCAGTTCATGGAGTACATCCGCATGAACGACACCTACCGCAACTCCGTGCCCACGACCTCGGTTCTGACCATTACCTCCAACGTCGTGTACGGTAAGAAGACCGGCTCCACGCCCGACGGCCGCAAGGCTGGCCAGCCGTTCGCCCCGGGTGCCAACCCCATGCACAAGCGCGATAGCCACGGCGCCATCGCTTCGCTGTCTTCGGTTTCCAAGCTCCCGTTCCGCGATGCTCAGGACGGCATCTCCAACACCTTCTCCATCATCCCGAGTGCGCTCGGCAAGGAGGACCAGGTGTTCTTTGGCGATATCGACCTTGATCAGCTGGGCGAGTAACTATTGTTAGTGCTATACTAACAATAACGATTACTGATTAGCGCGCCGGTTTCGGCCGGCGCCTATTAATCGAAGGAGACACATTATGAAGGTTTCTGAAGTTTCCGAGACTCAGGCCGATAACCTGGTCCACATGCTCGACGCTTACGCCGAGAAGGGTGGCCACCACCTGAACATCAACGTCTTCAACCGCGAGACGCTGCTCGACGCTCAGGCTCACCCCGAGAAGTATCCGCAGCTGACCATCCGCGTTTCCGGCTATGCCGTGAACTTCCATACGCTCACCAAGGAGCAGCAGGACGAGGTCATTTCGCGTACCTTCCACGACAAGTTCTAAAGGGGTTTAACTCCCGCAGGATCGCCGGGCCGCTTTGGGTTACTTTCCAAAACGTCCTCGGACATGCAAAGGGCTCCGCTGCGCGCTTCGCGCGGCGGAGCCCTTTGCGTCCTGCGGAAATGTTTTGGAAAGTAACCCAAAGCGGCCCGGCGGGGGTCCTGTGTAGTCACCCTTTAGGCGGAACTCTCCTAATAGGTCGAGCGTTTGGGAAACTTATTTGGTAACTACCGTTTATCGCGTATAGCTACCGTTTGCGGGATAAGTAACACTTATTTATAAACCGTGTAGAATCTCAGATAAGCACGGAGTTTTCCAGGGAGACGCTGTCCTTTGTTGTGCGCAAGGGGCGGCGTCTCTTTGGCGCTTAGATGCCGTTGCGCAACAGTGCGGTGGCCTGTGCTTGGTATTGGAAAGTCGACGTTGAGATAGGTCGTGATGATAATGGGCAAGTACGTAATCGTGGTTGAATCTGGTTCGGATGTGACGCCGGAGCTCTGCGAGCGCTACGGCATCGTGCGCGTGCCCATGCATGTCACGATTGGTGACGAGACCGTCGAGGACGGCTCGATCGATCCGCTCGAGATTTATTCGCGTTGCAACGAGTTTGGTGTGATGCCCAAGACCAGTGGCTGTTCGCCAGCGGATTTTGCGCATGTGTACGACCGCATCCATGCTGAGCAACCCGACGCGACTATTTTGCATCTTGCATATTCCGAGGCCACGACCTGCTCGCATCAATCATCGAAGATCGCCGCCAAGGGTCGCGATTACGTCTACTCCATGGACACGCGCTTTGTCTCGGTAGGCCAGTCGCTCGTTGTCGTCGAGACTGCCAAATACATCGAGGCCCACCCCGATGCCACCGTCGACGAAATTTTCGCCTTCACCAATTCGGTCATGGACCGCGTGCTGTTGGGCTTTGTTCCTACGGACCTTGCCTTCCTTAAGGCGGGCGGTCGCTTGTCCAACGTTGCGTTCCTGGGCGCCCATCTGCTCAAGATTAAGCCCTGCATTGAGGTAACGGGCGGCAAGTTCGTGGCAACCAAGAAGTTCCGCGGCTCTATGCTCAAATGCGCCCGCGCCTTTATTGACCACATGGTTGCCAAGGGCGAGATCGACTACTCGCACATTGGCTTGGCATATTCGGTAGGTCTTTCCGAGGAGCTGCGCGACGACATGGAAGTCTATGCGCACGACCTGGGCTTTAAGGACATTACCTGGACTCAGGTCGGCGGCGTCATCTCGAGCCATTGCGGCCCGACCGCCTTCGGCGCGGTGCTCACGCTTAAGGCGTAAAGGCCTGGCGTCTATCGATATCTATTGCCTCGGCGGCGGGTGGGTTGTGACAACCTTCCCGCCGCTTTTGTGTGGGGCCAAATAGAACAACCCAATTGACCACTAAACCGTTTCACCATCATGCGTATGGGCTAGAATGGCTCTGGCATTTATGTAACTAAAACCAAGGAGAGGCAAGGTAGCGCGAATGGCAGAAATGACGCTTGAGGGTGTGGACGCTCGTCCCGAGGACTCTGCGTTTGCCCTTGGCCGCGTGCATTCGATCGAGACGATGGGAACGGTCGACGGACCCGGCATCCGCTTTGTGGTGTTTGTTCAGGGCTGCCCCATGCGCTGCGCGTATTGCCACAATCCCGATACCTGGTCGGTCAACGGCGGCACCATGGTGACCGTCGAGCACCTGATGGATGAGTTCCAGAGTAACCACGAGTTCTATCGCAGCGGTGGCATTACGGTGTCCGGCGGCGAGCCGCTTCTGCAGCCCGAGTTTTTAGCCGACCTGTTCCGTGCCATGCATAACAACCCCGATGGCCGCGTGCATACCTGCCTGGATAGCTGCGGTTATGCGTTTGACCCCAACCACCCCGAGAAGTTCGATGCCGTTCTCAACGAGACCGACATGGTGCTGCTCGACATTAAGCATGCCGATCCGGTTGAGCATAAAAAGCTGACCGGTTGCGATCCCGCACGTATCCTGGCGTTTGGCGATGAACTGGCGCGTCGCAAGATCAAGGTCGTTATCCGTCACGTGGTGGTGCCGGGCATTACCGACACGGTGGAGGAGTGCGAGAAGCTCGGTCGCCTCATCGCTCCATGGCACAACGTGGTGGGCCTGGAGATGCTGCCGTATCACACGATGGGTGTCGTCAAGTACGAGCAACTGGGCATTCCCTATAAGCTTGAGGGCGTGCCCCAGATGGATACCGCTCGCATGCCCGAGTTGCGCAATGCCGTTATGACCGGCATGAAAAAGCGCCGTGCGGAGCTCAAAAACGCCATCGGCTAGCGAGCCATTTTCAGGCACTCATTGGGGACAGACTTAAATGAGTGCCCCTGGGCACCAAGTTGATTGCCAAAGAGCCCCGTCAAGTTGCGGTGGAATAGTTCTTGTTTTTCGGCTTATGCCGCCCAAACAGGAACTATTCCACCGCAACTGCGTTTTGGGCGGAGATGCGCAACAGAATCGTGCCATTTGGATAAATACGCTTGTGGTTTCTTTAAAGACACCTTAAACGCCGCTGAATATCTTTGGAAAGAAATGCCTGCTCGGTATTATGCTGCTCGTATATAAACGGTAGCAGTCAGGAGACCACGTGCGAAACAACGCATCGCGGGACGAGTATGTGCCGCAGCATAGCAGCAGATATGAGACGAAGGGCACGTCTTCGCGTGGCCTTGCTGACGCTCGCATCCGCGTGACGAAGATCGCCGCCATTGGGATGCTGACGTTGGCGGTAATTATCCTCGGAATTACCGCCAAAACCTACGCGTCGGAGCGAATGGCACACTCAGATGCGTCAACGGTACAGACGCAAAACAAAAAGGTCTCTGAATCTAAAGCCACCGCAAGCCAAACCCTGTCGACAGCGAGTCTCAAGACGAGGCTTTCGAAGGCGGACTTTAACGAGATTCCCTCAGGCGATACCGTGAAGACCTTCTCACTGGTTGATGACCAGATCCCCGCCCTGGAGGATGAGAGCCTTGCCGCGCTCCAAGACGCCCTGAGTCAGGCGCAGGAGCTGGGGGATGTGGGCGTAGTGTTCTACGACCTATCGAGCGGCAAGGGCGTGACGTATAACGCGGACGCCGAGGTGTACGGTGCGAGCAGTTATAAGGCGCTCTATGTGCTCTACGTCTGCGAATCTCTGGTCGAGACGGGCCAGGTCTCACTCGATGATTCCCTTGGCACCTATGGCGGCTACAACATGGGCTGGCAGACGGTGCGCGACCTGATCGAGGCCGCGGTCGTTAATTCGGACAACGATTCGTTTATCGCGTTGCGTGCGGCGTTTGACCGTGTCGGTTACGAGGATTGGATTGTCGGTCTTGGCGTCGATTACGATACCGCACTCGATCCGATGAGTGATTTTCCCACTTATTGCCCGCGCACCTCGGCCAAGTTGTGGTGCGAGATGAGCGAGTATCTGAGCCATGATACCGAGACGTCACAATGGCTGTCGGGCCTTCTGGCCTCTACGGCCCGATCGTTTATTCGTGACGGCATTGCGGACGACCAAGCCTTGGTGCGCAACAAGGCAGGCTGGATTAGCGAGGATGGTTGCTATTCGACATGCGATGCGGGCCTTATCGACATCGATGGCCGTACCTATGTCATGAGCATCATGACATCGATGCCATGGAGCGATCGCTCGAGTGAGCTGGTGGCCGCGATTGCCAAGGCGCTCTATGATACCCGCACTGCGCTGGCCTAACGGCTTCGTATCGCGCGGTTGAGTCAAAATGCTGGTACCATACCGTGGATAGCAATTTGCACGGATTTGGGGGATGGCATGGCAACCATCGCGATTATAGGCGCACTCGAAAAAGAGGTTGCGCAGATTAAAGAAGAGCTGAGTGGCGCGCATGAGGCGCAGGAGGCGGGCTTGACCGTTGTGAGCGGCGAGCTTGACGGTCTGACGGTGGTCGCCACGACCGCTGGCATGGGTACCGTGAACGCCGCTGCCGCAACGCAGCATCTCATCAGCAAATACGCCCCACAGGCCGTTGTGTTTTCAGGTATCGCGGGAGGCCTAAACCCTAAACTGCATATTAACGACGTGGTTATAGGCAAGTGCCTGCGCTATCTGGATACCGATACGGCACTCATCGCCGAGTCCGCGCCGGGGCTCGAGGAGTTTGTCTCGACGCCGGCGTTGGCTGATGTTGCTGCCGCCGTGCTTGCCGAGCATGGATTTGTGGATGCCTCGGCGGATGAGACTTCTGCGGAGAAGGACCCCAAGCAGTTCCTGTGTGGCACTATCGCCACGGGTGACCGCTTTGTTACGGGTGACGCCATGCGTAACGCTGCGATTGAGGCCACGCATGCCGATTGCGTTGAGATGGAAGGTGCTGCGATTGCCCATATTGCAGCCAAGAACGGTGTCGATTGTCTGGTGCTGCGTGCTATCAGCGATAATTGTGACGAGGCATATGACGCGTTTTGCGAGCGAGAGTTCGATTTGGACGAGTACGCCCGTACCGCGAGCGGCATGACGCTCGATATCGTCCGCCGCATCGCCGCCGCGTAATCGTGCATCCCTATTGTAAGAACCTACGACCAAGGAGTATCCATGGCCGATTCCATTAATTACCAGCTTGCCAAGTTCATCGCCAGCTATGGCAAGGTTTCGCAGATTCCCGAGTCCACCTGTCCTGAGGTGAGCTTTGTAGGCCGCTCCAATGTGGGCAAGTCGTCGATCATGAACAAGCTTTTTGGCCGCAAGAACCTCGTCAAGGTTTCGAGCACACCGGGCAAGACGAGCAACATCAACTTCTTTGAGGCTGACGACGTGCACTTTGTGGACCTGCCGGGCTATGGTTTCGCCCGTCGTTCCAAGGCCGAGCGTGACCGCTGGGCCGAGCTCATCGGCGACTTCTTCGACTCCGAACGCAGCTTTAACCTGGTTGTGTCGCTGGTGGACATTCGCCACGATCCGAGCAAGCTCGACCATGACATGATCGACTACCTGCAGGGCAACGAGTTCAACTTTATCGTCTGCCTCACCAAGGCCGACAAGCTCAGCCGCACCCAGCAGGCCCGCCAGGCAGCAGCTATCAAAAAGCAGCTCAACGTCCCGGCCGAGAACGTGATCATCACAAGCTCCCAGACCGGTACCGGCATCGACGAACTCAAAAAGCGCATCGCCGAGGCTTGCCTCTAATAAGTGCCCCTATCAATAAAAGGCAGGCTATCAGCCCGGCGCCCCTTCAAAGCGTGGGTCCCTGTAGACATCCTCAGCAAGGTAAGCGCAGGGACGGTCGGGATGTTCCCTCAAAATCATTCCGCAGCGCGAAGGCCCCTTGTCCGTCGCTCCGTAGGAGCAGGACAAGGGGCCTTCATGCGCGAGGACGATTTTGAGGGAACATCCCGACCGTCCCGGACAGGTATATGGGGAGGATGTCTACAGGTACTCGATTTGAGCGCCCTCGGTGTCGCACGTCAGAATATGCGTGTCACACTTGGGGAACTGTTCACGCAGCTTGACCTGTAGGAACTTTGCCACGATGGTGTCGTCAGTCACGGCCATGAGGGTCGAGCCGGAGCCACTGATCCAGATGGTCTTAGCGCCGCCGTTAAGGCAGGTATCGCGCACGGCGTTGTAGTCGGGGATGAGGCGGCGACGATAGGGCTCCTGGATGCGGTCGTCATTAGCGGCGGCAATCAGGTCCAGGTCGCCGGTTTCCAGGCCGCGCGTCATGCCGGCGATGCGGCCCATTTGCCATACGGCAGTGGAGAGTGGAATCTCCTGCGGCACAACCTTGCGCGCCTCGCTCGTATGTACCTCGTAGGGCGGAATCACAGTAATAAAACGAAGCTTGTCGCTTACCTCGTAGCGTAGGCACTGGGGAAGCGAATCGGTCGGCGTAAAGGAGCAGACGGCGCCGCCCAGGATAGCGGGGGCGACGTTATCGGGATGGCCCTCGACCTCGGTGGCGATGCGGACGAGCTCGGTACGGTCGACGGTGTGGCCCGTCAGCGCGGCGGCCGCCATGATGCCGGCGACAACGCAGGTGGAGCTGGAACCCAGGCCGCGGGCGACGGGCACGTCGGTCTGAATGTCGATAGCAACGGGGAAGGCCGGCTCGCCCCATGCGGCCAGAGCATCGACAAAGCTCACGTAGACTAGGTTGTTCTCGTTTTGGAACTCTTCGGGGCATCCGGTGATGGTGAGTTTGTCGGCGCGCTCGAAGGTGAAGTGCGAGTAGAGGCTGACGGCCATGCCGAGGGTGTCGTAGCCGATGCCTAGGTTGGCGCTGGTTGCTGGGACGGTGATTTTGATCATGTGGGTCCTCCTGGGCGGGTCTGGCCGTTTAGTTCGCTGCTCGGGCAGTCCTGGCTCGCTCGGAAAGCACATTAAGTGCTTTCCGGCTCGTGCGGAACTCGCGACGAACTAAACGGCCAGACCCGCTTGCATGCTCGTCATCATCCCGGGGGTTATCTGATGAAAGAAGGTGCGCCGGCTTTCGCCGGCGCTTAATAAGGGGTTTAGTTGTTGGCCATCTTTTTTGCTGCAGACTCGACGTAGCTTGCCATCTCGTCGACGTCGCAGACGTCTTCGAAACGGACGGGTTTGGATTCGAGTTCGGCGAGCTGGGCCGGGGCGACCGTGTTGGTGGCCTGCTCGAGCACACGCATAGCCTCAAAGTCGTCCTCGGGAACGTCGAGGCCCAGGGCGTCGCAGCAGGCGCGCGGGAACTTGTAGGGGCTGGCGGTCGAAAGCAGCACGCGGGCCTTGGCACCCTCGGCAGGAGCGACCTTTTCAAAGACGTGATAGCCGCAAGCGGTGTGCGGGTCGATCACGTAGTCGTTGGCGTCCCAGCAGCTCTTGATGGCGGTGCGGACCTCGTCCTCGCTGGCCCAGCCGCAGCCAAACACGCTCTGGATCTTGGCCAGCAGCTCGGCGGGCACCTCGTAGCGACCCGTCTGCGCCAGCTGCTCCATAAGGCCGGCAACGAGCTCGCAGTCGCCATCGGACAGGAAGTACAGCATGCGCTCCAGGTTGGAGCTAATAAGGATGTCCATCGACGGCGAGATGGTCGTGAAGAACGGGCGGTTGCGGTCGTAGACGCCGGTGGTCAGGAAGTCAGCCAGCACGTTGTTCTTGTCGCTCGCCACGACGAGCTTGGCGACGGGCAGACCCATGCGCTTGGCATAGTAGCCGGCCAGGATATCGCCAAAGTTGCCGGTCGGTACGCAGAACTCCACGGCGTCGCCGGCCTCGATGGCGCCGGCGCGCAACAGCTGCGCATAGGCGGCAAAGTAGTAGACGACCTGCGGTACCAGGCGGCCGACGTTGATGGAGTTGGCGCTCGAAAGCACGGTGCCAGCGGCCTCCAGGCGCTCGGCAAGCTCCTTATCGGCAAAGATGCGCTTGACGGCGCTCTGGGCGTCGTCAAAGTTGCCGCGGATGCCGCAGACGGCGACGTTATCGCCCTCCTGCGTGGACATCTGCAGGTTCTGGACGCGGCTGACCTTGCCCTCGGGATAAAAGACGGTGATGCCCGTGCCCGGAGCGTCGGCAAAACCGGCGAGCGCGGCCTTGCCCGTGTCGCCCGACGTGGCGGTGACGATCATGATGCGCTCGGCGCCGCCGTCCTTGGCGGAAGTGCGGGCCATCAGACGGGGGAGCATCTGCAGGGCGACGTCCTTGAAGGCGCTCGTGGGGCCGCCAAAGAGCTCCATCACATAGGTCTGAGGGGCGTCAGCGCCCGGCGCAGCGTCGAGTTTGACGAGCGGCGTAACCTCTTCACTCGCGAACGTGCCGCGGTATGCCTCGTCGACACACGCCGAAATTTCTTCGGCCGTGTAATCATTCAGTAACATTCCCAACACATCTTGAGCGATTTCAAAGTACGATTTATCTGCAAGCGGGCTGATATCGACCTGCTGGGTGCCGAGCTCGTCCGAGACAAACAAACCCCCGTCGGGAGCGATGCCGGTGCGGATTGCCACCTTACTTGAGCACGATAAAGTGCGTCCTCGTGTACTATGATAAGTTCCCATATAACACTGCTCCTCGGATGCCTTGGTCCCAATCGGTGAAACCATGGTATCAGAGCGCGCAAAACAGGTTTGCAGAGGCTTTTAGAAAGGTAACCTCAAGCCCATGATTAAGATTGCCAAGTTTGGCGGCTCGTCGGTCGCCGACGCCGAACACTTCAAGAAGATCAAGGCCATCGTCGATGCCGACCCTGCCCGCCGTTTTGTGGTGGTTTCCGCCTGCGGCCGCCGCTTTAAGGGCGACACCAAGGTGACCGACCTGCTCTACCTGGTTAACGCGCACGTTAAGTATCACGTTTCGTGCGAGGAACTGCTCGAGGACATTGGCCAGCGCTATTTTGATATCGCTGACGAGCTGGAGCTCACCTATCCCATCCGCGAGGAGTTCGCGGCCTTTGCCGAGCGCGCCCGCTCGGGCGGCTACTCTACCGAGGAGCTCGTGAGCCGTGGCGAGTACTTCACCGCTCGCCTGATGGCGGAGTACCTGGGCCTGCCGTTCCTGGACGCCGCGACGGTTGTGGCGTTCCATCACGACGGTACGCTCAGCATGAATCGCACCTCCGAGCTGGTGCAGGAGTACGGTCAGCAGGGCGGCTTTGTTATGCCCGGTTTCTACGGCGCGACGCGTGAGGGCCAGATCAAGCTGCTCGACCGTGGCGGCGGCGATATCTCGGGCTCGATCCTGGCCAAGTGCCTGGGCGCCGATCTGTACGAGAACTGGACCGACGTTTCGGGTTTCTATTCTGCCGATCCGCGTATTGTTCCCGAGGCTCAGCCCATTGCGCGCGTTACCTATGAGGAGCTGCGCGAGCTTTCGTACATGGGCGCAAGCGTCCTGCACGAGGAGGCCGTGTTCCCCGTGCGCGAGGCAGGCATTCCGCTGGTCATCAAGAACACCAATGCGCCGCAGGACCCCGGCACCATCATTAGCGAGACGGCTGATGAGGGCGAGGCAGAGCCCATCATTACCGGCGTGACCGGCAAGCGCGGTTTTGTCGCCATCAACGTGGCCCGCGACCGCACCAAGCCCCGTGTTGGCTTTATGCGCCGCGCGCTTTCGGTCTTCGAGCGCTATGACGTTTCCGTCGAGCATATGCCCACCGGCGTCGACCGCTTTGGCGCCGTGGTGCAGGAGCAGGACGTTCACGATTCGCTGTACTCACTCGTGGGCGACATCCAGCAGGAGGTAGAGCCGCTCGAGATCGAGGTTGTCGAGGGCTTGGCGCTCATCGCTACCGTCGGCCGTAACCTGCGCGGCCGCGCAGGTATCTCGGGCCATCTGTTTGGTATGCTTGGCCAGGCCGGCGTGAGCGTGCGTATGATTTCGCAGAGCTGCGACGAGATCAACATCATTATCGGTGTCGAGGAGAAGGACTTCGACCTGGCGATTCGGACCATTTACCGTGCCTTCTCCGATGAGAACGGCATTGTGAAGGTCTCCGACCTGGAGGCTTCCGCGCCGGTCGATCCCGCTCTGGCTGCGCTCCACAAGTAGCTGCTATCTCGCTAGATTTTTGGGACTCGCCTCAAAAATCTACGGCGGGGCGTTTCGTTTCGGTTTCGTTTCGACGGGGCGGGTTTCGTGCCCGCCCCGTTCTTGTATACACTGGCAACAATAATCGGCCTGCTCGGCGTGCGGGCAAAAGCCACAACCTTTAAAGGGGGAAGCATGAAACAGTACACGGTTGCTATTTTGGGCGCGACGGGAGCCGTGGGCACCCAGATGCTCGAGTGCCTCAACGAGCAGGAGTTCCCGGTCGGCAAGCTCAAGCTGTTAGCAAGTGCACGCTCCGCGGGCAAGACCGTTGAGTTCCGCGGCGAGCAGATTGTGATCGAAGAGGCTTGCCCTGAGGCCTTTGAGGGCTGCGACATTGTGCTTGGCGCCGCCGGCGACGATATCGCCAAGGAGCTGCTGCCCGAGGCCGTCAAGCGCGGCGCCGTCGTGGTCGACAACAGCCATGCCTTCCGTATGGATCCCGAGGTACCGCTGGTCGTGCCCGAGATCAATGCCGACGATATCAAGTGGCATCACGGCCTTATCGCCAACCCCAACTGCGCGACCATCATCGGCCTGGTTCCCACGTGGCCGCTGCATCAGCTTGCTGGCGTGAAGCGCATGATCGTCTCGACGTATCAGGCGGCTTCGGGCGCTGGCGCTCCCGGTATGGCCGAGCTCGAGGCTCAGCTGGCCGCCCTGGGCCGCGGCGAGGAGATTCCCGAGCCGCGCGCGTTTGCCGCCCAGCTGGCGAGCAACCTGATTCCGCAGATCGGCGGCGTCAAGGAGGAAGGCTTTACCTCCGAGGAGATGAAGCTGCAGAACGAGGGCCGTAAGATCATGCACCTGCCCGAGTTGCGCGTGAACTGCACCTGCGTGCGCGTGCCCGTGCTGCGTTCGCACTCCGAGAGCATTACGCTCGAGTTTGAGCGCGATATTACGGTCGAGGAGGCCCGTGCTGCGCTGGCTGCCGCTCCCGGCGTCAAGCTGGTTGACGATATGGCTGCCGAGGATGCACACGACCGTTTCCCCATGCCAATGGATACGTCCGACCAGGACCTGATTTGGGTCGGTCGCGTGCGCCGCGACATCTCGAACCCCGAGGCTGCGCGCGGCATCACCTTCTGGTGCTGCGGCGACCAAATCCGTAAGGGCGCGGCAACCAACGCCGTCCAGATCGCTAAGCTGCTCTGCGAGTAGTGTGACCTGTCCGGCGGTGGCCGGGCTTGGTTTTCAGAACGTCCTCGACCATGTGTGGCG
>CABRDB010000066.1 GCA_902469555.1 uncultured Collinsella sp. | reverse complement strand
GCGCGAGGATCGCGGCGGCGAGGGCTCGGCCGACCAGGGTCAAAAGCGCCGTCGCCGTCGCCGTTCCCGCAAGCCGCGCCAGAATGGTGGCGAGGGCTCGACCCCGTCTTCGTCCGCACCACAACCGCCCGCCGGCGAATAACGCCCGCGAGCGGATTTAACCCGCCCTGCCCCAATCGCGTCGGGGTACCATAGCGCTGAATCAACAACCCTCCCTGCGACCGAACGTAGGGAGGGTTGTGTCTTGAAGAGCCATCTGAACATATTGAGCTGTCTGCAGGGTGCCGGCGCCCTACCGTTTGCGGACGAATTGCTACCGTTTGCCGAGCGGGCGGCACGCGAGGCGCTCGAGGTATTGTCGCCAACACGATGTGCCGGCTGCGAGCGCGCCGGTGCGCTTATTTGCCAAGACTGCCTGGCCGCGCTCACGCTCATCGACCCGCGTCATAGCTGCACCCGATGCGGCGCCCCGTTTGGGGAATTGCTGTGCACTGAGTGTTCGGTCGAGGGCACGTCCTCGGCAATGGCGGAGGCGCTCGACCGCTGCCTGGCGTGCGCCGTCTATGCGCATCCGCTGCCGCACGTCATTAAAGCGTACAAGGATGCGGGCGAGCGACGTCTGGCTCCGTATCTGGCGGAGCTGCTCTACGACACCGCCCTGCATGCCCAGGTCGTAGCGCCCGAACGCTTAGGAGGCGTGCTGTCCGGTGCGGATGCGGTGGTGTTTGTACCTGCGACGGCGACAGCGTTTCGGCGGCGTGGTTTTGATCATATGGAGGCTATTGCGCGCCCATTTTGCGAGCTGTCGGGTGTTCCCCTGCTCGATGCTCTCGTCAAGTACGGGCATGGCGACCAGCGCGAACTCGGTCGTGAGGAGCGCCGCGAGCGTGCCCAAGGCATGTACGAGACGGTTGAGGACGTGCACGGCCGCCGCTTGCTGCTTATCGATGACGTTATCACCACGGGCGCGACGATGGCAGCGGCTTCGGCGGAACTCAAGCGCGCCGGCGCCGCAGCGGTCGATGGCCTCGCTATCGCACGCGTTTGGTAGGGGTGGTTTTGTGGCAGTAAAGATTGAGCGGCGCAACGAGCCGACAGGCGAACAGCTAGCGGCTTCCGTAATCCTAACAGGCGCCTCGGCGCTGCGCATGATGCGCGCCGAGCGCCGGCAGATGGGCTATATTAGCTGGAAGGACCTCGATCCCGATGAAGAGCGCCGCGTACTAAACGCTTCGTCGCCTTCGGCTGAGGACATCTATCTTCCCGACTTGGTGCGGATTGGGGCCGCAAGCGGCGAGGTGCAAGAGGATTTGTGCTTGCTGGTGGGATCTGCGGCGCAGCGCCGCCGCATGCCTGGCGTGGGCTGGTCCGTGTGTTCTGGGTTGCCCGCCGGCTCGATTCTAGAGGTGGAACCGGGGGTGTACAGTCTATCTCCCGAGGCCCTTTGTGTTGCCGTCGCCCGCGAGGTCGGCTGTATCCAGGCGTTTACCCTTGCCCAGGAGCTGTGCTCTAAGATTTCGCTGAGTGACCGCGGGAAGTATCTGCCTCCCTACACCTCGCCCGTTGCGAACAAACTTGCAAAGGACAAGGACCAACCGGCAGACGTGGGCTACTTTGAAGTCGAGCCGGTGCTGACGCCCGATCGCCTGGCAGATTACCTCGCGGTATGCAAGGGAAACGCGGCCAAGCAGCTGCTGCGCCTGTGTCCCTACCTGTCAGAGAACCTGCTCTCGCCCATGGAGTGCATCATGCTCGCTCTGTTTTCGCTTCCGTTTTCCTATGGCGGATTTGCCTGCGGTCCCTTTAAGACCGACTACAAAATCGAGTTCGATGATCGCGCGCAGGCAATCTCGGGGATGCCCCATGCAGTTTGCGATGCATATCAGGAGGCAGCCCGGTTTGACCTGGAATACAACGGTGAGCTGGGCCATTCCTCCCGGAGGGGACGTATCCATGATGAAAAGCGCAACACGGGCTTGATTACTATGGGAATCGAGGTCGCAACGGTCAACAACGAAATGCTTTGCGACATGGAAGCGATGGAGGCGCTCGCATGGCGCATCCACCAGCGTATGCGAAAGCGGTACCGGAATCGTGTCGATGCCCGCAGAAAGAAGCAAGAGGCGTTGCTTAACACGCTGCGGGCGTGTTTTGGGCTTAAGCCGGTCTAATTCGCGTCGAAAATAGAGGGTTAATCATATGCCCTGGCCATAATATGGCAAATATGAGTACTGTCACTAAATCAGTAACAGCAAAATCAAGGAATTTAGGACTCGGAGGCAGCGTAAAGTAAGAAGATAATAAACAAATGTAGAATAACCAAGCATCAGGTTGGCGACACTGAGCGCAAAATCTGTCCGAGAAGCCAAAATTGCCTGTTACTAAATTGGTGACAGTACTCATATTTGTCATTTTTTGGCCACGGCACCCTAAGAAGGGTGCCCCGGAGCTCCCCGTAGGGGAGCTCCGGGCTTCATAGGGGCACGAATAGCCCACTCCGACCTGCGAAATCTGTACTCGCGATGCGAATGACGCCCCTAACCTTAAACTTTAGCTTGAACTTAGCTATAATGCGCTTCGTTCCTACCAGGCTGTGGTTGCGGACGGACGAAATGCCCGTCCTAGTCCAAGACAGACGCGGTCAAAGGGATCCACGTAAGCGACCGCGTGCGCGCGGCGCGATCATGGCGCGTCCTAGATGTAAGCCGCACCGTCCGTTCTACTTTCTTTGGGGCAATACCGCCTCGCGGGCGAGCGGGTCAGTCGTGAAGGTGGCTGCGGCCTCCCGAGCAAACACCCCGGTGCGCAAGTGTGGGGTCAAATACCAGGTCAGCTGGTGGGAACAACCCGATATTCCGCGCAACGCACGGATCGTATACGACACAGAAGGCAGGGTAGTGGACATGGTGAGGGGCAGCTTGATGCACGCGGCTCGGTTAGGTGCTGGGACCGCAGCGGTCATCGCCGTTTTGGGCCTGAGCGGATGCGCGTTCAACCCGCTGTCTACGTTCACGACTCCCACGATCGACCAGATCGAGTACGAGACCGTCACGCCGGCGGTGTCGGACGATGCCCTGGTTACTCCCGGAACCCTGACGGTTGCCCTCGATACTTCCGATGCGCCGCAGGCCATGCAGGGCGCCGACGGCGAGCTCACGGGATATGCGGTCGACGCCGCCCGCGCCCTCGCAAGCCGCATGGGCCTTAAGGTCGCCTTTGTCGATGCGTCCTCGGCAGGTTCCGCGCTCGGCGACAAAAAGGCTGATATCTTTATCGGCGAGATCAACTCCACAGACGGGGACGTTAGCTCGCTCGGCACCTGCCTGTACGATGCCGCTTCTGTGTTCGGTAGAACCAGCGATGGTGGGTCGCTAAGCGTTTCCACCGATACCCTTAACGCGTCTACTCTGGGTGTCCAGATGTCCTCGGCCTCGCAGGAGGCGCTTGCTAAGCAGAGCATCACCGCCAACCAAAAGACCTACTCCAACATCAACGAGTGCTTTGAGGCGCTCGAGTCCGGCGAGGTCGACTATGTGATCTGCGACTCCACAGCCGGCGGCTATCTTGCACGCCTGATGAGCGAGGTCTCCTATGTCGGTGCGCTCGAGGCGCCCTCGACGCTCGGTGTTGCGGGCCTCTCGTCCAATGACGAACTGTGCCGTGCCGTGAGCGATGCCCTCGACGACATCACGGTCGACGGTACGCTCGAGGCAGTCCACTGCGTCTGGTATGGCAGGATGCCCTATGACCTCACCACTAAGACGGTTTCGGGCGCTAACGTGCAGCCGGGCGACTCTGAGTCCAGTGAGACCACGTCCTCCGGCAGCGAGTCCTCCGATTCCAACAATGAGACCGCATCCTCCGAGGACAAATCCTCCAGCCAGGAAGGCACCATCACCGACGATGACATCAACAAACTCAATAGCTAGTTATTGCTAGGGGTGGTGTCTCCTATACGTTGGAAAGGACGCCTCTTCACGGTTTCAACACGCACTGCCGGGCTTCCCCAATAGGGGAGCCCGGCTTTTTCATCCCTATAAAACCAGCAGGTCAAAGCCAATTTTCGGGACCAAATACAAAGCTGCCGGCTCCCTCCTATAGCGCACTTTGCCACGGAAAAGTGTGAGACTTCGGTATGCGGTATCAAGCAATCGTTATTCGGGTCTTTGAGAATCCGCGTGATTAAATGCATGGCAATGGGTACATAGCCAGTACAGTAAGTCCCCGAGGCAGATTGGAGCCACGTATGGATATCAAGGTTTCTGGACGCAAGACGACGGTAACCGATGCTCTGCGTGCGCATGTGGATGAGAAGATCGGCGAGGCGCTCAAGGTTTTCGATATCGAGCCCATGACGGTCGACGTTGTACTTCGCTATGAGAAGAACCCCTCGAACCCCAACCCGGCAATCGTCGAGGTTACGGTTCGTGCCCGCGGTTCGGTGATTCGCGTTGCCGAGCACGGCGCAGATATGTACGCCGCCATCGACCTCTCCGCCGATAAGGTCACCCGCCAGCTGCGTAAGTTCAAGACCAAGGTCGTGGACAACCGCCAGGGCGGTGCCAGCGCCGCGGATGTCGCACCGGTTGAGCGCGTCGAGGATCTGGCCGACCTGCTGCTGCCCGAGGAGGAGGACGACCTGCTCGTCCGCGAGAAGGTTATCGACGTCACCCCGATGACTGAGGAGCAGGCGCTGGTGCAGACCGATCTGCTGGGTCACGACTTCTACGTGTTCGAGAACGCGACGACCGGCCTTATCAATGTGGTGTATCACCGTAAGAATGGTGGATATGGCATCATCAAGCCCCGCATCGAAACACTTGACGAGTAAAATACGTTAACTTGCATGAGTTAACGGTTGGCGGCCATCCCATGCGGGTGGCCGCCTTTTTACGTAAGGAGTCGCTTTGATGGACAAGGCCGCATCCGCCGGTCATTCGGACCGTTGCCGCATCGTCGTCGATACCTGCTGCGACTTTAGCCCCGAGGTCGCCGCGAACCTCGATGTCGATATCCTGGGTTTCCCCTTCATTATCGATGGCGAGGAGCGCACGGATGACATCTGGTCGAGCATCACACCCAAGGAGTTCTACGACCGCATGCGCGCCGGCGCTCGCGTGTCCACCTCCGCCGTGTCGCTCGGTCGCTATATCGAGTTCTTTACCGAGTGCGCCAAAGAGGGCACGCCCACGGTCTACCTGTGCTTTACCTCGGCGCTGTCGTCGAGCTACAACTCCGCGTGCCAGGCGGCGGACGCCGTGCGTGCCGAGCGTCCCGATTTTGAGCTGTACGTGGTCGACAACGCTCTGCCCTGCGCGACCGGCGCGCTCCTGGCGCTCGAGGCCGTGCGCCAGCGTTCGGCGGGACTGACCGCCAAGCAGCTGGTCGATTGGGCAAACGAGGCAAAGACCTACGTCCACGGCTACTTTACGCTCGAGAGCTTCGACGCACTGGCTGCCGGCGGCCGCATTCCGCCCGCGGCGGCGCAACTCACGGCAAAGCTCGATGTCAAGCCCGAGCTGTCCTACGACCTTGCCGGCTCGCTGTCGCTGATCGGCGTCAACCGCGGCCGCAAGAAGGCGCTCAAGTCCATCCTCAAGTCGTTCCGCGAGAACTACGTGCCCGATCGCACCATGCCCATCGCCATCATGACGGCCGATGCCGAGAAGGACGGCGACTGGCTCGAAGCCGCCATCCGCAAGGAGGAGGGCTGCGCCGACGTCACAATCATTCGCAGCTCCGTGGGCCCCACCATTGGCTCGCACGTGGGCCCCGGCATGGTGGCCTGCGCGTTTTGGGGTAAGAACCGCGCCGACAAGGCGTCGCTTTCCGACCGCATTGCCCGCCGCGTGCGCGGCCAGTAGGCAAGTAACGCGGCCGTAATCGATCCCAACTCACAGCCCAAACGCTGGCACCGAGTATTTAACCTGGTAACAACACCCAACCCAAAAGGAAAGGTTTCATGGCAAACAAGCTCTCCGTCGCATTCATCGGCACCGGAATCATGGGTGCCCCCATCGCCGGCCACATTCTGGACGCCGGATATCCCGTCACGGTCAACAACCGCACCAAGTCCAAGGCTGCAGCGCTCGTTGAGCGCGGTGCCGTCTGGGCCGATACGCCGGCAGATGCCGCGGCGAACGCCGACGTCGTCTTTACCATGGTGGGTTATCCCTCCGAGGTCGAGGAGCTCTACCTGGCGGGCGACGGTCTGCTCGCGTGCACTAAGCCCGGCGCGGTCCTGATCGACCTCACCACGAGCTCGCCCGAGCTGGCGCGCGACATTGCCGAGGCCGCCCAGGTTTCCGGCCGCATGGCGTTTGACTGCCCCGTCACCGGCGGCGAGTCGGGAGCTATCGCCGGCACGCTCACGGCTATCGTGGGCGCCACCGAGAACGACATTGCTCCGGTCCGCGATATCCTTTCCACCTTTGCGGCAACCATCTGCTGCTTCGACGGCGCCGGCAAGGGTCAGGCTGCCAAGCTCGCGAACCAGGTGTCGCTGGGCGCCTGCATGGTCGGCATGGCCGATGCGTTGGCATTTGCCGAGCTGAGCGGCCTTGATCTGGAGAAGACCCGCCAGATGATCCTGGGCGGCACCGGCAAGTCCGGCGCTATGGAGAGCCTGGCGCCCAAGGCGCTCGACGGCGATTACAAGCCCGGCTTTATGGTCGAGCACTTCATCAAGGACCTGCGCTTGGCGCTCGCCTATGCCGACGACCGCGAGCTTGCGCTGCCCGGCGCCGACGTGGCCTTTACGCTCTACGACATGCTCGACGCCATCGGTGGCGCCAAGCTGGGTACCCAGGCCGTCACGGTCCTCTATAAGGAGGAGGCCGACGCCATCGCCGCCGGTCTGGACTGGTCGCAGTATCGTCCTGAGGAGCATGGCGCTCACGAGGACGGCTGCGGTTGCGGCGAGCACGGCGACGACCATGAGTGCGGTTGCGGTCACCATCACGGCGAGGACCACGAGTGCTGCGGCGGCCACGGCCATGACGACGGCCACGAGTGCTGCTGCGGCCACCATCACGGGGAGTAGCGCCCATGAGCTGGACGTTCGTAGTGCTTGCGCTGGTGCTCTTTCTCTTTGCGATCTACATTGGCTTTTTGTGCGGCCAGTGGGCGTGCGAAAAGCGCGTGATCACCAAGCGCGACTACTGGATTGCCAACTTTGCAGGCGCGGCGGCAGTCGTCCTACTGACCTGGGTGTTCTCGCTGTTCCCGCTGGTGCAGTTTGCGCCGATCGGCTGGCTCGGCGGCTTTATCGCCGGTCTTAAGATGAGCTTTGGCGAGTCCGTCGGTCCGTGGCGCAAGCACGACGAGGTCTTTAACGTCAACAAGGCTCATCGCGCCGCCGCCGACGCGGGCGACGCTGAGGAACGCCGCCGTGCGCGTCGCAATGGCGCGGCCGACCGACAGCTCATCTCGGTCACCGATGACAGCAAGGGTGCTGGCAAGCACGCTAAGAAATAGTAAGAAGAGGTAACTATGGCAGAAAACAAAGACGAACAGCTCACCGACGAGGAGCTGGCACAGCTTCAGCTGGCAGAGGAGAACGAGAACGCCGTCGACCGTCTGGTCAAGGAGCTCGGCTGCCCCACGCGCCGCATCCGCCAGTTTGCCGCCCGCGTGCTGCACCTGCTTGCCGAGCGCGATCCGCAGCGCGTCGTGCCCTGCGTGCCCGCGCTAATCGAGGCGCTCGACCGCCCCGAGGCTCAGACCCGCTGGGAGGCCCTCGATGCCCTGGCGGCGCTCGCCACCACCTGCCCCGAGCAGCTGGGCGATGCCTTTGAGGGCGCCGAGACCGCGCTGTTCGATGAGATTTCCTCCACGCTGCGCTATGCCGCCTTCCGCCTGCTGTGCGTGTGGGGCGCCACGAGCGTCGAGCGTTCGCGCGAGGCTTGGCCCATCCTGGACGAGGCCATCCAGTGCTACCACGGCGACCTTGAGTATCGCGATATGCTCGGTTGCCTGTACGAGTTTGGCCAGGGCGAGATCGACGCCGAGGTCGCCGAGAAGCTCGCGCTGCGCCTTAAGTTCGACGCCGAGAACGGCAAGGGCAGCTATCTCAAGGCCCGTTCGAGCGAGATTTGCGAAATGCTTGTTAAACGTTTTGGCCTGGATCTCTCCAAAAAGAAGAAGCGTGCTAGCGTTAAAAAATCTGAGGCCGCCGAAGACGAGGAGTAACAGATTATGGCGCACGATGTAGTCCTGATTCCCGGTGACGGTATCGGTCCCGAGATTACGCAGGCCATGCGCCGCGTGGTCGAGGCCACCGGTGTCCAGATCAACTGGAACGTCCAGGAGGCCGGCACCGGCGTCATGGACGAGTTTGGCACGCCGCTGCCCCAACATGTGCTCGATGCGGTCGCCGAGACCAAGGTTGCCATCAAGGGCCCCATCACCACACCGGTCGGCACGGGCTTCCGCAGCGTCAACGTGGCCCTGCGCAAGCATTTCGACCTGTACGCCTGCGTGCGCCCCTGCCTGTCGCAGCCGGGCGACGGCTCTCGTTTCCGCGACGTCGACCTGGTTATCGTGCGCGAGAACACCGAGGACCTCTACGCCGGCATCGAGTTCGATGAGGGCGCTGCCGAGGTCGAGGAGCTCTCGCAGCTCGTCGAGCGTTCGGGCCAAAAGACCTTTGCCGCCGATTCCGCGATCTCGATCAAGCCGATCTCTATCGCCAAGAGCCGCCGCATTGTGGAGTATGCCTTTGAGTATGCCCGCCGCTGCGGCCGCAAAAAGGTGACGGCCGTGCACAAGGCCAACATCATGAAGGCGACCGACGGCCTGTTCCTGCGCGTGGCGCGCGAGGTGGCCGCCAACTATCCCGATATCGAGTTCAACGACAAGATCGTCGACGCCACCTGCATGGGTCTGGTCCAGAACCCCAACGACTTCGATGTCCTGGTGCTGCCCAACCTGTACGGCGATATCGTCAGCGACCTGTGCGCTGGCCTGGTGGGTGGCCTGGGTATGGCTCCGGGTTCCAACATCGGTGCCGACTGCGCCATTTTCGAGGCGACGCACGGCTCCGCGCCCGATATCGCTGGCCAGGATATCGCCAACCCCACGGCCGAGATTCTCTCTGCTGCGATGATGCTTGACCACCTGGGCGAGAACGACGCCGCCAATCGTATTCGCGCCGCCGTCTCTGCCACGCTCGACGAGGGCGAGCAGGTCACCGGTGACGTACGCCGTGCCCAGACCGGCTCCGTTGAGGGCGCTGTGGGCACGCAGGCCTTTGCCGATGCCGTTATCGCGCACCTGGCCTAAGGCATGCAGACTGCAAACGCCTAAATAGTACTTAAGTGTTTGCGTATAACCTGAGAATCAATACGCCCGGCGCTCTGTCGGGCGTATTCTATTGCGGACTATGTTCCCTAACAAGGAGTAACTGATATGGGTCTGATTCAAAAGAAGGACGAGAAGGACGAGATCGACGGCATCCAGATCATCGAGCGCGGCGAAGGCCCCGACGGTGATGAGGAGGAGAAGATCGATCTGGTTGCCGGCACGTCTGCCGAGCACATTGCTGCCGGCACGACCGCCGAGGAGGAGGACGCTCGCCTGGAGGCAAAGATCGCCGCGGACGCCGCCGACGAGAACCTCATGCCCGAGGAACAGGACGAGGACGACGACTCCGACGTGGACGACCACGCTTGCAAGCACAAGAAGACGATGATTGCTGCCTTTGTGGTCGCTATCGTGATCGCTGCCGTGGTCGGCTTCTTTATCGGCAACGGTGGTTTTGGCGGCAAGGGCGTCGGCTCGGCGACCCTCACCGAGGACCAGCTCGATTCGACCGTGGCAAGCTACAGCTACAACGGCAAGAAGAGCGACATCACCGCGCGCGAGGCCATCGAGAGCCAGTACAGCCTCGACACCGTCAAGGATGGCGATGGCAACTACACCGCTCCCTCTGCCGATGTCATCCTGTCCTACGTGCGCAACAAGATTCTGCTCGATGCTGCCGAGGACGAGGGCATCACCGTCTCTTCCAAGGAGATGAAGAAGTACGCCGAGGATTCCATCGGCACCTCCGACTACAAGACCATGGCCACGCAGTACGGCGTGTCCAAGGATCAGGCCAAGCAGATCGTCCGTCAGTCCGCGACGCTGCAGAAGCTCTACAAGAAGAAGGTGGGCGATAGCTCCGCAAGCATGCCGACCGCTCCGACCGAGCCTGCTGACGGCAACGAGGAGACCGCTAGCAAGGACTACGCCGACTACATCATCAACCTTGCCGGTGACGAGTGGGATAGCGAGAAGGGCACCTGGAAGGATGCCGATAGCACCTACGCTAAGGCCTTTGCCGACGATGCCTTTACGGCCGATAGCGCTACCTATAAGCAGGCCATGACCGCCTATTACACCGCCTATCAGCAGTATTCCTCGCAGGCTTCGAGCGCCAGCTCCAAGTGGACCGAGTACGCCAACGGCCTGTACGCCAAGGCCAACATCAGCATCTACGGCCTGTTTGCGTAAAGATTGCCTGAGCTTTCGAGTACGAAGCCGAAATATCTGATGAAGCCCCCTGGAACGGACATCGTTCTAGGGGGCTTGTTGCGTTGAAGGCGTGATTGGCGGCTTAATTATGGCTATTCATCTTTAAGTCCAAAAAGGCTATCGGCTTCATCGTCGGATATATATTCCAGTACATCGCCCGGTTGGCAGTCGAGTGCCCGGCATATCGCGTCAAGAGTTGAAAAACGTATGGCAGAAACCTTGCCCGTCTTAATGCGTGACATATTGACCTGGGAGATGCCCACACGTTCCGCAAGCTCTTTGGATGAGATCTTGCGTTCGGCCAGCATGCGGTCAAGCCGCAGAATAATCATGGATTCCCCCTAGAGCAACTCATCATCTTGCTTTTGCAGGATATACCCGTAGCGGAAGATGCTGGCAATCAGGCAAATAATCAGGCCTGCAAAGAGCATGGAGGGCTCGAATAGCTGGCCGACGAACGCATCCGTAAAGCTGCCGCCAAATCCTGAGAGTATCATTCCCGTGATTACGGCACCAAGAAGCCTCACGGCAACGCCGCCGATAAGGAATAAATGTCCTACTCGACGAAGTGTCTGGTTACATTCAAGGTCAAAGGGCCTGCCTTCCTTTTCAATGTTGAAGAAAAGCCTGCGCACGCTTATCGCGATGGTAAGCGCGAGGCATGTCATCAAGAGGCTCCCTATGGCAGTGTGACCATCGTGTGCGACGAGCATAAGTGGGGCCTGCGCATCGGTACCGACGATAGCAAGGCATGGCCCCTCGCCGGCTTGAAGTTCTACGGATTGGAGACACGACCCTTGGGAGAGGCCAGGCAATATGAGTAGAAGGTCAATCGCAATGACTGCGAGGAGTCCCAGAGCGAGCGCGGTGGTAATGCAGATTGTGGCCCATTTGCAGATGCGAGCGAGCTTCCTCAGTTTGGCTATTGTCTGTTCGCGGCTGATGGTTTCATTCGATATAGATGCGTTTCGATGGAGCATAACCCCTCCAATCGGCGTTTTGGATGATACTTGTATCATATCAGAATTAACGATAAACGATAAATACTTACGAATACTGAGTAAGTAATGATTGAAAACGATTAACGTGAGCCATTAGCTCATTTTGGATGCCGGAGTTTGGCGCGCGGGGGATGAGGACAAATGCCAAAACTTCCCGTGATCGCGCAAGCGCTCCATCGGGTTCCTCTAATTCATCTGGGAAAACAACTGCAAACGATTGCAAGTAACCGGTGAACGGTCGAAAACTACCGTTCACCGATAATTTCTAACCTGGTTCTAACTGGTATTAAATCAAAAAGACCAATTCACAAATCTTCACAATGACCTGCATTTTTTCTACACGCTATATTTAGCCGCCCTACGTTGTTTGGACACAGGAAAAGATCCGATCTTTTGCCAAAGCATTTCGAAACGGTTTCAAAACTGCAGGTAGAAGTGTTAACGAGCGGTGAACGGTCGATTTATCACCGTGAGCGGTGCAAAAACGTTTTACTGTATGAATCAACGAAAGCGTCCTCTTCTGGGGTGATATAGTGACAACAACACGTCACGTGGTTACTACCAGTTTAGAAACCACTGGTCTTCAACGAACGCTTTCCAAGAAGCTTTAAGGGCGAGCGCCCGCTGGCTTCCGAAAATCATCGGACTCGTATTGCACATACCTTCGGAAGGGAAATTTGAATGGTTGGCTTTATTCTTACCGGTCATGGACAGTTCGCACCCGGCCTCGCAAGCGCTATCGCTATGGTCGCCGGCGACCAGCCCGCTTTTACCGTCGTTCCTTTTGAGGGCGACCAGGCTGCTTCCTACGGTGAGGATCTCCGCGCCGCTATCACCGCCATGCGCGAGGAGTGCGATGGTGTGCTCGTCTTTACCGACCTGCTCGGTGGTACCCCGTTTAACCAGTCGATGATGATTGCCCAGGATGTCGACAATGTCGAGGTTCTGACTGGCACCAACCTTCCCATGGTTATTGAGCTTCTGTTCCTCCGCGGTAACGCCACGCTCGCCGAGCTTGGCGAGCAGGCCGTGACCGTTGGCCAGACGGGCATCACCGCCCAGACGGTCGCATCCGTTGCCGGCTCCGAGGAAGAGGATATCTTCGGCGACGAGGACGGCATCTAATGGCCGATTTCGGAGCCAACGTCCTGAGCTCCTCGGTTGCCCTTTTAGGCCTGCTTGTCGTCATGGGCTTGATTTACACCATCTGGTCGCAAATCAACATGAAGAAGAAGCAGAAGTACTTCAAGGAGCTGCACACCGAGCTCAAGCCGGGTCAGGAGGTTCTTTTCGCCGGCGGTATCTACGGAACCGTCAAGGGCATCGAAGGCGAAAAGGTCCAGATCAAAGTCCGATCCGGTGCCGTCGTAGATGTTTCGCGTTACGCGATTCAGGAGATCAAGTAACTGTCGTCAGCAAATAACGAAAGGAAGCTGATCAACATGGCAGAACCCAACATTCTTCTTACCCGCATCGATAACCGACTGGTCCATGGTCAGGTCGCTACCCAGTGGAACTCCACCCTGGGCTCCAACCTCATCCTCGTCGCCAACGACGACGTGTCGACCAACACCATGCGTCAGAACCTCATGAAGATGGCCGCTCCCACCGGCGTCGCTACGCGTTTCTTCTCCCTGCAGAAGACCATCGACGTCATCGGCAAGGCGAGCCCGCGCCAGAAGATCTTCATCGTGGCCGAAACACCGGAAGACGTGCTTACGCTCGTCAAGGGCGGTGTGCCTATAAAGAAGGTAAACATCGGCAACATGCACATGTCGGAAGGAAAGCGCCAAGTCGCCACCTCCGTCGCAGTTAACGACGAGGATGTCGCTGCGTTTAAAGAGCTGCAGGAATTGGGGGTGGAGTTGGAGATCAGGCGCGTTCCGAGCACGCCTGTTGAGGACACGAGCAAGCTCTTCTCGTAATCCTCGTGATCCACGTTGTCAGGAGTGAAACCCTGACATTCTGTACGTGAAATCCAAAGTGCGTACATACATTTTGAAAGGAGGAGCAAGATGGAATACACGATCTTCCAGGTCGCTCTGGTCTTCATCGTCACGTTCGTCGCGGCAATCGACCAGTTTAACTTCCTCGAGTCTCTCTATCAGCCCATCGTCACCGGCGCCGTCATCGGTCTTATCCTTGGCGACCTCAACACCGGTCTTCTCGTGGGTGGTACTTATCAGCTCATGACGATCGGCAACATGCCGATCGGAGGTGCTCAGCCGCCTAACGCTGTTATCGGCGGCATCATGGCAGCCATTCTCGCTATCGCTACGGGCCTTGAGCCCAACGCGGCAGTCGGCCTCGCCATTCCGTTCGCTCTGCTTGGTCAGCTCGGCGTTACCCTGGTCTTCACGCTTATGTCGCCGCTCATGTCCTCCGCGGACAACATGGCTCACAACGCTGACACCAAGGGTATCGAGCGTCTGAACTACTTCGCCATGGCTCTGCTCGGCCTGATCTTCGCTGTCGTCGTCACCCTGTTCTTCATCGCTGGCGCTACCATCGGTCAGACCATCGCTTCCGCCATCCCGACTTGGCTGCAGACCGGTCTGTCCGCTGCAGGCGGCATGATGCGCTTCGTCGGCTTCGCCGTCCTGCTCAAGGTTATGATGAACCGCGATATGTGGGGCTTCTTCCTCATGGGCTTTGGCCTCGCGCTCATCACCGTTGCCAACGATTCTCTGGCAACCCCTGCCCTGCTCATCCTCGCTCTCATCGGCTTCGGCATCGCTTTCTGGGACTTCCAGCAGCAGACCGAGCTGAAGGGTGCAGCTGTTTCTGACGGAGGTGACTTCGAAGATGGCATCTAATGAGTATGTGATCCCGGAGCACTACGAGGATCTCACTCCTGCTCCGCAGCTCGACCAGAAGACCCTCAACAAGATGGCTTGGCGCTCCTGCTTCCTGCAGGCCTCGTTCAACTACGAGCGTATGCAGGCCGCTGGCTGGCTCTACTCCATCATCCCCGGTCTGGAGAAGATCCACACCAACAAGAACGACCTCGCGGCTTCCATGAGCCACAACCTGGAGTTCTTCAACACCCACCCGTTCCTCGTCACCTTTGTTATGGGTATCGTGCTTTCGCTCGAGCAGAACAAGGTTGACATCCCCACGATCCGCGCCGTCCGCGTCGCCGCAATGGGCCCGCTCGGTGGTATCGGTGACGCCCTGTTCTGGCTGACGCTCGTGCCTATCACGGCCGGCATCACCTCCAACATGGCCATCAACGGCAACGCCGCTGCGCCGATCATCTTCCTGGTGATCTTCAACGTCGTCCAGTTCGCTCTGCGCTTCTGGCTCATGAACTGGTCCTACAAGCTTGGCACCAGCGCTATTGACGCTCTGACTGCCAACATGCAGGCCTTCACGCGTGCCGCTTCCATCATGGGCGTCTTCGTCGTCGGTTGCCTGGTCGTCACCATGGGTGGCACCCAGATCAACCTCCAGATCCCCAACGGCACCACCCGTGGCCTCTCCGCTACTACCGTGATCGTCTCCGAGAAGGAGGCCGAGAACTTCACCGGTATGGAGGGCATCGATACCGAGACCGCTGAGGCCGGTACCATCGCCATGACCGATGAGGACGGCAACGCCCTCACCGCTTCCGATGCCGACGGCAACGCTGTCGAGTGCGGCGTCACCGATCTGGGCAACGGCATGGAGTCCGTTACCTACGGCACCGTCACCGAGGATCCGGTCAACTTCTCCGTTGCCGACACCCTCAACACCATCGTCCCGAAGCTCGTCCCGCTTATGCTTACGCTGCTGCTTTACTACATGTTCGCTAAGCACAGCTGGACCCCGACCAAGGGCATTCTGCTGCTCTTCGTCCTGGGCATCCTGGGCGCTGGCCCGCTTGGTCTCTGGCCGAGCATCTGGTAAGGCTCTAGCTTGAGGGGTGTGTCCCTACGCGGCTCACACCCCGACCCCTTAAGCCATGTGTATGTTAAAAGCCGCGTGCTCGAAAGAGCGCGCGGCTTTTGTTTTCTTGATGATTCGGGTGTTGCGGACTGATAATGCTTAACACCCTAGGTAGTTAGCCGAATTCGAGCAAAAGGGAGGATAGGATGGCGATCGGAGCGCGTAAGCAACCGCTGTACGATCAGCTGGTCGATATTCTGACCGAAAAGATTGACCATGAATATCGCGCCGGTGACATGATTCCTTCCGAGCGCGAACTTTCGGAGCGCTATGGTCTCTCGCGCACTACGGTACGCCTGGCTCTGCAGGAACTGGAGCGTTTAGGACTGGTGGTTCGGCAGCACGGTCGCGGTACCTTTGTGACCGACCGTTCGGCAAAGGCAACCAATCTTATGCAGTCCTACAGCTTTACCGAGCAGATGCGCGCGATGGGTCGCGACCCCGAGACCACGATTCTCGATTTTTGCGAGATGGAGGCCGATAAGAATCTGGCCGAGCATATGGGATTACGTATCGGTGATCGCATTTTTAAGCTCAAGCGCCTTCGTTCTGCCGACAACATGCCCATGATGGTCGAACGCAGCTATCTACCGGTTCGTCAATTTCTGTCCCTAAAGCGACCGCTGCTGGAGCGCAAGCCGCTTTACGATGTGATTGAGCAAGACTTTCAGCAAAAGATACGCGTGGCCGAAGAGGAGTTCTATGCGAGCATAGCCCGTCCCACCGACGCCCACCTTTTGGGAATTGTCGAGGGCTCGCCTGTGCTCGATTTGGTCAGGACTACGTATAACGAGTCAAACGAGGTTGTGGAGTATACACTCTCGGTTGCTCGTGCCGATCAGTTTAAATACAAGGTTTACCACCAGCGTAGCAACTAGTGTCCGCATCGTTTCCATATGGTGATTCTTTGCATTTAACTGGTTACTACCAGATAACCAACTGAAGTGTATAATTGCACGTCAGAGGATTACTTCTAGAGAGAGGTATTAGAAATGTTCGAGAAGAGTGTCGAGGAGCTCACCGAGCTCGGCGCCCAGATCACCACGGCCGAGATTGCTCAGCAGCCCGAGCTTTGGCGTGATACGCTCAACATCTATCGCGAGAACAAGGAGGCCATCGAGGCCTTCCTGGCCGAGGCTCGCGCTATGGGCGAGGGCCGTCTGTCCGTTGTCTTCACCGGTGCCGGTACGTCCGACTACGTTGGCGATACCTGCGCCCCGTACCTGCGTCACGCTGGCAACACTGATCTCTACGACTTTAAGCCCATCGCCACGACCGACATCGTGAGCGCTCCGCGCGACTTCCTGCGCGCCGAGGATCCCACGCTCGTGGTTTCCTTTGCCCGCTCTGGCAACAGCCCCGAGAGCCTTGCTGCCGTTGCCGTTGCCAAGGAGCTCGTCCACAACGTCAAGTTCCTCAACATCACCTGCGCTCCCGAGGGCAAGCTCGCCGTCGAGTCTGCCGATGATCCCAACGCGCTGACGCTGCTCATTCCGCGCGCCAACGACAAGGGCTTCGCCATGACCGGTTCTTATTCCTGCATGACCCTGCTCTCCACCCTTATTTTCGACACTGCCTCTGACGAGCAGAAGGCCGAGTGGGTTGAGACCATCGCCAAGATGGGCGAGGAGGTCATCTCCCGTGAGCCCGAGATCGCCGATTACCTGGCTGGCGACTTCAACCGCGTGACCTACTTGGGTTCTGGCTCCTTCGGTGGCCTTGCCCAGGAGAGCCAGCTCAAGATCCTCGAGCTCGCTCACGGTCTGGTCGCTACTTCCTACGACACCTCCATGGGCTATCGTCACGGACCTAAGTCCTTCGTCGACGATAAGACGCTCGTCTTCGTGTTCGTCAACAACGACGCCTACACCCGTCAGTACGACATCGACATCCTCAACGAGATCGGTGGCGACGAGATCGCTCAGCACACCGTTGCCGTTCAGCAGGAAGGTGCCACCGTCTATGAGGGTGAGTCCTTCACCTTTAAGGGCTACGAGGCACTTCCCGAGGGCTACCTTGCTCTGCCGTTCGTGATGTTTGCTCAGGCTATCAGCCTGCTCAACTCCGTGCGCGTGGGCAACACGCCCGATACGCCGAGCCCCACCGGTACGGTCAACCGCGTGGTTAAGGGCGTGACGATTCACCCCTTCACCGCTTAATCGCGTCCCCCTGTAAGGGCGCCCGTCCGCTCATAACGGCGGGCGGGCGCTTTTTGTTTTACGTGAGCTGGGTATAAGCATCACCACAGTCAACTGCTTTAGAAGCAAGGAGTGCATATGAGCACGTACGCAATTAAGGCTGACAAGTTCTTCTTGCCGGCAGGCCCGCAACTGGGCGGCTATCTTATGGTCGAGGACGGCGTCTTTGGCGCCTGGCAGGCCGACGAGCCCTCTTGCGAGATTAAGGACTACACGGGATCGTGGATCGCACCGGGTATGGTCGATACTCACATCCATGGCTTCTACAACCACTCAACTACCGATAACGATCCCGAGGGCATCGATATCAGCTCGACCGAGCTCGCCCGTCGCGGTACCACCAGCTGGCTGCCCACGACGTTCACCGATGGCGTCGAGCAGATCAAGGACGCCTGCGCCGCCATTGCCCAGGCGGACGAGGGCCGCGGCCCCGACTTCTGCGGTGCTCGCATTCAGGGCATCTACCTGGAGGGCCCCTTCTTTACCATGAAGCACGTGGGCGCGCAGAACCCCGCTTACCTGATCGATCCCTCCGAGGAGGTCTTCGACCAGTGGCAGGAGGCTGCTGGCGGACGTATCGTCAAGAGCGCTATGGCCGCTGAGCGCGATGGCGCTGCCACCTATGCTGCCGCCCTCAACGCGAAGGGCGTCGTGACCAGCATCGGTCACTCCGACGCCACCTACGATGAGTGCATCGCCGCCATCAACGCCGGTGCCAGCTGCTTTACGCATACCTATAACGGCCAGCGCGGGCTGCATCACCGTGAGCCCGGTGTCGTGGGTGCTGCCATGTCCACGCCCGAGACCTACGCTGAGATCATCTGTGACGGCAAGCACGTAAACCCTGCCGCCATCAAGGCGCTGCTGCAGGCAAAGGGCTGGCAGCACACGGTACTCATCACCGACTGCCTGGGCTGCGGCGGCATGCCCGAGGGCAGCTACACCAGTGGCGGCATGGACGTCATCATGAAGGACAACCTGTGCTGGCTCGCCGACGGCAAGAGCATTGCCGGCTCGGTGCTCACGCTTGCCCAGGGTGTCAAGAACATCGTCGACTGGGGCATCGCCAGCGCCGATATCGCCATTCGCATGGCAACCGAGGTGCCGGCTCGCTCTGCGCACATCGAGGATAAGTGCGGCAGCATCATGCCGGGTCGCGACGCCGACTTTGTCGTGTTCGACCACGAGCTCACCCTCGTCGAGACGTATGTTGGCGGCCAGAGCGTCGGCAACGCCTTTACCGAGTAACGATAGAAAAAGACGGCGGGCCCGAATCTGCTCGGACCCGCCGTATGGGTTAAACGCTCAAAAGCACCTTCACAGTTACAGCTTGTTAGCGATTTTCTTTGCCGTACGCTTAACGCCGGCCACCAGGCCTCCTGCAGGATGCTCCTTTTCGTATGCTAGACGCTTCTCGCGCTTGGCGTACTCTTCGACGATGATATCGCCGTACTCATCTTCGATTTTGTCGAAGAAATCGACGGCTCCCTTAATCTCTTCGGCAGTTGGGTGTCCCTTCTGGACGCCGCCGGCGAGCTTGAACGGCCCCCACGTATCAAAGCCGGGGCAGCCGTAGACACCCATAAAGATGGCCTGCCTCATGCGGCAGATGCCATCGATATCCTTGCCGTACCACTTGTTTTTGCCACCATAGGTCATAAGGCCAAATACCTTATCCTGCGGCTGCAGCACGTTCGTGAGCACACGTGCCATGTCCTTGTCGATCTCGGAGTAATAGATGCCCGTGGCGACACCGATCAGATGGTATTCGTGCAGGTCGGGGTACTCGTTTTTACCGAGTGACTTCACGTCGAGGGTATCGATTTCGGGGTGCGCCTCGACGATGGCGTCCACGAGCTTTTTCGTATTGCCGTGGTGGCGTGAGGCATAAAGGATGATGGTTCGCATAAGAAGGCCTTTCAGCTGTAATTGCATCAATGTCTGTATGGTACCCCGTTGTATGGTCGGGATACCGGACACATCGACGAGCGCGCGGGTTTGTCCTTTGACTAGGATTGAGGCGGGCGCTTGCATGAAAAAGCAGTTGTCCGAAAGGATGGATAATGGAATACGCTCTTTCCAACGATTCGATTTCTATCAAGGTTTCCACGGCCGGCGGCTCGTTTACCTCGATTGAGGCTGACGGTCGTGAGTATTTGTGGCAGGGTGATCCCGCGGTGTGGTCCGGTCAGGCGCCGGTCTGCTTTCCGATTTGCGGAGGCTTGCGCGACAACAATGCCATGACGTTTGCCGGGCATCATGTGAAGCTCGCTCGCCACGGGTTTGCGCGCAAACAGGAGTGGAAGCTGCTGAGCCAGAGTGAGAACGAGCTGGCGATGTGCCTGGCTTCGGAGGATAACGCCGCGTTGCTGAGCGATTATCCGTATCCGTTTAAGCTTGTCGCCCGCTATACGCTCGAGGACGCCGCCGTGCGTGTCTCCTATGAGGTGACCAATGAAGGCACCGAGGACATGCCGTTCTTTATCGGTGGACATCCCGGCTTTAGGTGCCCGCTCGATGAGGGCGAGGTCTATACGGACTACGAGCTGCGCTTTGAGAAGGACGAGGCTGCGGAGCTCTGCACCGCCGTTCCATCGACTGGCTTGATTGATGTGGCAAACCGCTCCAAGAACCCCATGGTGGGGAAGACGTTGCCCCTGTCGCACGAGCTCTTCGATTTTGCGGAGACCATCTTTGACGTACTCGAGAGTCGTCAGGTCACGATTTCCAAAAAGGGCGAGGACAAGGGCGTTCGCCTGAGCTTCGAGGGCTTTCCGTACCTCATCGTGTGGAGTAAGCCCGAGGGCGATTTTGTGGCAGTTGAGCCCTGGGGCGGCCTTTCGACCTGCTCCGATGAGGATGACGTGCTTGAGCATAAGCGCGGCTGCCTTGTCGCCAAGCCCAAGGAGACCGTCGTTCGCTCGTTCACGATTGAAATTCTGTAATTCCGTTTTGTCGACTCGTATCGCGAGGCACTAGGAGCCTGCGAGATAAGGAGCTAAAAATGATCCTCACCGTTACGATGAACCCGTCTGTCGATACGCGCTATCAGCTCGATGAGCTCGTTATCGATGACGTCAACCGTGTGACGCCCGAAAAGACCGCCGGCGGCAAGGGCCTCAACGTGGCCCGTGTGCTGGGTCAGCTGGGCGACGACGTCGTGGCAACCGGTCTGCTCGGCGGCCACATGGGCGCTTACATGGCCGAGCTCATGGACGCCAACGGTATTAACAACGACTTTGTGCCCATCAAGGGCGAGACCCGCATCTGCCTCAATATCCTTCATGCCGGCAACCAGACCGAGCTGCTCGAGAGCGGTCCGACAATTGCCCCCGAGGAGCTCGATGCCTTTACCGCCAAGTTTACCGAGCTTGCGAGCAAGGCCGACGTCGTCACCATCTCGGGTTCGCTGCCCCGCGGTGTCGAGGCAGACTACTATGCCAAGATCACGGGCATTGCCGAGAACGCCGGTGCCAAGGTGTTGCTCGATACCTCGGGTGCTTCGCTCGAGGCCGCCCTTAAGTCCGAAATTAAGCCCGAGCTGGTCAAGCCTAACCTGACCGAGATCAACGGCCTTTTGGGTACGAGCTTTACCACCGACGATGTGGACGAGCTCCGCGCCGCGCTCGCCTCTGATGCCCGCTTCTCCGATATCCCCTGGGTCGTCGTGTCCATGGGCGCTGCCGGCTCCGTTGGCTTCCACAATGGCCGTGCGTTCCGCGCAAAGACGCCCGATATCCCTGCCGTTAACGCCACGGGCTCTGGTGACTCCACTATCGCTGGCTTCGCGCATGCCATTGCTGCTGGCGCGGACGACGAGACGGTGCTGCGCACCGCCAACACCTGCGGCAAGCTCAATGCCATGGATCCCATGACCGGCCATCTGGTCATGGACCGTTGGGACGAGGTCTACAACGGCGTTGTCGTGACCGAGCTGTAAAAGCCTGGGCGTCGGCCCCGGCATTGCTTGCTAGCTCATGTCGACGACAAGTGCGGTAGCATTATGCTGGGGCGCGACGCCGAGTTTGTCGTGTTCAATCCCGACCTTACCCTGGTCGAGGCGTATGTGGGTGGCAACAGCGTCGGTAACGCGTTTGCCGAGTAGCCGCCAAAGAAGCGATCCGAGAGGGGATTTAGATGATTTACGGTGCATTGGGCGATATCGAGGAGTACCGCGGAATGCTCAAGGGCCTCGACGTGCTGATCGACTGGCTCGAGGAGAACGACCCGGCAGAGCTCGAGGTCGGCAGCCATCCGATTCTGGGCGACAAGGTCTATGCGAACGTCATGGCTCCCACGACGCGTCCCGAGGCCGAGGCTCACTATGAGACGCATCAGCGCTATCACGACCTGCAGATCGACGTTGAGGGTCGCGAGGCCTTTAAGGTCGCCACGGGCAGCCTGACGCTGGTTCAGGAGTTTGACGAGAAGGACGACTACGATCTGGTCGATTCCGACGCTTCGATCGCCGGCGATCTTGCCGACGACAAGTTTGCGCTGTTCGTTGCCGGCGAGCCTCACATGCCCACGCTCGAGTTCCCGGGCGATGGCGCACAGCCGGTCAAGAAGATCTGCTTTAAGCTGCTTGCAGATGCTTACTGGGAGGAGTAGCGAGCCGCTCGGCTGAGCTGTTCGTCTGATGGCGTGATTCCCCTAGGGGAATCACGCCACGACCCCGCCAAGCGTGTTTTCCCTAGGGGAATCACGTTTGGCGGGGTTTTCGGTTTTTGAATAGGGAAGCCTCATTTATTTGCGAAGAACATCGGCTAGCCGCAGGATTGAAATCATCGACCGATAAGTGAGTTCCACTTTTTCGCCCGCAAGCAGTCGTTTCGAGCCAATCTCATCTAGCCCCACAAGCCGAGAAAACAGCGGGCCGCTCATCGTGCCCTCGTCAATTGATTCCCTTATGGTCTTCAAAACGTCCGTATCATGAAGCGATGCCGAGCTGTAGGGGGCAACACGAGCGGAACTCTCAATTAACGACGAGACAAAAGGATGGAGATGCTTTGGACATAGTCCATCAAACACCACATCCCCATTGTCGTTCGAGCCGACCAGGCGCCAAGTATAGTGATCGACCCAGTCATCTCCGTCATATATGGCGTCCATGAGCAACTTCCCGTCTAGAGAGAGAAACCTATTTGGACATCGGGGCGCAAGACCGCAATCCATATCGGGCCTGCAGCAGCTCCAACCCAACGCACCACATAGGTTCCCTTTCGTACATGTGTATCAATCTGCCCCGAAATGCCGGTGAATGCAATTCCAGACCCGTTTGTCGGATAGCAATCGACGTATTTTTGTTTTCCGCTCACAACCTTGTATAGATATATCGTTCCAGCAAAAGAGAAGGTATCGTGGCTATTTTAAATCTATATGGCCAATTCGAGCCCTCACCATGGCAATTGTTGCAGCTGGGTTTCTTTTCATTATAATTTCACTTTGGTAAATCCCCGCCCCCTAAGCATTAAATCCGAAGTCCACCGAGTGGCCGAATCGGCAACAAAAAAGCCGCCCGAAGGCGGCTATCTTGTGCAATGGAGCCAGCGACCGGGCTCGAACCGGTGACCCCCGCTTTACGAGAGCGGTGCTCTACCAACTGAGCTACGCTGGCGACCATGTGGTGACGCAACTGAGGCGTCAACGGCTGTCTATGATACGGGACATCGCACATCCGCGCAAGGGTTCTGACGGCTTTTCTCACTTTAAATGCACTAATATTGGAGACGCGATGTCTTGCTCTTACGGGTCTCAAAAAGAATGGGGCAGCGATGGCACAACCCAAGATTCTTCTCACACGCATCGACGACCGTTTCATGTACGGGCAAGACGTTGAGCTGTGGAACGAAGCCGTGGGTTCCAACCTTGTCCTAATCATCAATGATGAGATCGCGGCGGATTCGCGCAAGTGGGCACCGATGAGGGTGGCGGCGCCAGAAGGCGTTTGGACGCGGTTTTTCTCGGTGCAAAGGACCATCGACATCATTCATACCGCAACGCCGCGCCAATGGATTCTCATCATGGTGGCGTCGCCCGCTGATGCACTTGCGCTGGTTAAGGGCGGTGTGCCGATCAGCAAGATCAGCATTGGTCATATGCAGGCAGGGGAGGGCAAGCGTCCCGCAACACCCGCAGTCGCCATAGGCGACGCAGATGTCGCCGCCTTCAAAGAGTTGCAAGAGCTCGGCATAGAGCTAGAAATCCGTTACCTCCCCAGCTCCGACCCCGACCCCATTCAACTAGTCATCCAAGAACGTCCCCAATGACTAGGTAGAAAAACGCCCGTCGGCGGTGTGCCGGCGGGCGCTGCTGTGCGATATGTTGCGTTATGGGCTTAGTGCCTCATAAAGTGGTATTCGATCACATTACTGTAGGGGTGACCCGGGCCCACAATGCCCTGCGGGAACAGAGGCTGGTGCGGCGTGTCGGGGTACATCTCGGCCTCGAGGGCAAAGCCGGCGCCCCAGCCATAGTTGGCATCGTCCTTGGCGTGCTCGTCGCCCAGCCAGTTGCCGGTGTAGAGCTGCACGCCCGGGGCAGTGGTGTAGTAGTCCATCTCACGACCGGTCCACATCTCCTCGACGTGCAGGGCGCGGCGCAGATTACGGCCGTACTGATAGTTATCGATACACAGGCAGTGATCGTAGCCACGTGCCTGCTTGATCTGCGGGTCGTCGGCTTCCATGCCGGGAGCGACGGGGCGCAGCTCGCGAAAGTCAAACGGTGTTCCCTCGACCGGAGCAATCTCGCCGGTGGGAATGTTCTGATCGTTAATGGGCAGGTAGTGGGCAGCGTTGGCAACGAAGAAGTGCTCGCAGTCCATGCCGGCGTTATGACCGGCAAGGTTAAAGTACGTGTGGTTGGTCATGGACACGTAGGTGGCGCGGTCGCTCTCGCAGCCGTATTCGATACGGAAGCAGCCGGTGCGCGTCACGGTGAACACGGCCGTAAAGGTGCGGTTGCCGGGCAGGCCCAGCTCGCCATCTTCAAGCGAGGTGGTCATGCGCACGGCATTGTGGACCTCGTCGAGTTCAACGTCCCACACGCGCTTGTGCAGGCCGTGCTCAAGATCGCTGTGCAGGTTGTTGATGCCTTCGTTGGTGGGCATATGCCAGTCCGTGCCGGCGATGGTGATCGTGGCGCCCGCGGTGCGGTTGGCCACGGGGCCGATGGTCGCGCCAAAGCAGGCGGGGTTGTCAAAGTAATCCTCGAGCTTATCGAAGCCCAGCACCACATCGCGCACGTTGCCGGGAATGTCGGGCACATCGATACCCAGCACGGTGGCGCCATAGTCCATAATGCGAACGCAGATCTCGGGCCCGTTGAGGGTGTAACGATGAACGGGGGTACCGCACGGCGCGGTGCCGAAAAGCTCGGAAGTGATCATTTGGTTCCTAACATCGAGATATTTCGGACAAACTGTAGCGCGAACAGGTGAGATTATCACTACACCCCACTAAAGCAGGGAGTATTTTTCTCAAAAAAGTGATGATTGGAGCTGTGCGGGCGTTCATTTTTGACGCGCATGAGTCTGATACAATTTGTTCGTTACTGTTTGAATGATATGCGCGCACAGAACGGCGAGGATTCATCGTGATTAAAGCGGAGCGACAGGATAAGGTTCGTCAGCTGCTCGAAGAGCAGGGCACGGTCTCGGTCAAGGAGATTTCGGATGCGCTGGGCGTCTCGGACATGACGATTCGTCGCGATCTTGAGGAGCTTGCGAGCCTGGGCGAGATCGAGCGCGTGCACGGCGGCGCCCGCAGTGCACAGGGTCGTCCCCACGCTATGTTGCGCCATGAGTATTCGCACACCGAAAAGCGCACGAAGCATGCCGAGGAAAAGCTGCAGATTGCGCGCCGTGCTGTGGAGCTTATCGAGGAAGGCTCGACCATCTTTTTGGGCACGGGTACCACGGTTGAGCAGATGGCCTCGATGCTGCCGACGTTTCGCCTGCGCATTGTGACCAATTCGCTTTCGGTGTTTAACCTGCTCGAGGCGCGCGAGGACTGCGACTTGTGCCTCGTGGGCGGTATGTACCGTCGCCGCACCGCCGCGTTTGTGGGACCAACGGCCGAGGATACCCTGCGCGCCCTGGGCATCGATGCGGCGTTTATCGGCGCCAACGGCATTCTGGATGGCGACGTGTCTACGTCCAATATGGATGAGGGTCGTATCCAGCAGCTCGCCTTTAGCAAGGCCGACTCGCGCTATCTGATCGCCGACTCCAGCAAGATCGGCAAACGCGACTTCTACACCTTCTGCCGCCTGGACAGCCTGGACGCCGTAGTGTGCGAGCCGGGTATTACCGCCGAGAATCGTGCCGCCATCGAGGAACATACACAGGTCATTTGCTAACTAGCGCTACGGGAGACACTGCTGCCCTCTGCCGGCGCGGGGATTATCACTTCAATATGACGTGCAGAATGACACGTAATAAGTAAAAACACCATTTGTGCGTCAAATTTGATGGCGCGTAAAAATTTGCGCGTTATTTTACGCGTCAAAGTGACGTGAAATGACGTGCAAATAGTTTTAGGCAACAAGGGTGAGGCCATTCTGAGATATGGCTAGACTCCGTATCTCGCTTTGATATCCCTTGAGAATGAATCGTAGTCTTCGTAGAGTCCGTCTCTGCTTTCATCTTCGGCGCGGTTCATGCGTTCAAGGAGTTTATCCTTTGGGGGCCCTTGTTTTATTGCTGGCTCGCTATTGGGTATTACAGATTGCAAGAATAATTCCAGAGCATGGACGTCTTTAAGTATGTAGCCCGTCGAACGACCCGCTCCTGTTTTTTCGATTGCACTGCAACTAACAAGCTGGCTGAGGGTTCGTTTAACGGTTACCTCGCTGATATCGGGGCAGTTGGACTGGATGTCGGATTTCTTAATGACGCCGGGTTTCTCCTGAAATAGAGCAGCTATGCGCGCTTGCTTCGACATGGGGCGAGTGTTGAATTCAATCAGGGTGTGCTGTTCGAGCTGTCGGTAAGCCGCCAGTATGGTTCCGAGCATGAACCGGATAAAGGGAACCTCGCTGTTTTCGTTTTCATTCCATCCAGTGGAACTTGCAGCGAGGGCACTGTAGTAGAGCGCCTTGTTGTCTTCAATAAGTCGTTCGATGCTGACGTAGCGCGCAACGTCGTATCCAGTCTTTTCGAGCAGTAGCGTTGTAAGGAGTCGGCTCATCCTGCCATTGCCATCGTTGAAGGGATGAATGCTGACAAAATCGAAGATAAAGCGGAGTGATATAAGGAGGGGATCGCAAGCTTGGCGAGATAGGGCATCGTTGAGGGACCGACAGGCTTCTTCGATAAGTCCCGGGGTTGCTAGAGCCGAAGGAGGTCTAAAGCGCACAAGTCGATTACCTTGATCGTCGATGGAGACGATTTCGTTATCGCTGTCTTTCCAATGGCCCCCATACGAGATTGCTGTGTGTGCCATGAGGTCACGATGCAGCTGCAAAATGACCGATGGTGTTACGGGAATGAAATCGTGCTGCTCGTGAATAAGCGACAGCGCGTCTCGGTACCCAGCGATTTCTTCTTCTGCACGGGAGCTTGGCTTGGTGGAATACGCCATGATTGCTTTGAGCCTTTTTTGGGTGGTAACAATTCCTTCAAGTCCGTTGGAGGATTGGGTGCTTTGGATCTTAGCTTCCTCCATAAGGGACGATAGAAGCTCGGGTTTGACTTGGCTCAGAACAAGTTGTCGGCCTTTATGCTCGCGTATCGAGAGAAGGAGATTGGTGATTGGGGTTGCTTCGAGTTCCGCTGGGACTGTGGCGTAATCAAACTGGCGCATGTGGCTCCTTTCAGTATCACGAACATACTTTCGGTATCATAATAACATGAAATGATACCGAAAGTATGTTCGTGATACTGAAAACAAGGTAAGAGGTGCGCATGACAGCTGCTCGGAAAGCGCGGATTTGACTATCTAATTGTCTCAATCAGTAACGGTTGGGGGTGAAAAAACTCGGCCAAATGTTACAGATTGAGATGAGCGGCACGCTAGGCCTGATTCAAAACAAAAAAGGCCGCATGCGAACCCGTGGAGGGATTCGCATGCGGCCGACAGGGGGTATGCGGCAAAAGTTAGGCCATGAGCAGGCCGGTCTCCGCGACGTTCTTGTACCAGTACGCGCTCGCCTTGGGATAGCGCTTCTGGGTCTCAAAGTCGATGTAGAACAGGCCGTAACGTTTGTTATAACCGTTGGTCCAGGAGAACTGGTCCTGCAGCGACCACACAAAGTAGCCGTCGACGTTCACGCCGCCGTCGATTGCCTTGAGGATCCACGCGAGATGCTGGCGCATGTAATCGATACGAGGGGCGTCGTCGATAAAGCCGTCCTCAAAGTCGTCCTTATAGCCCATGCCGTTCTCGGTGATGTAGATCTTCTTGTAGTTGGGGTAATCGTTCTTAATACGAAGCAGCAGGTCGTAGAGGCCCTCGGGATAGATAATCCAGTCCCAATCGGTGGTGGGTACGCCTTCGCGCACGCATGACTCGCCCACGCCCTTGAGGAACCAGCGCGAGGAGCCCTTGTCGCCGGTGCCATTGTGGTTGATGTCGTTTTCGCCCTCGGCGGCACGCAGGAACTGGCACTTGTAGGTGTTGACGCCCAGGCAATCGTTGTAGGGGAGCGCGGCGGTCAGCGCGGCGATGTCCTCGTCGCGGACGTCAAGCTCGCCGCCGGCGATATGGGCCAGCTTGGTCGCAGCTTCCATGGTGTCGGCTGCATAGTGGCCGCGGAAGGTGGCGTCGAGTACCCAGCGGTTGTTGATGACGTCGGCCATGCGAGCTGCCTCGCAGTCGGCGGCGTTGTTGGGGTCGAGGGGATACTTGGGCTCCAGGTTCTGGACAATGCCGATCTCGCCCTCAAAGCCGCCCTCATGGAAGGCGACGACAGCCTTGGCGTGGGCCACCATCATGTTGTGCATGAGCTGGAAGGCCTTGTCCAGGCGGTACTTCTCGCCGTGCGGCCAGTTGCCGACGATAAAGCTGCCCTCGGCAGTTGCGGGAATCTCGTTAAAGGTAAACCAGTGCTTGACCTCGGTGAACTCGGCAAAGCAGAACTTTGCGTACTCGACGAAGGCGTCGATTGTCGTGCGCGTCAGGAATCCCTCGCCGCCGTTCTGATAAAAGGCTTCGGGCGTATCGAAGTGATCTAGCGTGACATAGGGGATAACGCCAGCTTTGTTGCAGGTGGCGAAAAGCTCGTGATAGAAAGCGACGCCCTCGGGGTTAATCTCGCCGGTGCCGCTGGGGAAGATACGGCTCCAAGCGATAGAGACGCGAATACCGTTGATGCCGAAGCGCTGGCACAGGTCGATATCGACCGGATACTTGTTGTAGAAATCGCTTGCAGGATCGGGGGAGAAGCGACCCTGAGCAGCCAGGAAATCGTCCCAGGGCACTTTGCCCTTGCCGTGCGTGCGGGTCTCGCCCTCAACCTGGTAAGCGGCGGTGGCGCCGCCAAACACAAAGCCGTCGGGGAACTGCATAGGGTTGGTCATGAGACATCCTTTCTGTGGGATACGAATAGGGAGAGGTGCCCGAACTGGGGATCCGGGCACCAACAGAGGGAGGAACTAGTCGAGGTTCTCGCGGAGCCACTTGATGGCGCCAGCGGGGTCGCGAGTAAGGTCGATATATTCCTTACCGCGGGGAGCGAGCAGCTTAATGCCCAGACGATCGGTGTCAGCCTTCATGTCGTTGTAGTAGCTACGAACCTGCGGGGCGAGCACGATGACGTCGTACTGATCCATGATGGCAGTGTGCTGGCCATAGGCGCCTGCGGAGGAAGCGATGTTCTCTCCGGTCTGTGCGGCACCTTCCTTGATGGCGTTGGCAAGCATGGCAGAGGTGCCGGCGCCGGCGCACAGGACGAGGACCTTCAGGCCATCGACATCCTTCTTGGCGGATGCATCGGCAGCGGGCTCGGGCTGATCGGCGACAGGCTTGCTGTCGGCGGCGGCAACAGTCGTCTCGACGGAAGCGGTAGCCTGCTCGACAGCGGGCGCAGGGGCGTTGGCGGCGATGGCAGCGGCACCATCGGACTCGAGACCCAGCTCGGCGGCGCGCTCGGCCTCCTGGTCGCAGAGCAGCTGATCGTATGCCTTCAAGAACGGCAGGTAGATGATGGCGTCCAGCAAGATGATAATCGCGACAAATACCAGGGCGATAAGCTGGAAGTTCGTGGTGATGAAGATGCCGATGGGGGCAGGGGTAGCCCAAGGCACCACGAAGGAGAAGCCGTTCATGCCCACATTATCGATAAAGAACTTGGCAACACTCACGTTGACGCAACCGGCGGCAACAAAGGGGACGAGCATGTAGGGGTTAAGGATCATCGGCGCGCCAAAGAGCAGCGGCTCGTTGACAGCAAAGGCAACAGGAACAATCGAGGCCTTACCGACGGCTTTGAGCTGCTTGGACTTCATAAAGAGAATCAGCAGAAGTGGCACGATGAACGTGGCGCCGGTGCCGCCGAACTCACCCACGAGTGACATGTTAAAGGTGAGGGAGTGAGCGGGGTGGCCACCTGCCAGCAGAACCTGCAGGTTCTCGGCCTGGTTGGCAAGACGGATGGGGTCGATGCCCGGCTGGACGATCGAGGGGCCGTGGACGCCGATGAACCAGAAGAACGCGGTGGCTGCCTGGATAAGGATGAGGCCAGGATAGGTTTCTGCAGCGGTAAAGAGCGGGGAGAGCAGTTTGATAAGCAGCTCGGAGAACGGAACGCCCATGAGGTTGCGCACGATGACATCGATGATGCCCCAGATGATGACGGCGCCGCCAAAGGGGATGATGTCGCGGAAGTTCTGAGCGATGGCGCCCGGGACCTCCTTGGGCAGCTTAATGGTCAGATCGCGCGAGACGCAGAATTTATAGACCCACACGGTAATGAACGCGGCGATATAGGCCGAGAACAGACCACGTGTACCCATGCTGGTGCAATCGAAGACCGAAAGCTCGGAGCCGTTGAGCTTGGTGGTGAACTGCGTGACTGCGAGCAACAGCATGCTGCACTGGGCGGCCACCATGGTGGAACCGTCGTTGAGCACTTTGCCGGCGGGCATGCGACGGTTCATAGAAGCCGTAAAGTTCTTGGCAGTGGTGCCGGCGACCATGATGCCCATGACGCCCATGGTGAAGTTGTACAGCTTGTTGCACCAGTCGATGAGCGGTTGGGGCAGCGCGATGCCAACCACGCCGGGAAGCGTGGCGATCAGCAGGAAGATCGAAGAGGTGAGGACGATGGGCATGCACCCAAGGAATCCGTCTTTGATGGCCTGGAGGTAGATGTTCCTTGAGATCTTCTCAAAGAACGGTTGATGCTTTTCGAGCATCTTTACGATGGCGTCCATAGAGCTCCTTTGCTGCTTGATGCGCGATGCATGTGGATGGAACTGGTCGTCGATGGATGGTCAGGACTGCCCGGAAACCTTCCTGCTTAAGGAAGGCATTGCGAAATGACAACGTAGGACATTTCGTTAATGACAACGTAAGACATTTTTGGAAGAGCAACAAGGATTTACGGGTGAACGGTCGATATTGTCCGATAAACGGCTGATTTGTCAGTCGGGCAGGTAGTGTATGCTAGAACGCAAAGAACGATCGATAGGGAACCGACTGGAGAAGCAGTGGCAACGATGGACAAGAAAAGCGTCTCAATGAACGATGTGGCGGTTGCCGCGGGTGTTTCCCTCAAGACGGTGTCGCGTGTGATCAATGAGCCCGATAGCGTGCGCGAGTCGACGCGCGATAAAGTCCATTCCGCAATGGAGGCGCTCGGGTTTCGAACCAACTTTGCCGCGCGTTCGCTCAAGTTGGGCCGTTACGGGTGTATCGGCGTGGTGCTGTTTCACTTGTCGGGCGGCGCCGTGGACATGATTGACGGTATCGCCGATGCCGCCGAAGAGCGTGGTTTTGCGCTGACGATGATCAAAAAGCGGGCAGGGGAGAAGATGGCCCTTGCCGATGCAGCGCGCAGGATGTCGCAGCTGCCTGTTGATGGCATGATCTTCAATCTGCGCCAGATGGTCGACGACTTTGATACGTTTGAGGCACCGAAGGACCTCAAGACGGTGATTATCACGCCGATGGAGCATCCTACCTGCTCTACCGTTAGTGACGATCAAGAGGGTGGTGCGCGCATGGCATGCGAGTACTTCTTGAATCGCGGGCACAAGAACGTGTACTTCGTCTCTGGTAAGAAAGAGTCGCTGTCGAGCCAGTGCCGTATGAAAGGTTGGCGTGCGGCACTCGAGACGCGTGGCATTGAGCCGCCCGAGCCTCTGCAAGGCGATTGGAATGCGGATAGTGGCTATGCCGCGGGCCTTGTGCTTGCTGATAAACCCGATTGCACGGCGATCCTCGCTGCTAACGACTGCATGGCAAATGGTGTGATGATGGCTCTACATGACAAAGGACTCAGTGTGCCCGACGACGTGTCCGTGATCGGCTTCGACGATGAGCTCTACAAGACGATTCCCAACTCGATTCTGACGTCGGTGAAGTTTCGCCACTGCGAGCTGGGCATCCGTGCGCTTAACGAGGTCGTCGCAGGTCTTGGGGCTCCGAGCTCAAGAAGCCGCACGCTCGTCTCGGGCGTGTTGGTCGAGCGTTCCAGCGTAAAGGACCTGCGGGCGTAGACTTGCTCGGCCTGTTCGTCTAAATCTGTAACAGGTAGGGCCGAAAATCTCAGCTAGTTGTTACAGATTTAGACAATTCGGTCCGGCATATTCTGTTTGTCTCGATCTGTAACATCTAAGCGGTCAAAAGCGGTCTACATGTTACAGATTGAGATTTTCGGCTTAGCCTGTGCGTTCATCTCGATCTGTAACAGCTTGGACCGAAAAACTCGGCTAGATGTTACAGATTGAGATGAACAGGAGGACGGGTGCGGTCTAAACAAAATGGCCCGCGCATCACACATCGATGCACGGGCCATTTTTTGTCTGCGAGCGGTAGGTAGCGTCAGTGTCTTATGCCTCGAGGTTTTCCTCGATCCAGGCGACGGCACCCTTGGGATCCTTAGTGAGGTCGATGTACTGTTTGCCCTTGGGCGACAGCAGCGTGATGCCCAGGCGGTCGGTGTCGGCCTTCATCTCGTTGTAATAGGTGCGAACCTGCGGAGCCAGGACGATGACGTTGTACTGGTCCATGATGGCGTAGTGACTGCCGTAGGCACCGGCGTTGGCGGTAATGTCGATGCCCAGCTCGTCGGCGCCTTCCTTAAGCGCGTTGGCGAGCAGTGCAGAGGTGCCGGCGCCAGCGCACAGAACCAGAACCCTCAGGTCCTTGCCCTTAAGGGCGGACGGAGCTGCGGAGGCCTCAGTGGCAGAAGCGGTCTCGACAACGGGAGCCTCAACGGCGGGGGCGGCAGCGGTCTTGACGGCCTTGGTCTCCTCGGCCTCTTCTTCGGCCAGGGTCTCGGCCTCCTGCTTGCACAGGACGTTGTCGTAGGCCTTGCAGAACGGGTAGTAGATCAAGAAGTCAACGACCAGCAGGACGACAACCAGGACCAGAGAGATCGGCTGGAAGTTGGTGTCGATGAAGGTGCCGATCGGTCCGGGGAGTGCCCACGGCATGGCATAGATAAAGCCGTTCATGCCCAAAAAGTCGATGAAGAACTTACCAATGAGGACGTTGGCCACGGGGGCAAACAGGAACGGGATCAGGAAGTACGGGTTGAGGATGATGGGCGCGGCGAACAGCAGCGGCTCGTTGACGGCGAACATCACGGGTACGACAGAGGCTTTGCCGACGGCCTTGAGCTGCTTGGAGCGCATAAAGAGCAGGAAGATGATCGGGACAATGAACGTGGCACCGGTGCCGCCGAGTTCGCCGATGTAGTTACCGAAGTTCTCAGTCAGGGCGAGGGCGGGGTGACCGCCGGCCTGCAGCGTGGCGAGGTTGGTAGTGATGTTGCCAAACAGCGCGGCGTTGAGGGCAGGCTTAACGACCGAGGGGCCGTGGATGCCCATGAACCAGAACAGCGGGATCATGAACCAGATGAGGGCGAGGCCGGCGTAGGAATCGGCGGCGGCGAACAGCGGGCTCACCAGCGTGGAGATGACGTTGGCAAACGGGACGGCCAAGCAGGTGCGGCAGATAACGTCGATGACGGCGACAAACAGGATGGAGAAGCTGAAGGCGAAGATGTCGCGGAAGTTCTGGGCGATGGCGCCGGGGACTTCTTTGGGCAGCTTGATGGTGATGTCTCGCTTAATGCAGAAGGCATAGATGTTGACCGTGGCAAATGCGGCGACAAAGGAGCTCAGCAGGCCCTTGGTGCCCATGTTGTCGGTAAAGAACACCGAGACATCGGCGCCGTCGATCTTGGCACTCGTCTGGGTAACGGCCAAGATGAGCATAGCGCACATGGCGGCGACCATGGTGCTCGTGGCGTTGATGGCCTTGCCGGCAGGCATGCGGCGGTTCTTGGAGCCGGTCAGCGCGCTTGCGGTGGTGCCGGCGACCATGATGCCCACGACGCCCATCGTGAAGTTGTAAACCTTGTTGCAGAAGTTCACGACGTCGACGTTCCACCAGTCGGGCAGCGTAAAGCCGCCGACCGTGGCGACAACGCCCGGCAGGGTTGAAATAAGCAGGAAGACAGAAGAAGACAGGATGATGGGCATTGCTGCCAAAAAGCCGTCTTTAATGGCCTGAAGGTAGATGTTCTTAGAGACCTTGTCGAAGTACGGCTGACCTTTCTCCAAGAACTTAACGATCGATTCCATAGTTCACGCTCCTCTTTGCATGAAATCTTAATGGCATGGACGTTGAAAACCTATATGGTCTCCCGCTTGCTAAAAGCCCGGGTGCAGGCGGGGTCGGTCCCAGGGGGAGAGAGGGGAGCGGCTGGGTTTGTATCGCATAGGGCCGCTCCCTTCTCGGGAGAAAGCGAGGCGATGCGCTACTGCGCGTCCGCCATGGTGTCGGCGAGCTCCTTGTACCAGAGTGCCGACTGCTTGATGTAGCGTTTTTGCGTGTCGAAGTCGATGTAGAACAGGCCGTAGCGCTTGTTATAGCCATTGGCCCACGAGAACTGGTCCTGCAGGCTCCAGATAAAGTAGCCCTGGACGTCGACGCCCTCGGCGCGCGCCTGGAGCACCTTCTCCATGTGCTGGTCGACAAAGTCGATGCGCTCGGGATCGGCGACGATGCCGTTTGCGTCGGGCTCGGGGTCCTTGTGGCCCAGGCCGTTTTCGGTGATATAGATGACGGGGAGGTTGGGATAGGTGGCGCTGATGTGCTTGAGCGTGTCGTAGAGGCCTTGCGGGTAGATGAGCCAATCCCAGTCGGTGGTGGGGATACCCGGCATATCGACCTGCTGCCCGACGCCCTTAAACTTAAAGCACGAGGTGCCCTTGTCTCCGGTGCCGTTAAAGCTGTTGGTGGACTCGCCATCGTATGCGGCGATAAACGCCGACTGATAGTAGTTGAGGCCGAACATATCGTTGCGGGGCGCCGCCTTGGCGAGCTCCTCCATGTCGCTGTCCTCAACCGTAAGTGTGGCGTTGTTGGCACGCAGAATCTCGTTGATGAGTGAGAGGGTGCGCGCGGAGTAGTGACCCAGGAAGGCGCCGTCCATGATGAAGTCGGTGTAGAAGGCGTTGTACAGGTCGGCGGCGTGCTGGTCGGCGGGCGAGTCGGTGGCAGGATATGCCGGCGTCAGGACGTTGACCATGCCAATGCGTCCGCCCAGGTGCTCGGTCTCGTCAAGATCCTTATACAGGTTGACGGCGCGGGCGTGGGCAACGAGCTCGTTGTGCTGGCTCTGGATGCCGCTCGTCACATCAAAGTGATGGTTGGGCGGGAAGTTGCCTTGGATGTATTGGGAGTGCGAGAGGCTGATGAGCTCGTTGATGGTGAACCAATTCTTGACCTCGCGGAACTCGCGGAAGCAGAACTCGGCATAGCGCACATAGGCGTCGACGGTCTTGCGGTTGAGCCAGTCGCCCTGGTTGAACAGGGCGGCGGGGGAGTCAAAGTGATGCAGGGACACATAGGGCTCGACGCCATACTTTTTGCAGCAGGCGAACAACTCGTGGTAGTGCTTAACGCCCTCGGCGAGGGGCTCGGCATCGTCGCCGTTGGGGAAGATGCGAGTCCAGGCGATGGACACACGGATGGCGTTGAGTCCATGCTCGGCAGAAAGGCGGATATCCTCCTCGTAGCGGTTGTAGAAATCACTGGCCGGGTCGGGCAAAAAGCGACCCTGGGCGACAAGGTAATCGTCCCACATGGTCTTACCCTTGCCTGCCACCTTCGTGGAACCTTCCGTTTGGTACGCGGCGGTTGCGGCGCCCCAAACAAAGCCCTTCGGCAGCTGCTGTACGCGGTTTAGCAAAGACATATGCATACACCCTCTCGTCTCGCTGTTCGATATTGTGCGTTTGCGCTCAGGAGGCTCCCTGGTTAGCGTTCAGCGGTGAAAAAGCCCGATAAACACTATCTTAAAATGATTAGAACCAAAATGAGCACGTGAACATTTGACAATGAGCACGTTAACATCCGGCTGGGATGTATAGAAACAAAACAACTTCAAACAGCCGCGAACGGTTGTATTTGTTCGGTAAGCGGTTTTGATTGACAGAAGTTTTCATGTTGTGGTATATGGCTCGGGTATCATGAGCACGTTATCAATGTACGTACGATGCGCCATGGGCGCGGGGAATAGTTGGGAAGCAGGTTAGCGTGGAAGGCATGGCTCAGCAGACAAGGAATGGTCGTTCGGCGAGCGCGGCAGAGGTTGCGGCGCTCGCTGGCGTGAGCCGCCAGACTGTGTCTCGCGTGGTCAACGGTATGCCCAACGTGACGGAAAAGACGCGCAAGCGTGTGCTGGCCGCCATGGAAGAGCTGGGCTTTCGTCCCAATTTTGCTGGAGCGGCGTTGCGCGGCGGGTCGTATCGTTCTATTGGCCTGTGCATGTACAACATCACACGTGTCGGTAACCTGGCGACGCTCGAGGGTATCATGCAAGCGGCGCGCGAGCACGATTTTGCCGTCACTATGATCGAGATGGGCGGCGACAAGCCCTATGCACTTGCCGATGCCTCGCGCCGCATGGTCGAGCGACCCGTCGACGGCATGATTCTCAACATGAACCGCATGGCTCCCGATTTTGAGGAGTTTGTTCCCCAGCCGGGAGTGCGAACGGTCATCCTGTCCATGTATGCGCATCCGCGCTGCACGACGATCGACTCCGACCAGTATGGTTCGTGCGAGCTGTTGACCAATTATCTGCTGGAACATGGTCACTCGAATATGCGGTTTGTGGCGGGTCCGGAAAACTCGATTTCCTCGCGTTTTCGTGAGGCCGGTTGGCGCGATACGCTGGGTCGTGCTCATGTCGATGCCGCTCCGATGCTGCGTGGCGATTGGAGTGCGGACAGTGGGTACGCCATGGGCGAGCGGATTGCGGCCGAGGTGCTTGCCGGCGGGTCGCAGGCGCCGACTGCCGTGCTTGCGGCAAATGACCAGATGGCGCTGGGCGTTATCGCCGCGCTCGAGAACGCGGGCCTGTCCGTGCCCGACGACGTGAGCGTGGTTGGTATCGACGACGCACTCGAGGGACTTGTTCCTCACAATCGGCTGACGACGCTGCGATTTGATTTGCGCGGTGTCGGTAAGCTTGCGTTTGAGGCGGCGATTGGAGAGAGCTCGTCTATCGAGGCGATTCATGTGCCGAGTACGCTGGTCGAACGCTCGACTGTTAGGGACATACGGGGTTAGGTCCTACTCCGTTTGTCTCGATCTGTAACAGCTAGAACCCAAAAACTCGGCTAGATGTTACAGATCGAGACAAACGGCCCCCAGGCCGAACAAAAACAAACGACCGGGGGCGGCGCGCCGTGTGACGTGCCGCCCCCGGCTGAGAAATGGGGACAGGTTATGTGGGCAGGCAACCCCGCTAGTCTTTAGTCCAGACGACGGGTCTGCGCCACGTGCTTATACCAGTATGCGCTTGCCTTGGGCGTGCGCTTCTGGGTTTCAAAGTCAACGTAGAAGAAGCCGTAACGCTTGTTGTAGCCATTGGTCCAGGAGAACTGATCCTGCAGGCTCCACAGGAAGTAGCCGCCCACGTTGACACCCACCTCCATGGCCTTGAGCAACCAGCGCAGGTGCTGCTCGATGTAGTCGATGCGCGGCTGGTCGTCCACAAAACCGTCCTTGTAGGGATCCTTGTAGCCCATGCCGTTCTCGGTGATGAAGATCTGCTTGTAGTTGGGGTAACGCTGCTTAATGAAGACGAGCAGATCGAACAGACCCTCGGGATAGATGATCCAGTCCCAGTCGGTGGTGGGGATGCCGGGCTTGTTCACGTGCTCGCCAATGCCCTTGACGCGCCAACGGCCGGTGCCCTTTTCGCCCGTACCGTTGTGGTGCAGGTCGTTCTCGCCGTCGTAAGCCTTCAAAAAACGGCACTGGTAGTTGTTGACACCCAGGTAGTCGTTGTAGAGCGCTGCCTCGCGCATGATCTCGAGGTCCTCGTCCAGGATCTCGATGGTGCCGCCCGAGACGGCAGCCAGGCGGTTGGCGCACTCGAGGGTGTCGGGCGCGTAGTCGCCGCGGAAGGTAGCGTCGAGCAAAAACTGGTTTTGCAGCACGTGCTCGTTGTTTGCGGCTTTGATGTCGGCGGGGTCGTTCTCGTTGAGCGGGTACTTGAACTCCAACGACTGAATGACGCCGATTTTGCCCTTAAAGCCGCCGTTGTGGAAGGCCAGCACTGCCTTGGCGTGGGCGAGCATCATGTTGTGCTCGCACTGGAAGGCCTCGGCAAGATGCGCCTTGACGCCACCGGGGAAGGTACCCTCGATGTAGGTGTTGGAGGCGTCGGCCCAGATTTCGTTAAAGGTGAACCAGTAGGTCACCTGGTCGGCGTACTCCTTAAAGCAGAAGGTGGCAAAGTCCACAAAGGCATCGATGGTCTCGCGGTTGAGGAAGTCGCCCTTCTCAAAGAGGGGCAGCGGCGTATCGAAGTGATGCAGCGTGACAAACGGCTCAACGTGGTGCTTGTGGCACTCGGCGAAGAGATCGTGATAGAACTGCACGCCCTCGGGGTTGATTTCGCCGGTGCCGTTGGGGAAGATGCGGCTCCAGGCGATGGAGAGGCGAATGCCGTTGATGCCAAACTCCTCGCACAGCTCCAGATCGACGGGGTACTGGTTGTAGAAGTCGGAAGCGGGATCGGGGGAAAAGCGTCCCTGGGCCTCCAGGAAGTCGTCCCAGGCAACCTTGCCCTTACCGTGGGTGCGGGTCTCGCCCTCTACCTGGTAGGCGGCAGTGGCGCCGCCAAAGACAAAGTCCTCGGGAAACTGCGCAGGCGGGTTGGTGACGCTAGCAGGATTAACGGACATGATGATCCAATCGTCTAAATCGAAGGGCCAGCCGGTCTTGGATGGTCGGCTGGCCCTGAGCGTTACTTACTTCGAGAGTTGCTCGCTTACGAAGGCGAGAGACTTGTCGCCGTTCTGGGAGAGCTCGATGTACTGCTTACCGCGGCAGGCGACGCACTTGTTGCCCACACGCTCACAGTCTTTCTGCAGGTCGGCCAGGTAGCTGGCGGCCTGCGGGGCCAGGACGACCAGATCGAAGTCGGGGAGCATGTCCACGTGGTTGCCATATGCCTCGGCAGCGGTCTCAAGATTGATGCCGCGCTCTTTGGCGGCCTTGGCCAGCGCGTTGGCGAGCAGGCCCGAGGTACCGCCACCCTGGCAGAGCACGAGCACGCGCTTGCCGTTGAGGTCACTGGCGGTCGTTGCCTCGGCAGCGGGTGCTGCGGAAGCGGCGGGGGCGTTAGCCTTCACGGCCTCGGCAGCGGCGCCGGCGGCAACGCTCTTGGCATCGGCCTTGCCCTGGAAGGCATCGTTGAGCTTGGCGGCCTTCTCGGCGTTCTTGGCGGCGAGCTCCTCCTGGGAGATCTCGGCCTCCTCTGCGCACTTCTGGGCGTCATAGGCACGGAAGAACGGGTAGTACAGGGCAAAATCGACGACAAGGATGAGGGCGAGCATCACAAAGGCGAGCGGCTGGAAGCCCAGGCCCATGATGGTGCCGATGGGGCCGGGGACGGTCCAGGGCAGGGTGTACATAAAGCCGTTCATGCCCAAGAAGTCGATAAAGATCTTGAGGATCCAGATGTTGGCGATCGGGGCAAAGACAAACGGGACAAAGAAGACGGGGTTGAGCACGATGGGTGCGGCGAACAGCAGCGGCTCGTTGACAGCGAAGCAGACCGGGACGATAGCGGCCTTACCGACGGCGCGCATCTCCTGAGACTTGGCCAGGAAGCAGAACATAAAGACCAGGACGAGCGTGGCGCCGGTGCCGCCCATGCAGACGACGAAGTACTGGGCGCCCTGGGTCAGGACGGCGGAAGCGTGCTGGCCAGCCTGGAACGCAGCCAGGTTGTCGGTCATGTTGGCAACAAGGGCGGCGGCGATGGCGGGCTCGACGATTGAGGGGCCGTGGACGCCCACGAACCAGAAGAGGCTCATGGCGCCGTAGATCACAGCGAGGCCGATGTAGCCGTCGGCAGCGGTGAACAGGGGCTGGAACACCTGGATGACGCCCTGGGCAAAGCAGAAGCCAAAGGCTGCACGGAAGACGATATCAAAGACCCAAAAGACGGTGATGCAGACGGAGAAGGGGATGATGTCCTTAAAGGTCTGCGAGATGTTGGGCGGAACCTGCTCGGGCATCTTGACGGTGATGTTGCGCTTGATGAAGAACTTGTAGATGATGCCGGTCACAAACGCAGCGATAAAGGCGGTCAGCAGGCCTTTGGAACCAAGGTAGGTGGTGTTGAAGCCGCTGGCAGCGTCCGTGGCGATCGTGTCGCTCGAAAGGAGTAGGAAGCCGATGATGGCCGCGCACATGCACGAGATGAAGTTGATCTGGTTGTTCTTGGGCAGGTCGCGGTTCTGAGCATCGGCGAAGTGCCTGGCGGTGGTGGCGGCGCAGGCGATGGCCAGGATGCCCATGGAGTAGTTGTAGCACTTCCACAGGGCGTTGTTGATGTCATCGGGCCAGTAGAAACCCCAGATGTTGGGGACCGAGGCTACCAGGCAGAAGATGGACGAGAAGATGATGATGGGGATGACGGAGATAAAGCCGTCGCGAATCGCCTTGAGGTACTTGTTGCGGGCGATCGCGTTGAAAAAGGGTTGGCCCTTTTCGATAGTGGCGATGAGTTGCTCCATGCAAAGCTCCTAAGAGTCGGTGGGTTAGCAACGATGGTAGCTTTTGACGTTTGCTTGCCAAAATGTTGACGTTGCCATTTTGCGACACAAAAAAAGACGCGAACCGGTGGTTCCTGTGCCTGCGAACCGTCGATTCCTTGTGCGTAAACGTTTGAGCCGCCCGGTGGCTCTGTGTTTACACAATGGCAACGTTAACATTTGGGCGACAAAAGCCGTTCGGGGAAGCAAAAATGTCGGTGAACGGTAGGTTTTGGGTGGTAAACGTATGGCGGGGAGGCGTTAGATATACTTGAAGACGTTTCATTTGACTGCGTAGGATGCCACTAATGGCATCGTTGACATAGAAAGATCGACCTATGGCCGCTGTTAAAAAATCGGTTTCCGTTAAGGACGTGGCGCGTCTCGCGGGCGTCTCGGAGCAGACAGTCTCGCGTACGGTGCACGATTCGCCCAGCGTGCGCCTCGAGACCAAGGAGCGCGTGCGTGCCGCCATGCGCGAGCTGGGGTATCGCCCCAATTTTGCCGGTCGATCGCTGCGCCGCGGCAAGTTTAAGACCGTCGGCGTCGCCATGTTCAACATTACCGGTACCGGCAACCTCGACCGTATGGAGGGCTTTGCTGCCGCCGCCGATAAGCACGGCTACGCCATTACCCTCACTAAAGTAGATGGGCATCCGTATACCCTCGAGAGCGCATCGTCGCGCATGAGCGCACTGCCGGTGGATGGCATGGTCGTGATCATGAATCGCATGCCGGCGGACTTTGGCACCTTTGAGCCGCTGCCCGGCATGCAGACGGTGCTCGTTACCATGTTGGAGCACCCGCTGTGCTCGACGGTCGACAACGACCAGTTCGATTGCTCGCGCCAGGTTGTCGAGTACTTGCTAGGGCAGGGGCACAAGACCGTGCACTTTATCTCGTGTCCCGAGCGCTCGCTTTCGGGCATGCAGCGCGAGGAAGGCTGGCGTGAGACATTGTGTGCGCATGGCATTGAGCCGCCGCGACTCGTTCGTGGCGATTGGACGGCTCGGAGTGGGTATGCCGCAGGCCAGGCTCTGGCGGACGATCCAGCCTGTACTGCCATCTATGCCTCCAACGACGCCATGGCCTACGGTTGCATTCGCGGGCTCGAGTCGCGCGGAAAGCGCGTGCCCGAGGACGTGAGCGTGGTGGGTGTTGATGACAGCCTGGGCGATATCGTGCCCGATCGTCGCCTGACCACGGTGCGCTTTAACAACAGACGCGTCGGCATGTGGGCGGTCGACAAAATCGCCGGCGCCGAGGGCGTTGTGTCTGGCGTGGAGCACATGCTGATCCCCGGCGTGCTCGTAGAGGGCGATACGGTGCGCGATTTGCGTTAGGGTGCGGTCCTGTTTGGGTTTCCGCTAACTGTGTTCGATATTGTTCAGATTGGTTTAAAAACCGTTCACGGGCGAAAAGTGACCGTTCATAGCTCGAAATTACGTTTTGCGCTGTTCTTTTTTGTTTGAATGTTATTGTTTCTGTCATACACAGCGCAGCGCGTATGCCCGGACGCGATGCTCTCCATTGGTTCATACGTGAAAGGAACGCAACATGGCAACCAAAGAAGAAATCTCGATGGTTGGATTCGAGATCGTCGCATACGCGGGTGACGCCCAGACCGATCTGCTTGCAGCGCTCGATGCTGCTCGCGAGGGTGATTTTGAGAAGGCCGAGCAGCTGCACAAGGATGCCAGCGATGCACTCATCGGCGCCCACGACACGCAGACCAAGCTGCTTTCGCAGGAGGCCGGCGGTGGCGAGATGGAGATGACCTTCATCATGGCCCATGCTCAGGATACTCTCATGACCACCATGATCCTGGAGAAGCAGACCCGCTTTACCATTGATGCCTATAAGCGCATCGCCGCACTCGAAGCTAAGCTCGCCTAACGAGTCCTCACAACCAAGTCCCCTTCCAAAAGCTCTGCCGCAAACCTCGCGACAGGGCTTTTTCTTTTTACCCGGCACTTGGGGACGTTCCTTATCTGCCGGCAGTTTGGGACACTCCTTTAGTCATTGGGGACGTTCCTAAACGACTAGCCGTTGGGGACAGTCTTGGGGCTTCTGCACGCCCTCCCGTTCGGTTTTTCGATGGGTGGGTATACTTTCCACCGCATTACAGGCCGGAATGAGGAGGTATCCAAATGCCGGACAACGGATTGATTCAAAAAAGAGAGGCGCACGAGATGGCTCATGGGCGTCCTGTCCAGATAACCGAGCACACGACGGTAACCGAGCTGCAGCCCAGCCTGTCCGATGTCGTGTGCGCAAACAAAAAGCTGCAGATTGGCTTTATCGTTGCGCTCGTGGTGCTGGCGTTGCTGTCGGGATTTGTCGCACGCCCACATTTCGCCGATACCAAGACTTGGGACTCCACCATCGAGGTTATCGACCAAAAGAAAGGTAACGTACTGGCGCTCACGGCCTCGTGCGTGGCGCTGTCTGCGGGCATTACCGCGCTGCCGGGTGATACGGGAACGCCGGTTGCCGAGCAGCTTGCGCAGCTTTCAGGCAACCTTGGTATCGTGCTTGCCGTGCTATACCTAGAGAAATACTTGCTCACGTTTTTGTGGTCGGTTGGCTTGGGCATCTTAATCCCGTTTGCGTTGGTGCTCTTTGCGGTCTCGCTTGGTATTCACGGACGCTGGAGCACGAGTGCCGTCTTGCGCCGCGTGGCGACCCGCGTGCTGGTAGTCGCCATGATCGGCATGGCCTTGGTGCCTGCAAGCGTATGTGTGTCGCAAAAGGTCGACGAAACGTATCGAGTGAGCATCGAGGCGGCCGAGCAAAAGGCGGCCGACGCTGCGGGTGCGGCAGATAGCGACAGCTCCAAAGCAAGTAAGAAAAAGACCGAGTCCACAGAGTCCAAGAATGTGCTTGAGCAGCTTGCCGACGGCGCCTCGGGTCTCGTCACATCGGTGACCAGCGGTGCCAAGCAGATGACCGATGAAATTGTGCAGCAGGTGACCGATCTGATCGAAGGTGTCATCGTGATGATCGTGACCTCGTGCGTGATTCCACTGTTGGTGCTCGCGGCGTTTTTGTGGCTGGGGCACGTGCTACTGGGGATTGATATTTCCGGCCCGGCGAACTATTTGACGGGTCGCTTTCTGAGCGCTCCGTCCAAACATGCCAAGAAGAGCGGACGGTCTGAGTAGCTAAAACAGCTGTATATACCGGGGAATACCGCCGAAGGGCGGCCGAGACACGTTCTCGGTCGCCCTTTTGTTTGTTGAACACATGGTCGCTACGTCCGCACCGGGTCCAAACGGTCAGCAACCATCCGTGAACGGTATTTGTTCAAAAAAGAACAAAGATAAACAAATAGTTGTTGCAGTCGATGTTCGAATGTGTTCAAATAAACATGAACAGTGAAGAACCGCACATTCAGATGCCCGGACCTGAACGCGATTCAACACTTCCAAACAGAAACTACGCACCTGCGTATCTCTCAAGGAGGATGTCATGAGGGTTGTAATCGCTTCCGATGCCGACGGTATGTCGATGAAGGAGTCCATCAAGGAGATACTCATCGCCGACGGTCACGAGGTCGTCGACTATTCCGAGACCCCTGCCGCGGACTTTGTTGATTCCGCGACCGCCGTTGCCAAGGACCTGCTGGAGCACAAGGATTCCCAGGGCTTCGCATTCGATAAGTATGGCGTCGGCTCCTATATGGCCGCCGTCAAGATTAAGGGCATGGTCGTCGCCAACATTTCCGACGAGCGTTCCGCCTACATGACCCGCGAGCACAACGGCTCGCGCATGGTCACCATGGGCCCGGGCGTTGTGGGCACCGAGGTCGCCAAGAAGATCGCCCGCGAGTTCCTGCGCGCCCAGTACGCCGGCGGCCGTCACCAGATCCGTGTCGACATGCTCAACAAGATGGCCTAACGAGAGCCACCGAGAACTCGAACTTCTACCTCAACTTGTGAATTCAGACGAAAGGACGTTCTGATGAAGAAGACCATCGCAATCGGTTGCGACCATATCGTTACGGACGAGAAGATCTATCTGGCCGACCGCCTGGAGCAGGCTGGCTACAAGGTGCTTGACTGCGGCACCTACAGCCACACCCGTACGCACTATCCCATCTACGGTAAGGCCGTGGGCGAGGCTGTTGCCAGCGGCAAGGCCGACTTTGGCGTGGCCCTGTGCGGCACCGGCATCGGCATCACCAACGCCGTCAACAAGGTTCCCGGCGCCCGCTGCGCCCTGGTTCGCGACATGACCTCTGCCCTGTATGCCCGTCGCGAGCTCAACGCCAACATCGTGGGCTTTGGCGGCAAGATCACCGGCGAGTTCCTGATGGCCGATATCATGCTTGCCTTCCTGGAGGAGCCCTACGAGAAGACCCCCGAGCACGATGCCCTGATCGCCAAGATCGACGCCTGCAACAAGGCCGACGCCGAGGCTCAGGCTGACCCGCACTTCTTTGACGAATTCCTCGAGAAGTGGGACCGCGGCGAGTATCACGACTAAGGAGGTTACGCGGTTTTGCCAAACCGCGTAACGGGTCGACGCTGCGCGGCGCTCAGGCACCCCATCTCGCCGCTCAAACCGTCGCTCGCGTACATGAAGTACGCGTCGCTCCTCTTTCGCGGCGACCTGGGGCACCTGAGCGCCGCTCGCTCATATGACCCAATCCGCTGTCAAGAGCCACAATGGCCCCGCCGACCGCTTGCAATCGGTCGGCG
>CABRDB010000065.1 GCA_902469555.1 uncultured Collinsella sp. | reverse complement strand
CGCCGCCGCGACACCTGCCGCAGCAGCGCCGGCGATTCCCCCGGCAATCGAGGTGGCGAGGCATGCCATGTTCTGTGCGTACTGGGCGCCACTTGCCTTGCCCTGGAAGAGCTTGTAGGTCTCGGGGACCGAGAACACGGCGAGAGTCACCGCTGCCGAGACGGCGTTGCCCCTTAGCATCTTCGCAAGCTGCTTGGAGGCGGCCGCCCCGCTGATGGCGGTCTTGCCCGTAAGGGCGCGCAGGCCGTTGACGATTGTGGCGGAAGCCTTGAATCCGAGCTTGCCGACCACCGCCTGGCTGGGCGCCATCAAAGCGTTGGAAAGCCCCGCTCTGGAGAGCTGCGAGACGACCATATGCTGGGCAAAGGACAGGCCGAACACCTGGACGCCGGCGGCGATGCCCGCCTGGACGGCACCGGTGATGTCCCTGGTCTCCCTGTACGCCATGAACGTCGTCGCCAGAAACGACAGGCCGAATGCGCAGGAGCATGTGACCGCACCGGTCGCGGCGTCATAGGCCACCGATTCCACCGTTCCCGGCTTGGTGAGGTTCACCGCCTGGTCGTATGTGGGCTTGCCTTTGCGGACGATTTTCTCGGCGTCCTTGGGGTCGCTGACGCCGGGGATCTTGCCTTGGCTAATCTTCTTCTCAAAACCGCGGAGCACCTGCTGGTACTGGTCTTTCGGGGCTTCGAGCTGCATCGGCGTGCGGTCTTCTGTGAGGTAGCGATACTGATGGCTGTTCGGATCGAAGCATGCTTCGAGGGAGCCGCGTGCCGTCTTGTAGTACTTGGTCTGGATCAGAACTCCGTCGAGCTCGGACGGGGCCGTTCTTCGCGTTGTCCCTCCCCAGAATCACGGCCTGGTGGCCCTGGAGCCTGTCGATGATGTTGTTCGCCTCCTCTGCAAGCTCCCCGTGGCCCGCAGGGTTGTTGACCGCGGCGCGTTGCTCGACGAAGACCTCCCCGTTGCTGTTGATGGTTGCCGCCGCCGCGACTGCCGCGGCCTTGACCGCCGTATCGTCCGCCGTGGCAAGCTCGCTGTCGATGCCGGCGGCGCGGTCATCCTCAAGGCCGCGGAGCGCCTGGCAGTGGGATACGAACTGGCTCCGGCACGCTTCGTCGACGGTGAGCGCAAGGTTGCTTTCACCGTCGGAGGCGAAGGAGCCGGGCTCGAAGTACGCCCATTCGAAGTAGAAGAGGCGGGACTGCCTCCTTTCCTTCCCGGGGACGGCGAACGCGTCGGCGTCCGCCTTGATGTAGACGCCCTTTTCGGTCATGGCGATGCCGCTGGGCCTGAGGTCGAACTCGGCGTCGGCCCAGACGACGGTCTGTTCCCTCGGTATCGGGAAGGCTGACTTCACCTTGGCGGCATTGGCTTCCGTCAACGGGAGCGGAGACTCCTGGAATGAGTCGAGTAGCTCCTGTGCGCGGGTGGCCTCAATTGCCCTCAGGGCTTCCTGCACCTTGGGTGTGTACTCCGCCTTCTCCGCATCGAGTCTCTCGGCCTCTTTTTCGTCGAGGACGGTCTTCGCTCCACTCGCCACTCCTGCGATCGCCGCACCCGCAGTAGCCGCCGTGTCCACGACCGCAGCGCTTGCCGCAACCGCCATCCCAGATGCCACCTCGGCAATCTTGGTCGCCGTCTCGCCGGCAGTCTTAGTGGCCCTCTGAATCTCCTGCAGCGGGTCGAAGCCTTTGTCGAATATGCTCATGGACGCTTCTTTCTCGTGGGCGAACAGACAGTTCGAATCGCGTTGTTTCTCATTCGATCGTTATTATAGCTTTGCGTTTTTATGCCTTTGGTTCAGCTGCCAAACCCGGCGCAGGGAACTCGAGCAAGATTGTCAAACATTGGGTGGTACAGGGGGGCACCCACAATCGCCTCTATATCGACAAGGTGCAGCCGTGCGAGGGCTTCGAGAGGGCAATTGACTGCATTTAAGACATTCGGTTTTCTCCCCTACCGTCATCGTTGCCGCTGCGGCAAGACCGGAGCAGAATTTTGGAATAGTCCTACGCTCGGCTCGTATTGCAATCCCTGAGCGAAGGGAGTGTCGCATATGCATGCAGCGGCAATTAACCTTCGGGGGGGGGTATCTCTTAGAGGTGCCCGCCTCCGAGGGCAATCTATCATCGAGTACGTCCTGATCATCGCGATTATCGGATTGGTGATTGTGTTCGCAGGACCCGGCGTGGCCGGGGCCATCCGCAACCAGTTCAACCTGGTCGGCAACACGGTGAACAATGGGGCGACCGGCGGCGTCGAGGGAGGTGGAACAACCGGTGGAGGCTCCGCCGGGGCCGATTCCGCGACCGTCCAGGCGGCCGTCGCCAAGGACGCGAAGGACTGGACGCTCGGTGAGCAGAAGGCCGTCGCCGAGGACATCGCCGCTAAGGGCGAGGCATCTCCCGCCTACGCCAAGGCCAAGGCCGCTATGGACGCAGGCACCGAGTTCTCGATGAAACTGACGGACGGGCAGACGCTGACCTACCGAATCATCGGCATCAACCACGACGACCTCGCGGACGGCTCCGGCAAGGCGGGGCTGACGTTCCTCACCACCTCGTCGGGCATTAAGTCTCGCGTGAACCCTACGGCAACCAACGCCGGCGGCTGGGAGAAATCTGAGCTCCCTGCGAAGATGAGCTCAGGCGATATCTGGAACCTCATGCCGTATGATTTCCAATCCAAGGTGAAGACCGTTACGAAGCTCACGAACAACGTTGATGGAAAGACAAAGGATGCCGCTGTCTCCGCGACTTCGGACAGGCTGTTCCTGATCAGCTACTCCGAGATGGCCCCCGCGTCCTGGCGTCCCCCCTATTGGACTGACTACCCGTGGACCTCCTCTGAGGGTACCCAGTACGAGGGCTGCAAGGGCAAGGTGACGGAGAACCGTTCAGCCACCTGGTGGGCGCGTACGGCGATGCCTAGCTCGAGTGACTCTAGGTGCTTCCTCTTTTTCCTCCGCAACGGTAATTCGTCGTTCTACAGCCTCGACAATGCGGCGAGCTTGAATTCCGTCTGCCCCGCTTAGTGCTTCTAATTCTGTGTGCACACACCGAAAGCCCGCACAATCCTGCGCGGGCTTTTCTTTTGGCGACTACTCGAACGATTTGAGGTTCACGGCACAGGTAGTCGCTTTGAGGAAAAATAGGGTCATACAGCGGCTCTCAGAGCGTCTGCCGCACTCCCCCGCCATTACCTCTGCTGCGCCCTCGTATAGAGTCCATCCTGCTCGGCGTTTCGCAGGAACAGCCCACTTGTCCACCGATCAAGTGAACTACTGGATAAATACAGCGACACGCTTGTTCGTTACAGTCGCTATATCTGTGTAAATCGCCGCGATAAATACAGCCTGTACTCGGCTGCATACCAGCTACGCGTATGTAGATTCATGCCGCGTTAATAAATCGGCTCAAGCGTGTGCAAAACGCGCAAGTAGCCGCAAAAAGCGATTATCGCGCAGGTAGATTTTTGGCACCCTGTTGATTAATCAAAATTAATCAATTGCTTAAAACAAAAAAGGTCAGGCACTAGGTGCCTGACCTGCAAACTTCTGGTCGGGACGACTGGATTCGAACCAGCGACCCCTTGACCCCCAGTCAAGTGCGCTACCAAGCTGCGCCACGTCCCGAAGCTTTTGTTTGTTGCTCTGCTCTCGCTCGCAACAGGGAATATATTAACCCGAAACTTTAGACTTGTGCAAGAACTTTTTTATAAATTTTGAAGCAAGTCCAAAATTGTATCTGCGAGCTGGGGTTTTGTTAGCACGGGAAGCTCTTGCGTACCCGTTGTGCTCACAATCCAGGCCTTGTTGGTATCGGTTCCAAAGCCCGAATCGGCGCGCGAGACATCGTTGGCGATAATGGCATCGCAGCCCTTGCGGGCGAGCTTGCGCTGCGCGTACTCCACGACGTTATCGGTCTCGGCCGCAAATCCGATCACGCATCGCTCGCCCTTCTGGCGCGAGAGCTCGGCCAAAATATCGACCGTTTCGACCAGTTCGATGCGATCCATGCGCTCGTTGGACTTTTTGAGCTTATGGTTGGCAGGGGTGGCGGGGGTATAGTCGGCAACGGCGGCCGCGCAAATGGCCGCATCGGCCGTCTGGAAGGCGCTCAGGGCCGCCTGGAGCATCTCTGCGGCGGTCTGCACGCGCACGCACTCCACGCCGCGGAGCACATCGAGTGATGTCGGTCCCAACACGAGCGTGACCGCAGCGCCGCGGCGTGCGGCCTCCCCCGCCAGGGCGATGCCCATCTTGCCCGAAGAGCGGTTGCCAATGAATCGCACGGGGTCGATCGGCTCGTGCGTGGGACCGGCGGTAATTACGATGCGCTTACCTGCCAGGTCCTGTGGCGCGGGGTTGAGCACCTCACAGACAGCCTCTACGATGTCCTCGGGCTCGCTCATGCGTCCCGTGTCCACGTCGCCGCAGGCAAGGTAGCCGCTGCCCGGACCCACCACATGGACACCGCGCTCGAGCAGCGTGGCCATGTTGGCCTGCGTCGCCGGCGCCTTCCACATGCCGTTGTTCATAGCGGGTGCGATCACGATGGGTCGCGGCGTCGCAAGCAGCGTGGTGGAGATGAGGTCATCGGCGACGCCGTTGGCCATCTTGGCGATGATATTGGCCGTCGCGGGCGCCACGACCACCAGATCGGGCTCCTGCGCCAGCGAGATATGGTGGATGGGGTCGGAGGGGTCGTCGAACAGGCCCACAGCGACCGGCTCGCCCGTGAGCGCACGGAAGGTGAGCGGCCCCACGAACTCCGTGGCATGTTCGCTCATGACGACCTTAACGCGGGCGCCTCGCTTTTGCAGCAGGCGCACGATATTGCACGACTTATAGGCGGCGATCCCCCCGGTAATGCCCAGCAGGATCGTTTTTCCCTCAAGTAGCATTGAATTGTTGGGTGCCGCCGTCATCGTTAGGCTTCCTTGCTAGGGAGCACGAGCAGGCGGTGGCAGTACGGGCAGTGCGTAATCTCACTGCCGTCATGGTTGAGGTCGCTCATGGACGACGCCTGCAGCGCGGTGTGGCAGACCGTGGGGATGTTGCCCTGAATGGTTTCGACGGCCAGGCCACGGAACTGCTTGAGCAGACGTTCGTAGTCGGTGAGCACGTCGGCGGGCAGCGTGGCAGCAAGCGCGGTACGCTCCTTGGTGGCGGCGTCAATTTGAGCCTGCAGGTCGGCGGCCTTGGCACGAGCGGCCTTGGTATCGGCCTTCACGCCCTCCTCGAACTTGGCGATGATGGCCTGCGCACGGGCCTCGCGGTCGAGCGCCTCCTTGTGGGCGACTACGACGTCCTTGCGGGTGTGCTCGATCTTGTCCAGACGCTTGGCCAGGGTGGCGAGCTCGTTCTCCAGGTCCTGAACCTCGCGGTAGTCAGAGCCGTCAACGTGGCGCTTCTTGGCGGCCTCGATGGCGTTATTGGTCTGAATCTCGGTGGTGTTGAGGTCGTCGAGCTCAATGTCCAGATCCTTGCGCTGGGCGTAGAGCTTGGTCATCTCGGCCTTGAGCTTCACATAGGTCTTGCGCTTGGAAGCGAGCTCCTTGAGCTCCGGCATATTGGCAAGTTCGCTCTTGTTGCGGGCGAGCTCCAAATCGATCTGTTGCAGCTTGAGTAGCGTAGCGCCGGCGCTCATAAGTTCTCTCCTTTTGTCACAGTCCACCATTGGCAAGGGTTCAGTATTTTAATCGTATGACGGGGGTCGACCCCGGCGTCAACCGCAGAGTTCATCAAGATATCCACGAACGGCTCCTCGGAGCGGTCATGGCCGAGCAAGATCACCGGCAGTCCGCGCAACGCAAGGTCTTGCGCTACGTGGTAGCCCGCCTCGCCCGACACGACAACGTCCGCGCCCGCGGCGATGGCAAGCTCTCCAAAGTCACCCAGGGAGCCGCCCAGAATGGCGACGGTCCGGCACGGGTAATCGGCCTCGCCCCATACGCGGGGGTCGCTCCCGAAAGCCGTGGCAGCACAGGTGGCAAGATCGCGCAGCGTGCACGGGTCGTTGAGCGTTGCAAGTGCGCCCAGACCGGTGGCCTCGGGTTCGTCCACGTGCTCCAGTGAGCTCACGGGTGCGGCACCCAGCAGCTCGCTCAGGCAGACACGGGCTTCGTGCGAGCGGTCCATGTTGGTGTGGAGCGATATGATGCTCACGCCGCAACGCGCTGCCTCGTAGAGCGCCGCGCTGCATTGGGGGCGTGTGGCATCCGCCGGACAAAAGGCCTCGGGCGCCTTGATATAGATGGGGTGATGCGTCAGCAGCACGTTGGCGCCGGCCTCCTGGGCGCGGTGCACATTGGCTTCGGTCGCATCGAGTGCGCAGGCAACACCGGTAATCTCCGCGGCAGGGTCGCCGACGGAGAGTCCTACATGGTCCCAACTCTCGGCATCGGTCTTGGGATAGCGTGCCAGCAGGGCGCGCTCGAGCTCGGCGACGATCATGCGGCACCTACGATCGAGAGCAGCGTCTGGGCAAAGTCGTCCAGATCTCCCGGATTCACGCGGTCATCGAAGGAAATGCGCAGTGCGCCCAATGCCTGCTCGCGACCGATGCCCATCGCACTCAAAACGTGGCTGGGGTCCATACTGCCGCTCGAGCATGCCGAGCCTGCCGATACCTCAAAGCCGGCGGCGTCGAGCTTGACGATGAGCTCCTCGGAGTCCATGCCGTCGACGTAGATCGAAACCATACCCGGCAGACGATCGGCCTGTGCGTAGTCGCCCATGGTGGCGTGAATGCGCGGATGGGCCGTAAGCGCGGCGTAGAGCTTGTCGGAAAGGGTTTGCAGCGTCGCACGCTCCTGGGCTACATGGGGCGCCAGCGTTCGGGCGGCAGCGGCAAAGGCCAACTGTGTGCGCAGATCCTGCGTGCCGGCACGACGACCGGCCTCCTGTCCGCCGCCAAAGATGCGCGGGCGCAGCGGCGTGCGGCTCTTAAGGTAGAGCGCGCCGGATGCCACGGGGCCACCGATCTTGTGCGCGGCAACGGTCATGGCGTCAACTCCCAGCTCGGTGACATCGAGCGGAATGTGCAGATACCCCTGGATGGCATCGGTGTGGAACAGGGCGCCCACGGTATGCGCGGCCGCGGCAAGCTCGCGGATGGGCTGCACCACGCCGGTCTCGTTGTTAGCAACCATAATGCTCACGAGCGCCACGTCGTCGTCGAGCAAGTCGCTCAGCGCGGCGGGTTCGATGTAGCCCGCGCGGCAGGGCTGCACCAGGTCGACGGTAAAGCCGGCGGCACGCAGCAGCGGCAGGTTATCCAGAATCGAATCGTGCTCGATCGCCGACACGATCACGCGGTTACGCTTGCGATCGCGCTGACGAGCGCCCTCGGCAAGACCGAGCAGCGCCAGCTGGTTGGCCTCGGTGCCGCCGTTGGTAAGGATGATCTCGGACGGGCGAACGCGTGCGCCAAAGCTACGTGCGATTTCGCGACGGGCGACTTCCAGGCGTGCGGCGGCCTTGCGGCCAAGCGAGTGCAGCGAGTTGGGGTTGACGCCCGCAAGCTCGCTGTCGTCGTACTCGCGCTGCGCAAGGAGCGCCTCGGCGCGCATGGGCGTCGAGGCGGCATAGTCAAGATTCACGGGTATGCGGTTTTGACCTGCGGTCATAAGGGTTTATGCCTCCTGTGCGGCCTCGTTGCCCAGCTTCTGCAGCAGCGCAACCTCGGCAGCGGGATCTTCGGACTTAAATACGGCAGAACCGGCCACGAGCACGTTGGCGCCGGCCTTGACGACCTCGGCAATGTTCTTGGAAGAAATGCCACCGTCGACCTCGATGAGGGGCGAAACGCCGTGACGCTCGCACATGGCCTTGAGCTCGTGGAGCTTAGCGATGGTGCCCGGGATAAAGCTCTGACCGCCAAAGCCCGGGTTCACGCTCATGAGCAGTACCATATCGACGACGTCGATGATGCTCTCAAGCACGCACACGGGGGTGGCGGGGTTGAGCACCACACCGGCCTTGACGCCGCTCTGCTGCAGGTGCGTGAGCGTGCGGTGCAGGTGCGTGGAGGCCTCGTAGTGCACGGTGATCATGTCGGCACCGGCGTCGGCGTACCAATCGACCGTCTCGTCGGGGTTCGACACCATCAGATGCGCGTCGACCGGCACGTCGGTGGAGCGCTTGACGGCCTTAAGGATGTCAACGCCAAAGGTCAGGTTGCCGGTAAAGTGACCGTCCATAACGTCGAAGTGCACGTAGTCGGCGCCGGAGATTTTGTCGAGCTCGCCCTTGAGGTTGGCCATGTCGGCCGAAAGGACGGACGGAGCGATTTTGATGGAACCCATGGTAGAAGCCTTTCTGCGCTAGTCGGTGAGTCCGTAGAACTCTTGAGAAGGGACGCGATCGGTAAGAATCTCGAGCGCCCTATCCAAAGTAACACCGTTGTAGAGCGTTTGCTCCACGGCAAAGGTGAGCGGAATGTCTACGCCCAGTGAACGGGCGAGCTCGCTCACGCTGCGGGCGGCGACGGCGCCCTCGACCACCATATGCGTGCGCGTCTGATACTCGTCGAGCGACACGCCGTGGGCAAACTCGTAGCCAAAGGTGCGGTTGCGCGAATGCTCCGAGGTGCAGGTGGCAATGAGGTCGCCCATGCCGGCAAGTCCCATGCAGGTCATAGCTTGACCGCCGCGGGCGTGCACCAGACGGCTGATCTCGGCTAGGCCGCGTGTCATGATGAGGGCGAGCGTGTTGTCGCCCGCGCCGGTGCCGGCGGAGATGCCGCACACGATGGCGATGACATTTTTCATGGCGCCGCAGACCTCGACACCGGTCATGTCTTGCGACAGATAAATGCGGAAGGCCGTGGATAGGAGCAGGTCCTTAAAGGTCTCCCCTATCTGCGGATCTTTGCTGGCGATGACGGCGGCAGAAAGCCCGCCGCGGCAGATCTCCTCGGCATGGTTGGGACCCGAGAGCGCCGCCACGCGCGCCTCGTTGCCGATCTCGCTGGCGATGACCTCGCTCATGAGCAGGCCGGACTCGGGCTCAATGCCCTTGGTGAGGCAGAGCACCGGGGTATCGGCGGCGATAAAGGGCACGGCCTGGTGGCAGACGCCACGCAGGTGCGTCGAAGGAACGGCGAAGATGATGGCCTCGGCGCCGTCGAGCGCATGGGCGAGCTCGGTCGTTGCTACCACGTTATCGGGCAGTTCGTAGCCCACCAGATAGCGCGGGTTGCGGTGCTCGCCATTGATGCCGGCGGCCGTCTGCTCGCTATGGGCCCACATGGTCACGCGCTCGGCTCGCGTGGCGGCAAGGCCGGCGACGGCGGTTCCCCAGGAGCCGGAGCCAATCAGCGCAACATTCATGACTCTCTCCTACTTATCGTCGGGCTCGGTGACGCGCTTGGTAAACGAGAGCTTGGACTCCTTACCGGTCATGAGCTTTTTGATGTTCGCGCGATGGGCCCACACCACGGTGATGCCGATCATCGCCATGCAGAACTTGAGGCCCAGGCTGCTGTACGGAAAGACCGCGCAAGCAGCGATAGGAAGACCGATAGCTGCGGCAAGCGAGCCCACCGATACATACTTGGTGATGGCGACGGCCACGATAAACATGCCCAGCAGCGACAGGCCAATAGGCCAGTACCAGGCGAGGATGACGCCCAGACCAACGGCGATACCCTTGCCGCCATGGAAGTTGAGGTAGGGCGAGAAGATATGGCCCCACACGGCTGCCAGGCAAATGACACCGAGCATCCAGTCGCCGGGGGCACCAGGCGCCATAATGTTTGGCGGAAAGCCATAGCCCACGCTCGCGATGAGCGGACGGGCAATGACAACGCAGATGGCGCCCTTAAGGCAGTCGAGCAGCAACGTGAGCGCGGCCACCTTGGGGCCGGCCACACGCAGGGCGTTGGTGGTGCCGATGTTGCCGGAGCCAGCCTTGCGAATGTCGGTGTGGTTGAACACGTGGCCCAAGATAAGGCCAAACGGAATCGCCCCGATAAAGAACGAGACCACGGCGCAGATGGCGGTCAGAAGAATCGGATTATGCATCCTTTTGCTCCTTCTTCCTAAAGAAGAGTCGAATGGGCGTGCCGGCAAAATCGAAGGTCGAGCGCATGCGGTTCTCGATGTAGCGCTGATAGGTGTCGTTGACCAGATCGCTGTGGTTGACGAAGAACGTGAACGTCGGCGGGTTGACGCCCGTCTGGGTCACGTAGTGCATGCGCAGGCGGCGCTTGCCGTCCACCACGGTATGACCGAACTCGCGCAGATCGGTGAGGAACGTGTTGAGGCGCGAGGTGCTGATCTTTTGCGAGCGCGTCTTTTCGGCGGCGTCGACCATCGCCCAGATCTTCTCGACGCTGCGGCCAGTGAGGGCAGAGATGCGCAGGTACTGGGCCCAGGGAGCCATGACGCCCAGACGGCGGTCGATGGTCTCCATGCAGGCCTCGCGCTTACGGTCATCGTCGAGCAGATCCCACTTGTTGAGCAGCGCAACGATGGCACAGCCGCGCTCGATGGCAAGACCCATGACCTTCTGGTCCTGCTCGGTAACGCCCACGGAGGCGTCGACGACGAGCAGCGCCACGTCGGCGCGGTCGATGGCGCGCAGGCCGCGAACCATGGAGTAGTACTCGATGTTCTCGTACACGGTGCTCTTCTTGCGAATGCCCGCGGTGTCGACCATGCGGTAGTGCTTGCCGTTGCGCTCGACGACCGTGTCGATGGCGTCGCGCGTGGTGCCGGCAATGTTGGACACGATGGAGCGGTCGGCGCCCAGGATGCGGTTGAACAGCGAAGACTTACCGGCGTTGGGGCGGCCGATGATGGCGACGTTCAGCGCGTCGGGGAACTCGTCGGCGACTTCGTCCTCTTCCTCGGGAAGCAGGGCCACGATGTCGTCGAGCAGGTCGCCCGTGCCGTGGCCGTGCAGGGCCGAGAGCGGCGTGGGCTCGCCGATGCCGAGCGAATAGAACTCCCAGATGCTGTCGTTCTCGCGATCGGGGTTGTCGAGCTTGTTCACCAGCAGAAAGACCGGCTTGTCGCAGCGCTTGAGCATGCGAGCGACCGACTCGTCCTCCTCGGTAACGCCGGTGCGGCCGTCGACCACAAACAGGATGACGGCGGCTTCCTCGGCGGCGGCGAGGGCCTGGTCGCGAATGGACGTGGCGAAGACGTCATCGCTCTTGAGCGGCTCGATACCGCCCGTGTCGACGATGGTGAACTCGCGGCCGTTCCAATCGGCCGTGTGATACGAGCGGTCGCGCGTGACGCCGCGGGACTCGTGGACGATGGCGTCCGAGGTCTGGGCCAGGCGGTTAACGAGCGTGGACTTGCCCACGTTGGGGCGTCCGACGACGGCGACGATAGGTTTCATCTGCTCTCCTTTAATGGGTAGGGTCAGTGGAAGTGTTAGAGTCTGCGGGCACAATGCCAAGGATGTGTTCCAGGGTATCGAGCAGCTCATGCGGCATGGTCGACACCACATGAACCCCGGCGCCGCGACTGGTAAGGCTTGCGAGTAAATCGTCACGATGATACTCGTCAAGCGTCATGCCGTCAGCGTTGAACATGAGCTTAGGCACAAAGAGCATAACCCCCGACAGGTCTTGGGGCAGCTGCTCCAAGATGTCACACGCGACGATGAGGCCGGTCACGTCCACATTGCCGCCAAAGTAGCGGTTCTTGATGGCTGTGACGGTGCCGGCGAGACCATACGGCGACTCCACAAAGCGCGCCACGGTGTCGCGTGCGCTGGCGCCTGAGAGACATAGAAGCCGCTGGTTGCGGGCGGCGACGGCCTCGCGGACGCGGGCCAGACGCTCGGCGTCGGTAGTCAGCACGTCGTCGGTCTCGTCCAGATACGAGCGGATCATGCCGATGCCGTCGTAGTACTGCGGGTAACCGTCGTAAAAGTCTGCCTCGGGAGGATCGATGCCGGCGTCCAGATAGAACTCGTCGCTCATCTGGAAGGTGTGGCGGCCAAAGCGTTCGTAGGCACGATCCTGGTAGGGACGGATCATGGCAATGGTCTCGCGTGCTAGCTCGGGCTTGTCGCTGTAGGACCAGCTAAAACGGTTCTGATGCTTGGTAAAACCGAGCGGCACAATGCCCAGGCTTGTGATTTGCTCGTGCTCCTCGCAAAAGCGCAGGGTCTTTTCCAGCTCCTCGCCGTCGTTCATGCCGGGGCACAACACGATCTGCGCGTGAATCTCGATGCCGGCGGCCATGATGGCCTCGAGCACATCCATGCCGCGCTGGGCGTTGCGGCCCATCATGCGTCGGCGGACATCGGGGCTCACGGCGTGGACCGACACGTTCATGGGGCTCATGTTGCGTTGGATGACGTTTTGCACGTCCTCGTCGGTAAGGTTCGTGAGCGTGACAAAGTTGCCCTGCAAAAAGCTCAGGCGGTAGTCGTCGTCGCGAATGTAGAGCGTGGAGCGGCCGCCCTTGGGCAGCATCGTCATAAAACAGAACACGCAGGCGTTTACACAGGTGCGCATGCCGTCGAAGATGGGGCCATCGAAATCAAGGCCCCAGTCCTCTCCCGGGAAGCGGTCGAGCTCGACTGGGGTGACGCTGTTGTCGCGCGGGTCGAAAACCTCGAGGTCGACGGTGTCGTCGTCTGCCTCCCAGAGCCACACGATCATGTCGGTGAGCTGCTCGCCGTTGACCGTGAGCACGCGCATGCCCGGCTCGATACCCACATCCCATGCGGGCGATTCGGGACGCACGTTCTTTACGAGCGCGCCCTCACCCGGCTCGGGGTCGCGGCTGCGCCCGTAATCGGCCACCTCGGCGGCGTATGCGGGTACGGTCTGGTCCATGGTTAGCGGTAAAGCTCCTTGATGCGCTCGACGGCGCGCTCGATGTGTTCTTGCGGGGTGGAGGCTCCGGCGGTGATGCCGATGTGGTGAGCGTCGGTAAACCACGCGCCCTGGAGCTCGGAAGCTTCCTCGATGTGATGCGTGTGCTCGCAGGCGTCTGCGCAAATTTGAGCCAGGCGGCGGGTGTTGCCCGAGTTCTTGCCGCCCACGACGACCATGCAGTCGCAGCGGTTGGCAAGTGTGGCTGCTGCCTGTTGACGCTCACTCGTGGCGGCGCAGATGGTGTTGATCACACGCAGCTCCTGCACGCGCGGGGTGATAGCCGCCACGACCTCGGCGAGGTTCTGCGCGGTCTGGGTGGTCTGCACGACGAGGCCTACCTTGCCCTTGAGCGACAAGGCGTTGGCGTCAGCGGCACAGCTCACGACCTGCGCATCGTCGCCTGCGTGGCCTAGAATGCCCTCGACCTCGGGGTGCCCCGGCTCGCCCACGACGATCACACGGTAGCCCTCGCGCACCAGGCGCTCGGCCGCCACATGGACCTTCTTCACGTAGGGGCAGGTGGCATCGACCACGTTGAGGCCGCGCTTGCGGGCAGCATCGATCACCTGCGGCACTACGCCGTGTGCGCGGATGATCACGGTACCCGATGCTGCGTCGTCCAGGGTCTCGGCCAGGCCAACGCCTGCCTCAGCAAGCTCGCGCACCACGATGGGGTTATGGATGAGCGGTCCCAAGGTATGGACCTGAGCGCACTCCCCTGCCTGCGGCGCGGCGGCCAACGCCATGTCGAGCGCGCGCTGCACGCCGTAGCACGTTCCGGCATGGGCTGCGATCCCGATGGTGGGCGCGCCGTCCTGGTCGGACGCAGTCGCGGAGGTGTTTGTCACGTTCTCGCTCATGGCTAGAACCTACCCGGATGCTCGTCGCACAGATCGTCTCGCATGGCGTAGACGCGGTTCATGGCCTCGGACTCAAACCATGCCAGGCGCTCCGTGCGCTTAAGCCCGGCCGGTGCGTCGGAAAGCGAGACGGCCTTGCCGGCGCGGATCCAGCATTTCTTGGGACGCATGATCTTTTTGCCCGCGGGCGTGATGTCGGACCAGCCGCAGATGGCGAGCGGGTTCACAGGTGCCTTGCCCATCTGGGCGATGAGCGCAAAGCCGCCGTGGACCTCGGGCTTGATCTCGCGCGAGCGGATGCGCGTGCCCTCGGGGAAGATTAGGACGTCCTCGCCGCGCTGCAGCGCATGCTGGGCGGCGCGCAGGCACTTCATGTCGGCGGTACCACGCTCGACGGGAATACCGCCCACGCGGCTAAAGGCCCAGCGTACGATCTTGCTCTTGGCAAACTCGGACTTAAAAATGGGGCGAATGCGGCGGCCGCCAAAGAACAGCGCCGTCTCCACGGCCAAGAGCTCGGCCATCGAGGTGTGGTTGCAGATGACTACGCTCCCGCGGCCGTCCTGGCGCTCAAACAGCAGATCGGCATCCTCGACCTTCCAACGCCACATGAGCTTGGAGAAGGCCCAAAGGATGGCCATGACTACGACGACGGTGCCGCGGATGAGCACTGGGAACTCTGCATAAGGAGCGTTGTAATAATCCTCGGGCGTCTGCTTAAACAGGCGCATGGGCTACCTCCTTTGGTTGATGAGGTCCTCGATGATACGAACGACCTCGTCGATGGTGTGAGCGGTGGAGTCGACGTGCACGGCGTCCTCGGCGGGCACGAGCGGGGCGACCTCGCGGCTGCTGTCGAGCTTGTCGCGCTGCTTAAGGGCGTCGAGGGTCTCGTCGACCTCGGCCTCGAGCTGCTCGGACGTGAGCGGCTGGGCATCGTTTTGGTGACGCTGCAGCACACGGCGACGGGCGCGCTCGCGCGGGTCGGCGGTCAGGAAGACCTTGACCTGCGCGTTAGGGAACACGACGGTTCCGATGTCGCGACCCTCGGCCACGATATCGCGGTCCTCGGCGGCGCGGCGCTGGTGGATGAGCATGGCGGCGCGCACGCCCGGGTAGGCCGAGACCTTGGACACGTTGGCGTCGACCTGCGGGGTGCGAATGGCAGCCGAAGCGTCCTGGCCGTCGATGGTCAGGCGCGTATCCTCACCGGTGCCGTTGGTAAAGCGAATCTCGATCTGCCCGGCGAGGGCGTCGATGGCCGCCTCGTCATCCAGATCGATGCTGCGATCGAGCGCGGCGAAGGTGACGGCGCGATACATGGCGCCCGTGTCGAGCTTGTTAAAGCCCAGCTGGCGGGCGATCTCCTTGGCGATGGTGGACTTGCCGGAACCGGCGGGGCCGTCGATGGCGACGATCATGCAATGCTTCCTTTCGATGGTTGGTGTGCTGGTATGGTTCGCGGGCGTTGGGGTGCGGCGGGTTGCCTAGCCCGTGTAGCGCTCGCGGTAGGTGTTGCGCTTGGGTGCGGAGCCGTGGCTGCCGTGGTGACGCGTGCGGCTGGCGGGCGTGTCTTGGGGCTTGCCGCCGTTGCGCTTGGCGCTCGCCTGCTTGGGCGGGATGCCGCCGGCCTTAAGGATCTGTACCTCGCGGTCGGTGAGCTCGCGCCACGAGCCCTTGGACACGTCCTTGAGCTCCAGGCCGGCAAAGTTGCGGCGATGCAGACGGATTACCGGGTGGTGAATCTTGCTCAGCATGCGCTTGACCTGATTCTTGCGACCCTCGCGGATGATGACCTCCACGGCGGTGGTGCCGGGCTTGACGCCCTGGGGAGCTACAGCCTCGGCCTCGCGTGCGGTGATGACGCGGCAGATCGCCGGCTGGCATAGGCCATCGTCGAGCTCGATGCCGCGACGGAGCGGCTCCAAGTCGCGGTCGGTCAGCTGCCCGTCCACGAGTGCCTGGTAGGTCTTGTAGACGTGCTTGCTCGGGTGCAGCAGGTTCTGCGAAAGGTCGCCGTCAGTGGTAAAGAGCAAAAGGCCTGTGGTGTCGCGGTCCAGGCGGCCCACCGGGAAAAGTCCCGGAAAGCGGTCGCGGGGGACCAGGTCGGCCACGCAAGGGCGCTCCTGCGGATCGCTCATGGTGGTGAGGTAGCCGGTCGGCTTGTAGAGCATCAAGTACACGGCGCCCTGGTTGAGCTTGACGGGCATGCCGTCGACCTCGATGTGATCCCGGTCGACGTCGACCTTGGTGCCCAGTTCGGTCGCGACCTGGCCGTTGACGGTCACGCGGCCGGCGGTCATCAGGTCCTCCGAGCCGCGGCGGCTCGCCACGCCCGCGCGCGCCAAAAAACGCTGCAGGCGCATGGTGTGCGGATAGACGGGCTGGGCGTCGGTTGCGGGTGCTGTGTTGCCCATGGCGCGCGTCTCCCCTACTTCGTTAGTCCTCGTCATGCAAATCCTCCGAGGTCTCGTCGACGACCAGGGTCTCCAAGTCCTCGACTGCCTCAACATCTTCAACATCGGTATCGAGCAGTTCACGCTCTTCGTCCAGGTCCTCGGCCTGTTCCTCGAGCGTGGACTGAATACTGCGGCCGCTCAGACGCTCGCGGATAAACTGGCGCGACTGCTCGTCGGGGGCAAACTGCTCCAGATCGGGCAGGTCGCGGGTGGAGCGCAGGCCGAACTTTTCCAAGAAGGCGTTGGTCGTGCCGTAAATGATGGCCTGACCGCGCTGGGGGTCGCGGCCGAGCTCGCGCACCAGGCCCTTGTCCACGAGCGACGCGATGACGCCGTCAGAATTGACGCCGCGGATGCCCTTGACCACCTCGCGCGTCACGGGCTGGTGGTATGCGATGACGGCCAGGGTTTCGAGCGCCGCCTGGGACAGCTTTTGCGTGTCCCAGCTCAACACATAGGCCTCGACCACGTCGTGGTAAGCGGGGTGCGTGAACAGGCGCCAGCCGCCGGCGACCTCGCGCAGCTGAAAGCCGCGGTTGGCCTCCTCGTACTCAACCTTGAGCTCGGCGAGCAGTGACGCGCACTCGCCGGGGGCGATATCCAGTGCGCCGGCCAGCGCGGGCGCACTCACCGGGTCGCTCGACACCAGCAGCAGCGCCTCGAGGGCGCCTTTGAGGCTGTTTGCCTCCAGCGTGGAAAGGGTTGACATGGTTGCGGCTCCTATTCGGTGAGCTCGGGGCCCTCGCCGGGCACATAGGCCTCGGCGCCCTCGACGCGGTTGATGCGGATGGTTCCAAAGATCTCGTCCTGGCTCAGCGTGAGCGAGCCGCGCTTGGCGAGCTCAAGCATAGCTAGGAAGGTGACGACGAGCTGCTCGGTGGTGGCATCGCCGTCCAGTAGCTCGCGGAAGGTGCAGGTTTGGTGCGCCATGGTAAAGCGGTCGACTGAGGCCACGGTCAGGTCGAGCGGCACGCGATGCGGCGCCACATGCTCGGCCTCCAGCAGGAAGGTCTGGCGCTTGCCGTCCAGGTCGGCACAGATGACGGCCAGGCCGCGCAGGGTGATGCCGGCCAGGTAGTCGGGCATGAGGCCCAAAAACTCGGGGTCGGGGCCGGCCACACGCGGATGCATGCGGCTTTCGGCCTGCATGCGCGCACCGAGAGCGGCCGCCGCGCCCTTAAACTGCTTATAGGCGATCAGGCGCTGGATCAGGACCTCGCGCAGGGCGTCGCCGTCGAGCGTGCTGAGCTCCTCGAGGTCTTCGTCGAACTCGTCATCGTCGTCATCGGCTTTGCGTGGGGCCTCCTGCGGCACCAGAGAGGCAGCCTTGATGTCCAAAAGGGTTGCTGCGACCAGCAAGAAGTCGCTCGCCACGTCTAAGTCCAGCGCCTCGATGCGCTCGGCCTCGGCAAGGTACTGCTCGGCCACCTCGCTGATCGAGATAGCGCCGATATCTACTTTTTGGCGGGTTACCAGCTGCAGCAGCAGGTCGAACGGTCCACTGTAGACCTGCGTCGACACGCGATACGACATCTTCGACCTCCTTTGACGGCGCCTTCGCGGCGCGGTTTGGGTGCATCTTACGACCGTTTTGCACGGTCGACCTGTAAGTTTACCTTAGATGCCGGCGATTGCGAAGTTGAGCAGCTGCTCAGCAAGCGGATACACGGTAACGTCGAAATAGCGGCCGATCACATCGATGCCGGTCCACATGGGCAGCAGGTATAGCACCAGAATGAGGATGGGCATGGCGTATTGCTGCAGACGATAGTAGTTGGCGAGCGCCTTGCCTTTGAGGAAGGGCACGATGATTGACGAGCCGTCGAGCGGCGGGATCGGGATGAGGTTAAAGAACGCGAGTGACAGATTGACTACGATGAACGTGACGCCGAAGTTCATGATCTGCGATGCCACGGCAAAGGACATGCTGGTGTAGAGGTTGCCGTATGCCGCGCGCATGAGAACCGCGGCCAGACATGCGAGCGCGATGTTCGATGCGGGGCCGGCCGCGCTTACCAGGACCTCGTCGCGCTTGGGGTGCTTGAGGTTGTTGAGGTAGACGGGCACGGGCTTGGCGAAGGCGAATACGGGACCGCCGGCGGCAAGCATAAGCAGCGGCAGGATAATGGTGCCAAACGGGTCGATATGGTTGAGCGGGTTGAGCGAGATGCGGCCGCGCGAACGGGCCGTCTTGTCGCCGAGCGCCCAGGCCGCGGCGGCGTGCGCGCTCTCGTGGATGACGATGCCCAGGATGACGGCAATGGCGCTAGCGAGCAGGTTCATGAGGTAGCTGCTGGACATGGTGTTCCCCTAGCGGACACGGCGCGAGGCGCGCTTGAGCAGGTAGTCGGCTACAAACGGGATGACCGCCACGATTGCGTAATCCAGGCGGAACACGCCGCCAAAGGGCGACGTAATGACGCCGTAGCCGGCGATGGCGCTTGGCAGCGCGCGAGAAAGCTCAACGACAAAGCCCACGATCTGCAGCTTGGCGGTGAGGCCGCTAAAGCACAGCAGCACGGTCATCGCGCTCATAAAGATGCCGCAGATGCGACAGGCGATGGCGATGATGCTCATCGCCACGGCAGCGGCTTTACGAGAGTTCACGCGCGGTCTCCTCTTCGATTTGGGTGGAAAGCTCCAGCCATTCGTCCTCGAGTTTGGGCAGCTCTTGCTTAAGGCCGTTATATTCCCCCAGCGCGGCGTTGAACTTGTCCTGATCGGCGTAAAGCTCTTCGCTTGCCATCAATTCCATAAGCTCGTCATAGCGGGCACGCTTTTTGTCCAGCTCTGCCTCGATCTTTTTGAGCTGGTTGCGCACGCCCTTGAGCTTTTTGTTGAGCGCAGCGCGAGCCTGGGCCTCGGCGCGCTTTTGCTCCTTGGTCTTTTTGCCCTCGGCAGGCTTGGGGGTGGCGGCGGGCGCATTGGGTTGGGCCGCGGTGACCTTGGCGGACTTGCCCGCGGCTGGTACGCTCTCCCCTGCCGCCTCGGCAGCGGCGCGGGCTGCGAGGTCCTCGCGCTTGTAGAGGTAGTAGTCGTAGTCGCCGTCGTAGACCGTGACCTTGCCGTCGCGGATGTCGATGATGCGGTTGGCCACGGCGCGTACCAGGTGCTCGTCGTGGCTGATCAGCACGATGGTGCCGGGGAAGTTCTGCAGGGCGTTCTCGAGCATATCCACCGAGTCGATGTCCAGGTGGTTGGTGGGCTCGTCCAGGCACAGGAGCGCCTCGGGGGCCACAAGCATCTTGGCCAGTGCCAGACGCGCCTTTTCGCCGCCGGAGAGGACGCGGACCTGCTTCTCGATGGAATCGTTGTCGCTAAACAGGAAGGCGCCCAGCAGGCTGCGCTGCTGCGGCACGGTCCACTTGGGCGTGACGGTGTCGATCTCTTGCAGGACGGTGTTGGACTCGGTCATGCCTTCGAGCGCGTGCTGGGCGTAGTAGGCCACGCCCACGTTAGTGCCAAGGTCCCGGGTGCCGGTGGTGGGCGGCTCCAGGCCGGCGAGGATCTTCATGAGCGTGGACTTGCCGGCGCCGTTGGGGCCGACGAGCGCCACGTGCTCGCCGCGGTAGAGCTTGAGGTCGATGTCGCTGTAGATGTGCTTTTCGCCGTAGGACTTGGATACACCCTCGAGGCCCACGACCATGTCGCCGGAGCGCGGCGGATCGGGGAACTTAAAGTCGATGTGCTTGTGGCCCTCGGGCAGGATGACGAGCTCCTTTTTGATCTGCTCGATCTTGCGGATGCGCTCCTGCGCCTGGGCGGCCTTGGTGGGCTTGTAGCGGAACTTGTCGACGAAGACCTGCATGTGGGCGATGTCGCGCTCCTGCGCGGCACGCTTGGCGCGCATCTGCTCCAGGTTGTCCTCGCGCTGCTTAAGGTAGCTGCTGTAGTTGCCGGTGTAGGTGGTAACGCGGCGGTTCTCGAGAGCAGCGACGTGGTCGACGCAGGCGTCCATGAAGGCGCGGTCGTGGCTGACGATGAGGACGGCGCCGTCGTAGTTGGCGATAAAGCCGCGCAGCCATTGGACGCTTTCGAGGTCCAGGTGGTTAGTGGGCTCGTCTAGAAGCAGCAGGTCGGGGTGGCGCAGGAAGAGCTTGGCGAGCGCGATGCGCATCTGCCATCCGCCCGAGAACTCGGAGCACGGGCGCTCAAAGTCGGTGACCTTAAAGCCCAGGCCGGACAGGATTTTGCGGGCGTTGCTCTCGAGCTCGTAGCCGCCCAGGTGCTCAAAACGGTCCTGGACCTGGCCGTACTCGTTGAGGAGTGCGTCGACGTCCTTGCCCTGTTCAGAGAGCTCGGTGATCTGGGCCTGCAGCTCGTTGGCGCGCTCGCCCATACGGCGGATTTCCTTGGCGGCGGCCATGACCTCGGCAAGGATGGTGGTGTCCTTTTGCTCCAGATTAGTTTCCTGCTCTAGGTAGCCTACCTGGCAGTCCTTGGCGTACTGGACCTGGCCGGCGTCGGGGCTGTCGATGCCCATGATGATTTTGAGCATGGTGGTTTTGCCGGCGCCGTTGGGTCCCACGAGCGCGAAGCGCTCGCCGGGGTTGATCTGGAAGGACGCGCCGCTAAAGAGGACGCGCGCGCCGAAGCTTTTTTCGATCTTGTCGACCAGGAGGATCATGGTGCCGCCTTTGACCTTGTGTGCCTATATGAAAAAAGGCCCCAACTTGCGTTGGAGCCTCATTCAATGCTCGGGTGGAGACGAGG
>CABRDB010000064.1 GCA_902469555.1 uncultured Collinsella sp. | reverse complement strand
TGCCGCGTGCCCCGAAGCATGCCCGAGGGCTGCCGCGTACGCGTCATCCGCAGCCAGCGCGCCATCGATGCCGCCGGTGCCGCGCTCAAGCGCGACGTGCTGCGCCGCCGAGCTATTGATGTATCCGTCGTGGCGCGCCTGGGAGCGCCGTTTACTGTCACACTCACCTGCTGTGACAACCCCGCGCTCACCGCCACCGCCACGGGCTTCACCGTCGAGGCCGCCAAGACCCGCGCCGTCGAGGCGGCAGACCTGGTTGAGCATGTGGGCCGCATGGGCTCCTCGCCCTTTGAGGCAGAGAGCTTTGACGTTTCGCTCGACGCCGGCTGCGGCATGGGCTTCTCCGCCGTGCATAAGGTGCGCGCCGCCGCTTGCAAGGCGCTGGAAGAGGCCATTCTGGCACCCTACGAGGAGCGCGCGAAAACGCTCGAGCTGCCGGTGCTCGACAAATGTACGCGCCCCATGCCCGAGCACTACCGCGATGAGCCGCAGATCTGCGCCACCGTCACGTCGCTCGACGCCGCCGAGGCCGCTCGTGCCGAGGGCGCCACGCGCATCTACATGACCACCGACGCACTCGATGCGGCCGAGCTCTCCCCTGCCGATGCATTTGAGCAGGGTATCGTGCCCGTACTCGACGAGGTCTGCCGCGCCGCCGACCACGAGCGCGTCGATCCCTGGATCAATGCCGGAGCCACCGTCGCCGTCGGCAATATCTCCGAGCTTGCCCTGGCCGCCCAGGTTGGCGCCACGGCCGAGATTCGCTCTTGCCTGCCCGTGCACAACACGCCTTGCATGGAGGCACTTGCCAAGCGCGGAGCCGGTGCGTTTTGGCTCTCGCCCGAGATCACGCTCGACGAGATCGTCTCACTCGGCGCCGACGCGCCCGCGGCTCTGGGCATCACCGTCTTTGGCCGGCCGCGCGTCATGACAAGCGAGCACTGCATCCTGCAGGTGGCCAACGGCTGCATCCACGATTGCGCCAACTGCCGTCTGCGTGCCCGCAAGCTGTCGCTCAAGAATATCGACGGAAAGGTCATGCCCGTCCGCACCGACATCCACGGCCGCTCTCGCCTGTACGATGCCTACCCCATCGACCTCACGCCGCAGGTACCACAGTTGCTCGATGCCGGCGTGCGTCGTCTCATGGTGGACGGAACGTTGCTCGAGACGGATGAGGTGGGCCGTGCCGTCGCTCGCGTCCGTCGCGCCGTCGAAGCAGCGCAGGCCGGCCGCAAGCCCGCCGCCCGCCTACGCGGGGCGACCTCGGGCTGCATGTTTGTGGGAATCAGCTAACCGAAAGGCTTACACGTGAACGAAGAACCTCAAGTCCTCTACTGCGACGCCTGGCTCATGGCCATCGACAAGCCCGCCGGCATGATTGTCCACGGCGACGGCACCGGCGAGCGCACGCTTACCGACTACGCCAGCGATCTGCTGCTGGCGATGGGCGACGGCTTTGCCGCGACTGACATGCAGCCGCTCAACCGCCTGGATCGCGACACCACCGGCGTGGTGCTGTTCTCGCTCGACAAACAGACGCAGCCCGCCTTTGACCAGATGGTCATCGACCACGCGTTCGAAAAGCACTACCTGGCGCTCGCCGAGGGCAAGATCGACTGGAACGAGAAGCTCATCGACAAGCCCATCGCGCGCGACCGCCACGATAGCCGCAAGATGCGCGTCGGCGCCAGCGGAAAGCCGTCTCAGACGCGCGTGAAGGTGCTCAAGCGCCTTAAGAGCCGCCGAGGTCTGCCCACGCGCTCGTATATCGATGTCGAGCTGCTCACCGGTCGCAAGCATCAGATCCGCGTGCACCTGGCAAGCGAGCGCCATCCCCTGGTTGGCGACGAGCTCTACGGCACGCCGCGTCCCTGCGGCCTGATGCTCCACGCCCACAGCGTGTCCTTTACGCATCCCGTAACCGGCGAGCACATCCACATCGAAGCTCCCTGCCCCTGGGAGCCCTAAATCCTGCCAAATAGGGACAGGCTTATTTTGGCAGGTTTTATCTTGGAAAACGTCAAAGCCACCACGATGGCTCAGCCGTGGCGCCAAAACGTCTCGATCTGTAACAGTTAGAACCCATTTTCCGGTCTATCTGTTACAGATCGAGACATTCGAATCCCCCGCAAGAGAAAATCTCAATCTGTAACAATAACTCGGCAAAATCGGTCCCAGCTGTTACAGATCGAGACAAAGGGACGGCGCGGTTCGGAAGTATCTCAGTCTGTAACATCTAGCCCACTTTTAATGGTCTAGTTGTTACAGACTTAGACAAAACCGGTAGACAACAAAAGCGGCAACGCCCGTAATGGACGTTGCCGCTTTTCTATTGAGAAAACTGAATGGTTTTGACCTTGCCCCACTGCTAGACCGTGATGACGTTGTCCATCGACTGGTACTTGGCGGGCGCCTCGCCCGCGGTAATAATCGTTGCATCGCGGAAGTCCGCGAACTTGACGGGCGCCACCATGCCAAATTTACTGGCGTCCGAGATTACGAAGCGTTTGGCCGTATGGCGCATCGAGATACGCTTGACCTGGGCTTCCTCGATATCCGGCGTGGTGAGACCTTGCTCGGCGGCGATGCCATTGGAACCCCAAAAGCCGCAGTTGAAGTTATAGCGGTCCAGGGTTGCCAAGGCATCGGGACCGACGAGCGCCTCGGTATCGGGCTTGAGCTCGCCACCCAGCACAACGGCGCGCATACCGCGCAGGGCGAGATGCTGGGCATGGAGCACAGAATCGGTCACATAGGTGACGCCGTCGAGATGCGGAAGATGCTCGATGAGCTTGAGGGTCGTGGAGCCCGAATCGATATACACAAAGCTATCGGGCTCCACCAGGGCCGCGGCGCGGGCGCAGATGCGCTCCTTGTCATCGTTATGGAGATCACTGCGCTCGCTGATCGTCAGGTCGCGCGTCACGTGAGCGCGCTCCAGACTCGTCGCGCCTCCGTGCACCTTGGCGATACGGTGCGCGCGGTCGAGCGTTTGCAAGTCACGGCGAATGGTGGACGGTGTCACGCCCAGGGCCTCGGCAAGCTCCGGCACGGTAACCGAGCCGGTCTGCTGCACCATCGACACGATCGCGTTGAGCCTATCTTCCGCAAGCATCGCTTACTCCTCCTCGGGGTACACGACTCCCCAATCGGCGCGGAGCTTGGTCATCAGCTCCATAACATCAGAAGCATAGCCCAGAAGTTCGCGCTTCGAATCATCGCCAGCAACGGCCTTCTCCAGGTCGGCCATCTCGTAGCACAGCGCGTAGGCCTCGGTGCCAGCGTGGACCTCCTCACGGTGACCGTCCGCAGTCCACACGACGGTCGCATGGTCTGCACGCGGATACTCGTTGACCTCGACATAGCACTTATCGAAGCTGATGACCGAGCGCTTGGGCTGCTTGGAGTGGAGCGTAAGGCTCACGACGCCCAGCTGTTGCTCGGCATTACGGCAGACAATGCCACCCGCGACGTCAACGCCAGTCTCGCAGGTATTGCCCAGAGACACGACCTCGGCGGGCTGGCTCGCCATAAACAGGCGCATAACGGACAGGGCATACACGCCAATATCGAGCATGGCACCGCCGGCGAGGTTGCGATTGTAGAAACGGTTGGTCAGGTCGCCGTACTCCTTGTAGCTACCAAAGTTGAGCTGAGCGAGGTTCATGCGGCCGAACTCGCCGGCATCCATGCGGCGGCGCAGCTCTTGATACAAGGGCATGTGGAGCACCGTGGTGGCGTCCATGAGGACGACGTTGTGCTCGGCGGCAATGGCGCGCGCCTCGTCGAGCTCGGCAGAGTTGAGGGTAATGGCCTTCTCGCAGAGCACGTGCTTGCCGGCTGCCAGGGCAGCGCGCAGATAGGTGATATGAGTGTTGTGCGGGGTAGTGATGTAGACGGCGTCGATGCCAGGATCGGCGTAGAGGTCCTCAACCGTGTCGTAGACCTTCTCGATGCCATACTGCTCGGCAAAAGCCTGAGCCTTGGACGGCGTACGGTTGGCGACGCCCGCAAGCTTGCGACCGGCAAGAGCAAGGGACTGAGCCATCTGGTTGGCGATAACGCCGCAACCGATGACGGCCCAATGGAGCTCGGGAGCCGTAAAAATATCGTCGGGGAACGGCTTGTCCTGGACCGAAGCGAACGCTGCTTTGGCGGCTGCCGCGGCGTCGAGCGGAGCCTGCTTGGAATCTGCCATTATGTGCCTCCTGTGTCATAGAACGCCTTGCTTTCTGACAGCTCTATATTCGCACAAACACGCGCTTATGTGCGCGTTTTTGCGTATCTCACCGCTAAACGGTCATTTTTATCCCGTAAACGGCGCATCTATACGCATATTCACGCAATCCCACGCACGTAAATGCGCACAAATGCGAACCGGTCATTGCTCAGAGACAGGGGCTTATGCTTAGAACTCAAAAGACAGGATGATCCGCTTCGCCTCGTCGCTCATGGCGCGCTGCAGCTCTAAGGACCGTCCCAAACTGCCGACAGAAAAGGAACGTTCCAAACTGCAGACAGAAAAAGAACATCCCCAGGCGCCGGCATTTCAAGAGCACTCATTTAAGTCTGTCCCCAATGAGTGGGAGTAATCAGAGACCCTTTGCGAGGGAGGCCGGACGTGGCCTTCCTCGTTTTATTCATGGACTTTAGTCCGTGCCGTGCGGCACGCGCGGCATAGAAAGCCACCCGCTCAGCGGGTGGAGGCCAATTTCCGCTACGCGACAAAAACCTTCCCCCTAGCATGAGGATTGTTCAGGCCATCATACTAAGGGGAAGGTGATTGCTGTGGCCCAGAAAGCCAACAGCCTCGCGCACACGAAATGGCTGTGCAAGTACCGCATCGCACCGAGGTCAAGCTCATCGCCGCCATCGTCGAGAAGCACCCCAAAGTGCGCTTTGCCGTGAGCTGCACCTCGGCCCACGCCGACCTCTACGACCGTATGGAGCAGGCCCTGTGCGAGCGCGTGGCCAACGCGGTGGAGGTCGTCCGCTCCGACATCAGCCCCGCGCTTCTTGTCCACACCGGTCCAAACCTCGTGGGTGTGGCGGTCCAGGGACTCTAGCGGAGGTGGGGCGTCCTGCCCAAAAACAAATGCAAAAGACGAGCACTTCTTGCCGCTCAATTGGCAAGAAGCGCTCGTCTTTTCTTAACGCGTTGTATGGCGGAGAGAGCGCAAGTTACGCGAGCACCCTTCTTGCCAGCTCGGCCGCGCCGAGGATTCCTTGGTCGCCGCCGCAGCCCGGGGCGCAGATGTAGCTCTCCATGTCCTTAAGCTCGGCGGTCTGGATGTAGCCACCCAGATATTCGAGGGTCTTCTTGCGGACGATGCCGTAGAGCTGCTCCTGGTGCATCACGCCGCCGCCGACGACGATGCGGCGAGGCGAGTACATGAGCACGAGGTTCGCGCACATCTGCCCCAGATAATCCCCTTCGAGCGCCCACACCTCATCGTTGTCCGCGAGCTCGGCCGCGGGCTTTCCCCAGCGCGCGGCGATGGCGGGGCCGGAGGCGAGGCCCTCGAGACAGCTCGCGTGGCTCGGGCAGACGCAGCGTCCCTCCTCGGTGGGACGGGTCCTTACCAGCATGTGGCCGGCCTCGGGGTGCAGCATGCCGTGAAGGAGCCTGCCCGCGCACATGACGCCCGCGCCCACGCCGGTGCCGATGGTCACGTAGACGGCGTCCTCGAGCCCCTTGCAGCAGCCGAAGACCACTTCGCCGAGGCAGGCAACGTTAACGTCCGTGTCGTAGGCCACCGGAATCCCGAGGTCGTCGGCGAACGCGGCGCGAAGACCATGGCCTCGCCACGCGAGCTTGGGCGTCTGGAGGATGGAGCCGTAGCGCTCGTCGTTGGGGTCGACGCAGGTCGGGCCGAAGGCGCCGATGCCCAACGCGTCCACATCGCGGGCGGTGAACCACTCGATCATCTGCGGGACGGTCTCGGCGGGCGTAAGCGTCGGGGTCTCCATACGGTCGAGGACCTCGCCGTCGCCGGACACCACGGCACAGACCATCTTGGTCCCGCCGGCTTCGAGGGCGCCGAGCCTCATTTGCTTTTCGCTCATGTGATCCTCCTTACAAAGGGACGCCCGCAGTCATGGTCAACCGCGGGCGCCCATAACGTTGGCTTGTTTCGAGGCGACCCTACCTGGGCACGCGGTCCTGCCTCGCGGCAAACGGGGCGAGCACGGCGTGCGGCTCGCTTTGGTACCAGTAGGCGACGGTGGAGATGTCGTCCTCGCGCTCGTAGAGCTTGATGTCGTCGTTGCCGAGGTCCTGGAACGTCACGCGCAGGTCCTCCTTGAACGAGATCGGGTCGGGAAGGTGCCACCTGTAGAGGCCGTGCCTGGGCAGCGCGTCGTCGTTAGTCGCGAGCATCGGATTCGGGTTCGGCTTGCCCGCGCTGAAGCGGTCGCGCGTGGCGTCGCGCGTCGAGCGGTACGGGTAGCCGGCGAACAGCGTGTTGAAGCACTGCGCCTCGGGCAGCGCGTGGGGCGGCCTGTCGAGGAAGGCCCAGGCACCGCCGAAGTAGTCCTCGGCTCCCGTCGAGGTGACCGTGGGGAACTCCTCGTCGCCGTCGAGGAAGAACTTCATCTCGCCCTCGCCCCACCAATAGCGCTCCAGGGCGCACAGGGCCATGTAGGTGCCGACGTAGTAGCCCTTGCCGCGCACGCCGTCGAGCACGGTGTAGTCGACGCCCCTGCGGGTGCTGCGCTCGCGGTTAAAGCGGGCGTGGAAGTACATGGCGTCGTCCGGCACGTCGGTGAGCGCGTAGTTGAACGTGTAGAAGATGTACTTAATGAACCCGGGGTGCTCGCTCGTAAGCGTGACCTTGGCGTGCTTCCTGAAGGGCATCTCGAAGTAGCAGTTCATGCCGCCCGTCGGGTTCACGCAGATGGGCATCGAGTTGACGATGGCGCGCTCACCGAAGCCGTTGCAGAAGAAGTCGCCGACAGGGCACTCGACCGAGGGGGTCTCCTCGTCGTCCCAGTAGAAGCGCAGCACGAGGTCACGCATGACGAAGCTGCCGGCGGCGGTCTTGTCGGGGACGGTCATCCAGATGTGGCGGATGATGCCGGGGCCCTCGATGTCCGCGAGCGTGATGGTCTCGCCGGACTCAAGGGGCACGCAGCACGAGCCCTTGCGGCCGACGCCGAGGTGGCTGGCCGACATGGCGGCGCGGCCCTTCTCGCCCGTGATGTTCTCGGGGGTGATGGCGCGGCTTTCCTCACCGCCGTGCATCCACACGTCCTTAAGGAACTCTCTCATCGTCGACCTCCTCTATTCGTCGTCGTCGCACTCGGCGGAACTGGCACCGTTCACGTAGATGATCTGCTGGCGCGCCTCGTTGACGAGGGCGTCGAAGTCGAGTTTCTCGTCGGGGCGCGCGAGCGCGACCGTCATGGCGAGCGGGAGGTTGACACCCGCGATCACGTGGATCCGGTCGGAGGCGAAGCGGGAAAAGCGCTGGTTCACGCTGCCGCCGTACGCGTCGGTGAGGACGACGACCTCGTCAGTGCCCGAAAGAGCCGCCTCGACCGCCGCGTCGAGCCCCTCGCCGTTGTCGTTCACGTAGGCGCACACGGCGTTGACGGCGTCGCCCTTACCCGTAAGGAACTCGAGGGTGTCCTTGAAGCCCTGGGCGAGAAGGGAATGGCTCGCCACAACTATCTTTCTCATTGATTCACCAATCTCTTGGGTCGAAGCTAGGCGAGGATGCCGGCGGCGGAGGCGACCATCGCGAGGACGATCACCACGAGGATGAGGGCCGTCATGCTCGCGTTCTTCTTGGTAAGAAGGTAATACGCGCTTCCCGTGATGGCGGCGGGGATCATGGCAGGCAGGATCTTGTCGAGCAGCGGCTGAATCTCCATCGCGACGTCGCCGAAGCTGAAGCTAATCGGGCAGGTGACGCCAATGACCGAGGCGATGAGGCAGCCGACCACGGTGAGGCCGAGCACGGAGGCGGCGGCAGTGAGGTTGGGAAGCTTCTCGCTGAAGTCGGTGACGAGCTTCACGCCCTGCTTGTAGCCGAACTCGAGGGCGTGCATGCGGACCCAGAAGATGGCCAGGATGAGCGCGAACCAGATGCCGGCTCCCACGGGGTTGCCCTCGATGGCCATGTAGGCGGCGATGGAGCCCATGATGGTCGGGATCATGGTCATGAGCAGGGAGTCGCCGACGCCGGCGAGCGGTCCCATGGTGCCGATCTTCAGGTCTTGGACGGCGTCCGCCGCCGCTAGGCCGTCGCGCTCCTCCATGGCCACGCAGGCGCCAAGGATGATGGCGGCGAGCCAAGGCTGGGTGTTGTAGTAGCGGAAGTGGTTGTTGAGCGCTTGCTTATAGTCCTCGTCGTTCGTGTAGATCTTCCTCAGGACCGGCGAGAGGGCGTAGGCGACTGAGGCGCCCTGCTGGGTCTGGTAGTTGAAGGTGCACACGCTCATGAGCCAGCGCCAGTTCGCGTTGCGCAGGTCCTTCTTGGTGACCTTGTAGCCGGAGGGCTTGCCCTCGGCGACGGCGGTGATGTTCTCGTTTTCCATGGTTACTCATCCTCTCCGATGAAGGCGTCTGCGGAAGCGTGGGCGGCGAGCTCGGTGTCCCTCTCGGCACGCTGGTAGAACGCAATCGCGAGGGCAACGCCGACGATGGCGGCGCCGATGATGGGCACGTTCAGGAAGGCCGAGAGGAAGAAGCCGGCGAGCAGGTACTGGAAGTACTTGGCGGTTGGCATGTAGCGGAGCAGCATGGCGATACCGACGGCCGGGAGCATCTTGCCGGCGAGGGTGAGGCCGGAGAGGAACCACTGGGGCATGACCTCGAGGAGCCAGTTGACGGCGGGCTGGCCGAGCGTCACGGAGACAAAGACGGGCAGGGCGGCGCACAGGCCGAAGAGCGCGGGGCAGACCCACAGGATGGCGTTCATCTGATTGAACTTACCCTCGTTGCAGAACTTCTGGGACTTCTCGACGACAAAGCCGTTGAGGATCTTGGCGACGACGTCGAGCTGGATGCCGAGCATGCCGACCGGCAGGCCGATGGCGAGGCCCGTGTCGGAGCCCAGGGTCACGCCGTAGGCGGTGGCGATGATGGCCATCGTGCCGTAGTCGGGAATGGAGGAGCCGCCGAAGCCCGCGACGCCGAGCTGCATGAGCTGAATGGTGCCGCCGATGACAAGGCCGGTCTTCCAGTCGCCCATGACGACTCCGGTGATGAGGCCCCAGAAAACGGCGTAATTGACGAAGATCATCGGGATGCCGTAGTAGTCCACGTGCTTGATGAAGGCCAGCAGGGTCAAAAGGACGACCTGCAGGATAGTGAAGTTGACCATATTTCCCCCTTAGATGAGGTCTGCGACGGAGACGGGCTTGTCGGCGGGCACGAACTGGGCCGTCACCTTGACGCCACGGGCGATGAGCGCCTTGTAGCTCTGGACGTTCTCGGCGGAGGCGTAGGCGCGCTGGGTGAGCTGGATGCCGTCCTCCTTGACGAGCGAGCCGCCGACGACCAGCGACGGGAGCTCGACGCCCGACTCGACCAGGCGAAGCATCGTCTCGGGCTCCTTGGCGATGACGAAGACCTTCTCGCGGTCGTACTTGCCCGCGGCGAAGTTCTTGAGCGCGGTCTGCTCGGAGATGATCGAAACGGCCATGCCCGCGGGGCGCGCCATCCTCATGGTGGACTTCAGGACCTCGTCGCCGGCGACCTTGTCGTCGATGACCATGACTCGGGTCGCGCCCGACACCGGGGCCCACTGCGTCACGATGATGCCGTGAAGCAGGCGATTGTCGATTCGTGCCATAACAACACTCATGTTTGCTCCTATCAAATGAAGTTTTGCGTTCGGTACTGCCTCGGCGCTATCCGGATTCGCGCCGGGCAAGGGGTTATCGGATTATTGAGGACGCGCGGTCAGCTTGCGGCGGCGCGGGGAAGGTCACTCGTCGAGCAGGAGGTCCGAGGAGCCGAGGCGCTCTTCTCGCGCCGGGGCGGCGCTCACGCTTATGTAGTCGAAGACATATGCGATCTCGCTTACGGGAACCTCTACGCGATAGCGCGTCGAGATGCTCGAGAAGCTCTGCCTGAAGGACTCGATGAAATCGATGCGTTCCTCCTCGAAGCGGTCCTGGCCAACGTAGGTCTCAATGGGGTTTCTGGTAACAAGGCGCTCGACGAGACAGCAAAGGTGGACGTAGAGCCCAATGATGGCGTTGCTGCCGATCTTCTCGCCTGTCCTGCGCTGAAGCTCGTGCACGGCGCTCTCGATCTCGTGGAATAGCCGCTCCGGGTCGAGGATGGTGATGGAGCAGATGACGTTCTGCAGCGTCATGTTCGAGAGCAGCTTCTCGTGGAAAGAAGAGAGCTCGGAAGCGTCAAGCCACCTGCCGAACACGGCATCGACCTTAGAGGCGGACGCCGTCGACATGATGTCCTCGAGGGCGACGAAGGGGACGGAGGCGATCCCGGGGTCTCCCGTGCCGATGACGGCGCAGACGCGGTGCTCGGAGAAAACGGCGTCGTTCGACCCGTTCGTGACGAGCTGCTTGAAGGGCCGCGTGAGCAGGCGCGCGCCTATGGTGCGCGGGAGGCTCTGCGAGACGAGCTGGCGTATCCTCTCCGCGGCGTCGACCCCGGACTCGGAGCAGAAGACGATGGCGTCCTCACGGTTGACGCGCTCGATCACCTTGCAGTGCGTCACGCACGCGGCGGTCGCATCGCCAAGAACCTCGGCGATGGACTTGCCGCCGAGCAGCCCGGACCCGATCTCGAGCGCGAGCCCGGTGGAGACGTTGTTCACCACCCCGATGGTGGAGTCGGTAACGTTCTCGAGGGCCTTATAGGCCTCCTCCAAGGAGCCCATGTCGACGAGGAACACGACCCCGGTGCAGTAGGAATGGCGGTCGACGAGGCGCTGGAGCGGACCGACGATGTCCTTCAGCTGCTGGTCGTAGGGCATGTCGACCGCCTCGTACACATGCATGCCGAGCATACGGTTCGCCGCGTCGGCGATGCTCGTCGCCGTTGAGTAGCCGTGGGACAAGATGACGCAGAGCGTCCGAAGGGCCTTCGCATCGCGAGACTCCGATGCGACGCACAGCGTCAGAAGCGTCTTCGTGAAGTGATCGAGCGAGATTCCAAGCGCCCCTTCCACGTCTGCGGCGACCTGATCGGAGACACTCGAGGCAAACGGCAATTCGGAGGTCACGGCACCGAGGAGATGGGAGATTTGCTCCGCACAGGCAGACTTTCGCTTAGCCAGGCCGATGCCCGGCCACAACTGCAGGCAAATCTCCTGGGCCAGTAGAAAAGCGACCTTCCTCGAAAGCTCGATGCCATAAGAAGAGCCTGCGTCGGCAAGGACCGCGCCCACGACGCGCTCGAAGGCGCGCGACCTCGAGGAGGTAACGCCGCGGCCGAAGATCAAGTGATCCTCAACGCCGCGCACTGCGGAGACAGCTTGCGAGACGAGCTCGGAGACAGAAAGCTCCCCGGCGCAGAATCGCTCATCGAGGGAGCACAGGGCATCGAGCGCCTGCTCGACCGGCCCTGTGCTCTCGGCGGCATCCAGAGACGCGTCGATCAGAACGCCATCGTCGGGCTGTTGATCGATCTGCGCGGAGGAGAGGAGCCCACTGGGAAGAAGATACGGGCGAACGACGACGTAGTCGCCCTCGCGATTGAGGAACGCTTTGGCGCAGCAGTTCGTCACGCAGGCGCGCAAGCCGGCGATGTTATCGGAAAAGTCCGCGTTCACGAGGCAACGGTATGCGCCGCGGCTGATCTTCACATCAGAACCGATTCGGCACCCCTCGCTGCGCAGGAAGCTCAAGATGAGATCCTCGCGCTCCTCGGGGGTTCGCTCCTTGAGTGAGGGGACGCGGGCACAGATGGGCATTTTGCTGTAGGCCGAGGAAACCTTCAGGTCATCGGCGGAAAGCGTCGTCGAAAGAACGAGACGAGCGCGCGGCGCATCCTGGGAGGCATCGAGCCCGAGGGCCGTCGCAAGACAGTGCTCCATCGCAGAGGGAGAGAGTGCCTCGATGCCGTTGACAAAGACCACACCCCCGCGCGATTTCGCGATCGACTCGTCAAGAAGCCCGTTGAACGAGGCGGCGTCCGGGACCCCGGCGCAGTCGATGCGCACATAGGAGGAGTCGCGGGGCAGCAAGCCCTGGTTCTTGCCGTACTCGTACACAAGGCGAGAAAGGAAAGACTTACCGACACCCACGCCGCCGCTCAAGAGGATGGGCAGGCCAAACGGAGGGTACTGAACCGCAGCCTTGCACTGCTCGACAACGGAGCTGAGGCTCATGTCGAAGCCCACGGCACGCGCGAAGTCGCGGTGATCGGCGATTCCCGTCGCCTGGATGAGGTCGGCGAGCGAGGCGTACTCGCTTGCAGAGAGCTTTACCTGAAAATGCTTCTGGAACGCGCGGCGATGAAAATAACGGACGGGCCTGCCCGCCACCTTAACCACAAGACCGGCGCGAACAAGGTCGTTGAGGTACTGGCTCGCCAGACTCCTGGAGATGATGAGCGTCTCGGCGATGTCGGTGGTGGACAGACGGGCAAGGTCGTCGAGCGAGACGGCAGAGGTGAGGGCCTCGAGATGCTCGAGAATCCTGTCCCTCATGTCGACGGGTTTCTTTGCCAAGCTGTCCTGTGTGGTCTTGTCCATGACTTCTTACCTCCTCGTACAAGGAGTATAAGGGGAGAACAGAGAACGGAAGGGGGCGCGTGGGGGAATCAACAGCTCCGAGGAAAAGTCCACCACTTGAGGGGCAGAAAACAACGGCCATTGAACATTCAGGGCCGACGCTCAACACTTCGGCTCGACACTTCGCTTTGGAAAGGGCCCTGCGCGCCGGGGCCCCAACATA
>CABRDB010000063.1 GCA_902469555.1 uncultured Collinsella sp. | reverse complement strand
CCGAGCGCGTCGGCCGGGACCGGCTCGGTGATGACGGAGCCGGCGGCCACGAGCGCGCCGTCGCCGATCTGGGCGGGCGCGACCATCATGGTGTCGGAACCGATGAAGGCATCCTTGCCGATGACGGTCTTGTGCTTGTGGACGCCGTCGTAGTTGCAGGTGATGGAGCCCGCGCCCACGTTGACGCCGGAGCCCATGGTGGTGTCGCCGATGTAGGACAGGTGGGGCACCTTGGAACCCTCGCCAATCGTGGACTTCTTGATCTCCACGTGCGTGCCGGCCTTGGATCCGTCGAGCATGTGGGTGCCCGGGCGCAGGTAGGCGCGCGGGCCGCAGTCGACGCCGTTCTCGATGACGGCCTCGATGGCGATGGTCTCATCGATGGTGCAGCCGCTGCCGACGGTGGTGTCGGTGAGACGGCTGTTGGGGCCGAGCTGGCATTCCTCGCCCACGGTGACGTGGCCGATCAGGTGCGTCTGCGGCCACACGACGGTGTCGCGGCCGATGGTGGCGTCGGGGCCGATCCAAGCCTGCGTGGGGTCGATGAACGTGACGCCCTCTGCCATCCAGTGCTCGTTGATGCGGTCGCGCGCGATGGCGGTGAGCTGCGCGAGCTGGATACGACTGTTGACGCCCAGGCCGTCGCGGTAGTCGTCGCAGTGGAAGATGGAGGCTGCCTGGCCGTGACCCTTGAGGATTTCGAGCATGTCGGGCAGATAGTACTCGGACTGCGCGTTGTCGTTGCCGATCTCGTTGATGTGGGCGGCGAGCTGCGCGCCGTCGAAGGCGTAGCAGCCGGCGTTGCACTCCAGCAGCGTGGCGGCCTGCTCGGGCGTGCAGTCCTTCTGCTCGATGATGCGCTCGATCTGGCCGTCGGCGCCCAGCTTGATGCGGCCGTAGCCGAAGGGGTCGGGCGGGGTCATGGTCATGACGGTGCAGGCGAGCTCGCCGGTGGCGACGGTTTGCGCGAACTTGGCAACGGTGTCGGCGGTGATGAGGGGCAAGTCGCCGTTGAGCACGACGACGGGGCCTTGCGTGATGCCGCAGGCCTCGAGCGCGACTTTCACGGCGTGGCCGGTGCCCAGGCGCTCGGTCTGCTCAACGCACTCGACCTTGGTGGCGCTGTTGGCGTAGGTGCCGTCGATAAGGGCGCGCATCTCGTCGGCGTGGCTGCCGATGACGACCACGACGCGGCTGCAGCCGGCCTTGATGGTGGCGTCGACGATCCACTGGACCATGGGCTTGCCCAGGATCTTGTGCGAAACCTTGCAGTGGTTCGACTTCATGCGGGTGCCCTCGCCGGCAGCGAGGATAATTGCGGTTGCGTCCATGTGATCTCCTGTTACGTTATAGAGACGTGTGTTTGGAAACGATACACGGCGCAATATGATACCGCAGGCATATGTTGAGCGCGTAACGATTGGTTTGCGGCGGTTGAGGCTTGCGCCGCCGGCGTGGCGTTTGCGCTGCTTGCGTGCAGCGTTGGCGGTGCTGCGAAGCTGTCGTTTGAGCGAGGGGACGGGGGCGCCCGTGGATATCATGCGAGAGGAATCGGGCAACGAACCCGTCGCGGCATTTTCGATGTCGCATCCGGCGGTGCCGGCGTTCTACATGGCGTTGACGCTGGGGCTCACCATGTTCTCGATGCAACCGGTGCTGATCGCGCTGTCGCTTGCGGGCGGGCTGGCGTACGGGCTTGCGACGCGCGGCGCTGCGCGCACGTTGGGGGCGCTTCGCTGGCAGCTGTCGGTGATTTTGATTATCGCGCTGGTCAATCCGCTGTTTAGCGCTTCGGGTTCGACGGAGCTGTTTCGTATTGGCATGCGTGCGGTGTATCTAGAGAGCATGGTTTACGGCCTGTGCATGGGCGGGCTGTTTGTGGCGAGCGTGCTGTGGTTTGAGGCGGCGGCGTCGATGCTCGAATACGACAAGGTGCTTGCACTGTTGGGCAACGCCGCGCCGGTGATCGCACTCATGATTTCGATGTGTATGCGGCTTATCCCACAGTTTTTGCGCCGCGGCCGCACGGTACTGGCGGTGCAGGATGCGATTGATGTACCGGGGCGTGCGCCCACCGATCCCGTGCGATCGCGCCTGCGGGCGTCGAGCGTGCTGATGGGCTGGGGCATGGAAGATTCGCTTGAGCGCGCGGATGCCATGCGCTCGCGCGGGTGGGGTGCTGCGTCGCGCCGTACGACGTACGCGCGGTATCGACTGGGGCGCAGCGACGTTGCCGCGCTGGTCGGGCTCGCGCTGTTTGGTGCCGCCGCGGTGGCAGTGGCATGGACCGCGACAACGCAGTATTCGTTTTACCCGCAGCTTTCGGTGCCGGCGCCGTGGCTGGGCTATGTCGTGTACGCTGCCTGGATGGTGCTGCCCTGTGTGTTACATGCGATCGATGAGAAGAGGTTCGGCTGATGGCTCGGTTGGATAGGGGCCCGGTGTCAGGCGCGGCGTGCGGCCCGGATATGCCGGCGATTGAGGTGCGGAGCCTGAGCTTTGCCTACCCCGGGGCCGATGCTGCGGTGCTCGAGGGGCTCGACTGGTCTGTTCCCCAAGGTGCATTTGCGCTGCTTGTCGGCGGTACCGGATCGGGTAAGTCGACGCTGCTGTCGCTGCTCAAGCCCGAGATTGCTCCGGCGGGCGAGCGCACTGGCGATATGCGCGTGCTGGGCGAGAACGTTGCCGACATGGACGTGCGCGCGTCTGCGGAGCGCGTGGGCTACGTGTTCCAGGATCCCGAGAACCAGATTGTGTGCGAGACCGTGTGGCACGAGATGGCGTTTGGCCTGGAAAACTTAGGCATGTCGCGCGACGAGATGCGCCGCCGTGTTGCCGAGACCAGCTATTTCTTTGGTCTGGAGGACTGGCTTCATCGCGATACCGATACGCTTTCGGGTGGCCGCAAGCAGCTGCTGTCGCTTGCCGCCGTTCTGGCGCTGCGTCCGCGTGTGCTGTTACTCGACGAGCCCACGTCTCAGCTCGATCCCGTTGCCGAGAAGAATTTTCTGCACGCGCTGTTTCGTGTGAATCGCGAGCTGGGCTGCACGGTTGTTGTGGCGACGCATCAGCCGCGCCCAATGCTCGAATACGCGACGTGTGCGTACCGGATTGAGGATGGCCGCGTGCACGAGGCGGCGGATATGGCATCTTTGGGACGCCGAGAATCGCTGTTTTCCGATGACACGTTGGGGTGGGGTGCCATCCGATGTGCAAAAAACGGAGTATTCAGCAGGCGTGAGGACAATTTGGGCTCTCTGGAGCCGCCCGGGGGCGTATCGAGCGCGAAAAAAAGTTTGGAATTGGACAAATCGTCCGAATTTGTGGCGCAAACGTCGCTCGAGAACGGCTTGGAAGCCTTCTCGCGCACGGATGGAAGCAGAATACTCCAAAAAATGCACGCTGGGTCGGCTACCACCCTGTCGGAAGGTTGGTTTCGCTACGATCGAGCGTCCGGCTGGGTGTTGCGTGGGCTCGATGCGTCGTTTTCGGCCGGTGCGGTGCATGCGATCGTGGGCGGCAACGGATGCGGTAAGTCGACGATGCTCTCGGTGCTGGCGAAGACCGCCAAGCTGCAGCGCGGCCGCATGGTGCGCGGAGCGGCCTCGGCGGCGTTGCTGCCTCAGAATCCCAAAGCATTGCTGGTTGCCGAGACGGTGTGCGACGAGCTGATGGAATGGGCTTCAGCCTGCGGATATGACGAGACCGTGGCGCGGGAGCGCGCGGCGAGCTTGGGGCTGGACGGCCTGGAGACGCGCCACCCCTACGACCTCTCGGGCGGACAGCGCCAGCTGCTCGCACTGGCAAAGCTGCTGCTGATCGGCCCCGAGCTGCTGCTGCTTGACGAGCCCACGAAGGGCTTGGACCTGGAGAGTCGCCGCACCATCGCCCGCGCCCTGCGTGACCATGCGAAGGCTGGCGGCACCGTCATCATGGCTACGCACGATTTGGACTTTGCCGAGCAGGTAGCCGACGACGTCGCCATGATGTTTGACGGCGAGATTGCCTGCATGGAGTCCCCGGCCGACTTCTTTGCCGACAACGTGTTCTATAGGGCGTGATGGGATGACGGACTGTCGTTTCTCGCGTTTGCTTGCAAAACTGGAGATCCCGCTGTTGTTGGCGGTGCCGGCGGTGATGGCTGCCGCGTTGCTGGCGGGTGTTGAGCAGGCAGCGTTGGCCATGCTGGTTGTGGTGGCGTTGGTGCTTGCGCTGTTCTTTGCGGGCTATGAGGCATCGCGTCCAGGCCTGCGTCAGATTATGCCCACGCTGGTGCTGGCGGCGCTGGCGGCGGCGGGGCGCATCCTGTTTGGACCCATTCCCGACTTTAAACCCGTGAGTGCCATCGCCATTATCGCCGGGGCGACACTCGGTCGTCGTAACGGCTTTATGGTCGGTGCGTTGGCGGCGCTGACCAGCAATTTCTTTTTTGGGCAGGGCATGTGGACGCCGTGGCAGATGTATGCCTGGGGGCTCGTGGGATACGTTGGCGGTGCGCTGGCGTATGCGGGTGCGTTCGACCGCGCCGACGGCACCGTGCGCATGCCGGCGCTGCTGGCGTACGGCTTTGCGTCGGGCCTGCTCTATGGCGTCGTGATCAACGCGTATGACATCATTGGGTTTGTACAGCCGCTTACTTGGGCGGGTGCCGTGGCACGTCTTGCCACGGCAGTGCCGTTCGATATTACGCACGGACTCGCGACATGCGTGTTTTTGGCCGCCTTGTACAAGCCCTGGTGTCGCCGCATCAACCGAGTCGTCGTGAAGTACGGGCTGTAGGGCTGGTTGCGCCGGGGCGGGAATCAATACTGCCGAAGCGCCATTTCAAAACTACGCCGGTTTACGGGGCCAGATTGGCACAGGCAGACCATACCGGCTTTTTTCGAAATGGAGCAAGCCGTTTACCTGCGGTTTTATTATTTCGGAATTGCGTATGGTTGGGGGTTCGCGATTCAGCCCCGTAAACCGGCATAGTTCTGGAATGGCCGGCTTATAGACGGGCATCGTGGCCCTCAAGAGCCAAATTGATCCGTTTTCTTCCGTCTCCAGACGTCCCCGGGGAATCAGCTGAACCCGCCCGCCACGGAATCGGCCTATCTACTACGTTTGACCCGACATCCCCAAGCACAATCGCGTTTTATGAAAAACCGCAGGCTTTCTACCTGCGGTTTTCTTTTGCGCTGTTTGCTGTGGTTGAGGGTAGTGGCTTAAACGTAGTAGATGGGCCAGTTTCGTGGCGGGTGGGCCGCGTGGATGCCCTCGCGAGGTGAAAATGATTCCTTTTCCTCCGTCTCCAGGGGATCAGTTGGGGCTAGAGCTCTAGCGTGAGGGTGACGGGGCAGTGGTCGCTGCCAAAGATGTCGCCACGGATACCGGTGTCGCGAACGTTGGCGGCGATTGCGTCGCTTACCAGGAAGTAGTCGATGCGCCAGCCGGCGTTGTTCTTGCGGGCATTAAAGCGATAGCTCCACCAGCTGTAGACGCCCTCAACGTCCGGATTAGCCGTGCGCCAGGTATCGGTAAAGCCGGCGTTGAGCAGCTCGGTAAACTTACCGCGCTCTTCGTCCGAAAAGCCTGCGTTGCCGCGGTTGGACTTGGGGTTCTTAAGGTCGATCTCTTCGTGCGCCACGTTAAAGTCGCCGCAGGTTACGACGGGCTTGCCGGTTTCGTGCTCAAGCGCGCTCAAAAAGCCGCGATAGGCATCATCCCAGGCCATGCGCACATCGATGCGCGCGAGCTCATTTTGGGCGTTGGGCGTATAGACGTCGACAAACCAAAACTTGTCGAACTCGAGTGCGCAGACGCGGCCCTCGGTTACGGCTTGGGCGACGAGTACGGCCGCCTCGCCCTCGCCGGCGTAGGGTAGCAGCGCGTCGGCGTGCAGCACGCGCTGCGGTTCCTGGCGGCTAAAGACCGCGGTGCCCGAATAGCCTTTACGCTCGGCGTAGCTCCAGGTTTGGTGATAGCCGGGCAGGTCAATATCAACCTGGCCTTCTTGCAACTTGGTTTCTTGCAGCGCCAGCACATCGACATCGAGTTCCTGCGCGATTTGAATAAAGCTCGGGTCCTTTTTGAGCACGGCGCGCAGGCCGTTAACGTTCCACGAGGCAAAGGTGTAAGTCTGAGGCATGGTGTCCTTTCGACGGGGTTGGCAGGCTTAAGATTAACGCAACAAGGGCGGGGTGGGCTCCGTGCATGCTGACTTAAAGGCCGCATGCTGGGACGTCGCCCAACGCTACCCGACCAACAAGGACGGAGAACTCATATGACGCAGGCAATAACGGATCCCAAGCAGGCCTCCGCCGCGCTGGCGGATCTGTTTGATACCCACAAGCGCGTGGTCTTCTTTGGCGGCGCGGGTGTTTCCACGGCAAGTGGCATCCCCGATTTCCGCAGCGTGGACGGCCTGTATCACCAGCAGTTTGCCTACCCGCCCGAGACCATGCTCTCGCATAGCTTTTACGAGACGCATCCGGCGGAGTTCTTCGACTTCTACCGCACCAAGATGATCGCGCTTGGCGCCAAGCCCAACCGCTGCCACACCAAGCTGGCCGAGCTGGAGCGCGCCGGCAAGCTAAATGCCGTGGTGACGCAAAACATCGACGGCTTGCATCAGATGGCGGGCTCGCAGCGCGTGTTTGAGTTGCACGGATCGGTCCATCGCAACATTTGCCAGTCGTGCGGTGCGGTCTATAGCGCCGAGTGGATTTGCTCGCGCGAGCACGAGGATGCCGCGGGCGTGCCTGCGTGCCCCGCGTGCGGCGGCCGCATCAAGCCCGATGTAGTGCTCTACGAAGAGCAGCTCCATGAGCATGTGTTGACCGGTGCCGTTGCCGCCATCGCCGCGGCCGATGCCCTCATTGTGGGCGGGACCTCGCTCGTGGTGTATCCGGCGGCGGGCCTTACGCGTTACTTTACCGGCGATACGCTGGCCATTTGCAATCTTGCTCCCACCGATCAGGATGCAAATGCCGACCTGCTGATTTCTTGCGACATCGCGGCCGCGTTTGCGTTCTAGCCCGCGCGCGCGGATACAATAGAAAGACTGAGTGCAAAGCGACCCCGCCGCCAGCTCCCCAAGCTCGGCGGCGTGGGCATTTTAGGAGGATGTTCATGGCGAACGACAGCAAGACATGGCGGTGCGGAAAGTACGAGCTCAGCTTTGACCGTCCGCGCATCATGGGCGTCCTCAACGTGACGCCCGATTCGTTTAGCGATGGCGGGGAGCACTTCGACCCCGATGCCGCCATCGAGTACGGCCTGGCGATGCTCGACGCCGGCGCCGACATCATCGACGTGGGCGGCGAGTCCACGCGCCCTGGTTTTACCCCGGTCAACCCCGACGAGGAGGCTCGCCGCGTGCTGCCCGTGGTGCGCGCGCTGGCCAAGGAGGGCGCCATCGTCTCGATCGACACGCGTCATGTGGCGGTTGCCAAGGCGGCCGTGCGCTGCGGCGCCTCGATCGTCAACGACGTGACCGGCTTCACCGATCCCAAGATGGTCGAGTTCGTTAAGACGAGCACCTGCGGCGTCATCGTGATGCATGCCGGCGAGGTCGCCGCGCCCGCACGCACGCACGCAACGGTGCAGCTCGATACCTCGGCAGCGGCGTTTGTTGCCGAGAAGGCGCGCGAGGCGGCTGCCGAGGCCGCGCGTGAGGCCGAGAAGCCGGCT
>CABRDB010000062.1 GCA_902469555.1 uncultured Collinsella sp. | reverse complement strand
GATGTTCTGCCCGCCGTACTTGCCGATTTGGCCCTGGCGGTTGTACTCGGCGTTGTTGAGCGCCGTCTGCGCGTTGCTGCGCGCGGTATCGTCGATGACGTTGAGCGACTGGCCGCCGACGACCAGTGTCTTTGCATTTGCCATTTATCCTCCTTAGGCAAGGGTTGCCGTGCTGCCCGAGACCGAGCACGTGCCGCCGAACGACACCGTGTCGCCGGACACCGACGCCTTGGATGCCGGGCAGTAGACGGTCCCGTCCATGTAGATGAACTTCCCCGTCGCGTCGGCGAGCATCGTCGCGAGCTGGCCGTTCTGACGGCGCAGCTCCGCGATATCGGATTCGCCGCCGGCGCCCTGCGCCACCGAGTTCGCGATCTGCAGCGCCTGGTTCGCGGCGGCCTCGGCATGAGACGCCGCGCCGTTGGCCGCGGCGGCCGCATTGCTCGCCAGCGCAGTCGAGGCGCTTGCGGTATCGTTCGCGGCATTCGCCTTCTGAACGGCGGCGTTGGCGTTCTCGGTGGCAGTCGAGCACTTCGCGGCGGCCGTTCTGGCAGCTCCGGCGGCGACGTTGGCGTCATATGCCTGAGTCTTTGCGGTGCCTGCGGCGCTGCTCGCCAGCAACGCGGCGCTCTCGGCCCTCTTTCGCGCCGCCTCGACTTCGTCGTAGTTTGCCGGGCGGAACAGGTAGGTGGTGATGCTACCGTCGCTCTCCGTCACGTCGAGGCCGTCGATATAGTCGTCCTCCCCGACCTTCACCTCGTAGACGGCGGACCCGTCGCTGTTGTTGGCCATGCGGCTTCCCTTCCGCGGGCCTGCGCCCGCACGATAATCAAGCGATGATCCCGATCGCCGTCCAGAGCGGCGGCGACCCGATGAGGATGGCGCGCTGACCGGGCGCCGCGCCCCGACAGGACGTCGTCATGCAGATGCCGGCGACAACCGAGCCCCCGATGCGCACGTCGACGGTCCTGGAGTCCGCCGCGACGACGGTGCCGTAGGCGATCGAGACGCCGGGCGCCGAAGGGCCGGCGACGATATCGGCAAGGTCCGCGGCCAGGGACGGCATGGCGCTCACGAGGCATCACCCCTCATGTACATGCGGAGCTCGATCCTCATGGGGCATCCCATCGAGAGCTCGAGGTCCATCTTCCGGATGCAGGCGCGGGCGAGCTCGATCCCGACAGACGGCAGCCTGATGGCGCACGCCGAGTAGACGTCCGCCGACGGGTTGAAGATCGCCGTGATGATCGGGCGGCGGATGACCGAGCACTCGGTGGCGAGCAGGCTCGCCGCCTTCTCGTTCGCAGCCTCGACCGCGAACTGCGTTGCCACAACGCCCTCCTCGACCTTGACCTGCGCTACGTCGATGTACGATCCGGTCGGCGCGCTAGCGGCAAGGTAGATGTAGCCCGCGCTGTATTCCTCGGACTTGGCCGGGGTGGCCGTGAGCGACAGCCTCGTCCAGCCTGGCCCGATGGCGACCGTCGCGGTCTCTCCCCCGTCGTCCTCGCGCCAGATTGGCTGGACCCTCACCTGCACCCTCTGCGACGCGTAGAGGTAAACGGACTCGGTGTACGGCTGGCCCTTCTTGAGGAATATCTTGTCCTGGGCGATGCCGATCTCGCCGGAGCCCGACCCCTTCGTGATGCGGATCGCCTGGCTGATGCCGCCGATCGGGCACCCGGAAACGCCGACGGTCTCGATGGTCCCCCCGCCGCCGCTGCACCTGAAGGTCGCGCTGTCGTGGGTACCGTCTCCGGCGAGCGGGTAGGAGCCGCCGGCGATGACGCTCTCCCCTGACGGGAGGTCGCTGTACTGGTACCGCTTCACGATGCGGCGGCCCGTGGAGACGGTCGACCACTCGCTCTGCGGGCTGTCGTCCGAGGCCGTTCCCCTGACGCTCTCGCCCTGGGTAGCGAAGTCGACGTGCACCACGTTCACCGCGTCGAAGTCGTCCTGCTCGTCGGTGAGGTCGGGAAGCACCCGGCAGTCCTCGCCCTCTGAGAAGGTGTGGTCGATCGGCCTCGCCGCCGGTTCCAGGTAACGCCTGAACAGCACGCGCCCGTAGGCATCGGTCGACGCGCTCCTGAATCCTGCAGCGGAGAGCAGCCTATTGACCGCGCCCAGCTTGTTGTCCGGCGTGTCCGCCGTGGCGGCGATCCCGAAGACCCATGCCGTCGACAGCGTGTAGTCGCTCGGCTCCGCGATCACCTCGAGCCCGCACCCCTCCGCGATCGCCTTGGCCGCGGAGACCGCGTTTGCGCCGGCCGGCACGGTGTACGGCTCGTCGAAGTCGTCCTTCGCGAGGTCGTGGAGTCTGCCGTAGAGCGTCGCGATGCCGGTCGCCACCTCGCCGCTCACCGTGCGGGACGGCGTCGAGCACTCGAAGGTCCCCAGGCACACGGTGCGCGACGCGCCCGAGATCGGGTCCTCCGCGTCGAGGTAGATGCGCACGAAGTCGTTGCCCATGTCGAGCCTGCCGACGTAGTCCAGCGATGCGGACTCATAGGTGTCCGTGTCCTGGTTGCGGCTGATGCTCCCGCCGGTGAAGCACTCGATGGCGCCGGCCTCCAGGCCGGTCGACCGCGAAACGCGGGCGTACCGGTAGGAGGTCCTGAACGACGCGAGCCAGATATCATCCGACACCGTTGGGCTCCCTCCATCGCTCCCTCTTCGTCGATACGGACACCCTGTAGTCCTCAGGCGCGCACCTGGTGAGCGTCCCCGTGACGGCGGCGAAGCCGCGGTCGCCCAGATGGGGTCGCACCCAGGCGCTTCCGTAGCGGCCGAACAGGCCGCGGACGCGCAGGTAGTCGTCCTCCTCGATCGTGAACTCCATCGACTCCTTCATCGAGAGGTTGCCGCTCTCGAACCCCATGGGCAGGCCGCCGCCGACGAAGTGGAACTGGTCGCGCTCGCGCTCGGGGCTCGCCGAGTACTGCGGCGGGCCGCCCATGTTCCTGTCGCCCACGACGACCTCGGAGGCGTCCGGCCCGAAGTTGAGGGCGAACCCGTCGCACGGGCACACGGTCCCCACCTCGGTCGTCGAGGTGGTTCCGGAGGCCGCGTAGCCGCGCGCGACGTAGGAGAACCCGACGTTGAGCGGCGGCAGGCGGTCGATGACGCTCTGCCCGGACTTGAGGCCGCTCGCGAGCAGGAGCCTCGAGCCGTCCGCGAGCACGCGCTCGATATCGAACGAGGCGCACGGCGGGAGGCTGTGGACGGTTGCGCG
>CABRDB010000061.1 GCA_902469555.1 uncultured Collinsella sp. | reverse complement strand
CGCGGCCCGCTTTTTACGCACGCTGTTCACTTGCGAATCGAAGGTGAATGCTTTTCCCGTTACCTAGTACTGCTCGATGCCCATGTAGCGACGAACCTCGGGGCTGTGGTCAAACACCTTGCCGCGGGCGGCGCGCAGCTCGCAGCTCATGTTGTAGAAGAAGATCGGCTCCAAGAACGAACGCACGCTGGCGGGCACCTCGCCTACGCCGTACTCGAGTGCATCGAGCACCATGACTGTATCAGTGTGCGTGTTGAGGAACGCGAGCGCGCGCTCCTCCATGGGGCGGCACTCGCCCGATCCGAGCTGCACAAAGTAGAACACGCCGGGCTCGGTGGCCTCAAACGGGCCGTGGAAATACTCGCCGGAGTGGATATAGCAGCAGTGCTGCCACTGCATCTCCATGAGCGAGCAGATGGCCATGGCGTAGGTCTGGCTAAAGTTGGGGCCGGAACCCAGGATATAGAAGAACTTATGCTGCTGGCAGAGCTCGGCAAAGCGATCGCCCAGCTCGGCGTTGACCTTCTCACGGGCAGCGGGCAACAGCGCATCCATCTGCTTAAGGCCGGCGTACATGTCGGCGAGTGCCTCGTAACCCTCCTGCTGGTCGAGCAGCTCGGCAGCCATCAGGACGCCGATGCCTTGCGGAACCTCGGCCTGCGGCACGCCTTCGCCCCACGGATAGACCCAGGTGGTCCACTTGCCGTTATCAATCTTGGAGCCCTCGCAGTCGGTCATGGCCACGACCTCGGCGCCGGCTGCCAGCGCCATCTCGCAACCGTCGACGACCTCCTGCGTATTGCCGCTGTGGCTGCAGGCGATGACGAGTGATTTCTCGCCAAGACTCTTGGGAGCCATCAGGCAAAACTCGCGCGCCGTGTAGACCGTCGAGGCAAACGTGGTGGCCTCGCGCTTGAGCAGCTCGTTGGCCGGCATCAGGTCGATCATCGAACCGCCGCAGGCGATCCAAAAGACGTTCTCAATCTTGCCCTTGCGCTCGATAATTTCCTGAACCAGATCGTGTGCGTTCACGGTGATGCTCCTCCTTGTGTGGCGGCTTTGAACGACGGCAGCTCGTACCTGCTGTCATTCTATGTTGTTCTATATATACCACGCAAGCAGCCACGGTGGAAGCCATTGCGACAAATTTGTTCCATGTTGTTCTATCTGTGGACGTTAGATGTCGAACACGTAGCGCGAGCCCACGATCTTTTGGCGTCCGAGCAGCAAGGGCCGCTCGTCCTCATCGGTAAAGTACGCCTCCATATAAAACAGCGGCTCGCCGACCGGCACCTCCAGCAGTGAGGCCGCCTGAACATCGGCAAGCGCAATCTCCACGGTACAAGGGTCGGACTTGAGCGGCGCGCGGCCCGAATGCTCGGCAACGAGTGCAAAGATGGAATTGTCCGTGAGGTCCTTGTCGGCAAGCGTCTGCAGGTAGGGATGGTCGGCCAGCACAAAGGCGTTGTTCTCGAGCATGACGGGCACGCCGTCTGCCGTGCGCACGCGCTCGACAACGATGAGCTCGCAGCCGGGTTCCACCCCAAAAAACGCCGCGTCCTCGCGCGTCGCCGCAACCACCGTGCGCGACACCAGGTGTGCTCCGGCCACCATGTCGTTGGCAGCGCAACCCTCGGAAAAGCTCTGAACGTCACCCTTTTGGACAATCTTGCGCTTGAGCTTGGGCGCGCACACAAACGTGCCCCTCCCCTGCTGGCGGTTGAGATACCCCGCGCGCGACAGCTCCTCGATGGCGCGGCGCACGGTGATGCGTCCCACGCCGTAGGACTTCGCGAGCTCCATCTCGGAAGGAATGCGCGAGCCGGATGCGTACACGCCGCGCGCGATCTCGCCCTTTAGGTCGTCCATAACCTGCTGGTACAGCGGCACGGCGGATACCTCAGTGCGCTCGGTTTTATCGTCGAATGCCATCGTTACGCTCCATCCCGCGCATGCTCGGACTCAAACTCTTCGATCGCCGTCATAAACTGCTCGCCAAAGGCGTCGGCCTTTTTCTCGCCAATGCCGTTGACCTGAATCAGCTCGTCGCGCGTCTGGGGGCGCAGACGGCACAGGCCGCGCAGGGCCTTGTCGGAGAAGACCATGTACGGCGCCATCTCCAGCTCGGTCGAAATCTCCTTGCGCAGGGCACGCAGGCGCTCGAACAGCTCGGCATCGTCACCCACGCGCGGGCGCTGATCCAGCTCGGCCTCCTCGCGCAGCAGATCCACCGCACGGCGGGCGCGGGCCGAGGCCTTGCGCTTGGACGCGCGACGCTTAACGGTAAAGGCGAACGCCTCATCCTCGACCTCGGCGGCACGCGGGCCCAGCCCCACGACCGGGTACTGTCCCTGCGAGGTAGCCAGATAACCGCGGCCGCACAGCTGGCCGATGATGTCCTTGATGCGCCCGACCGATTCGCTCGACAGCTCACCGTAGCCGCGGTCCTCGTCCAAATGCATCTGGCGAATGCGCTCGGTGTTGCCGCCGTGGAGCACGTCGGCGATGAGCGACTTGCCGAAGCGCATGGGCCGCATGGCCACATAGCGCACGGCAGCGCGGGCCATATCGGTGACGTCCTCGACCTCGAACTGCGTGAGGCAGTTGCTGCAGTTGCCGCAGCCCTCGACGTCGTCCGTGGCGACGCCGCCCGTACCGGCCGCGGCATGCTCGACCGCGGCCTCGTCGCCAAAGTAGCGCAGCGTGTATTCGCGCAAGCAGCCGGTGGTATTGCAGTAGCCCTCCATCTGGCTGAGCAGACGATATCGATTCTGGAGCGCCCACGCACGCTGCTCGTCGTCGAGTGCCTCATCGGCAGCATCGCCGCGATCGATCAGAAAGCGGCGCATGCGAAAATCGTTGCCGTTCCACAGCAGATGGCAGCTGGCCGGGTCGCCATCGCGGCCGGCGCGGCCCGCCTCCTGGTAGTAGGCCTCAATGCTCTCGGGCACGTTGTTGTGGATCACGTAGCGCACGTTGGGCTTGTCGATGCCCATGCCAAAGGCGTTGGTGGCAACCATCACCTGGATATCGTCGTCGATAAAGGCGCGCTGGCTTTGGCGACGGGCGTCGTTGCCCATGCCTGCATGGTAGCGGCCAACGCGAATGCCGCTGGGGCCCAGAGCCTCGGCAAGCTCCGCGGCCAGCGCGTCGACCGTCTTGCGGGTCGAGCAATACACGATGCCGCTCTCGCTCGAATGCGCAATCACGTAGTCGCGCACCCACGCGGTCTTGGCCTTGTCGCCCATCTCCTCGCAACCAAAGTAGAGGTTCTTGCGATCAAAACCCGTCACCACCGTCGCGGGGTTTTGCAGGCCGAGCATCTGCTGAATGTCCGCACGCACGCGCTCGGTCGCCGTGGCGGTAAACGCCGCCACGATGGGGCGCTGCGGCAGCGAATCGATGAACTCGCGAATCTGCAGGTAGGCGGGGCGGAAATCCTGCCCCCACTGGCTCACGCAGTGGGCCTCGTCAATAGCTACGAGTGGCACGCCAATGCCGCCTTCGGCCGCAGCTTCCTGCGCAAAGGCCAGAAAGCGTGGCTCGAGCAGGCGCTCGGGTGCCACATACATTAGCTGGTAGCGCCCCTCACGAGCACGCTTGAGCACGGTATTTTGCTGAGCCAGCGTAAGGCTGGAGTTGAGATAGCTGGGGCGCGCACCCGCCGCGAGCAGTGCGCGGGTCTGGTCCTCCATAAGCGACAGCAACGGACTCACCACAAAGGTGATGCCGGGCAGCATGAGCGCGGGCACCTGGTAGCAAATGGACTTTCCGGCGCCCGTGGGCATAACACCCAGCGCATCGCGACCGGCAAGGATCGCATCGACCATGCGGTCCTGTCCCGGGCGAAACGAGGTGTAGCCAAAATAGGCGCCGAGCGTGTCGAGCGCCATCTGCTGCATGCTATCGGTCATGGTTTCCTAACGTCCAAGTCATCTGCCGCCGATTATACGCCGCCACACGGACCGACGTCGCCCGGCTGCCGGCGACGGGTAATGTAATCCGATGGGAACGAGCGTGGATAATCTCCCACTTTGAACCCGTACACAGGCCAATGACTACCACGGCAACGCCAATGTGTTGGCAAAGTCAGACACTATGACCCAATCCGAGGGCACTAAAAAGATAGGAGCCCCCGCTCGTGACCGCGGGTCGGGGCTGCGACAATGATGTTGAAGTGCCATAGG
>CABRDB010000060.1 GCA_902469555.1 uncultured Collinsella sp. | reverse complement strand
GGCGGGGGAGGCTGTTTTGTCTCCGGCGGGCAGAGAGCTCGCACGTCGCGCACGTATGATCCTGGCACAAGTCGACGATCTCAAAAAGTACGTTCAATCGAGGGGCGGCGGCGTTTCGCCCGATGGCCACTTTCGTCTTTACGCCCCCTGCCTTCATGGGCGGGGGCGCCTTTTTGCCGAAAGCTGGTATGACTCGTTTGAACGCTCGCACCCTCAGATTCACCTTGATGTGTGGCATCAGCCAACGGCTACATGCTTTGAATCACTTGTGCTTGGCATTTCGGATGCGGCTATCTCATTCGAGGAACCACGGGACAGCGTCCTTTCTTCAAAATATTTGGGTGAAAAGGAGCTCAAGGTTCTTTCATGCCCAGCGGGTCATCAATCTGTGGGCGCCATGACCATTCGCGAGTTACTGGGCGGCAGGCTCGCTGTTCCCATTAATTTGTCACCCTGTCTCAATGCAATCAATCAATGTCCCGAAGCCCAGCTCGTCAATTTTCGCTTCCGTGATGTTGAATACGGAAACAGGGCGCAGACTGAGTTTCTTCAAGCCGGGGGATTGATATTGAGTTTTTCTGGCTCTTCTCTCGCATCAGATGTATTGGAAGTGAGCGAGTGCTCCATTGAAGGTTCGCGTGATGTAACCTTGCCTATCTACTTTTGCTATCGGCAAAATTCCTGGACTGATCGACACCAGACGGTTTTTCTGCACCTATTGCGTCATCTTGCTTCGTGAGATTAATTGGCTTCGAGGCATCAAGTGATTATTGACGCCTTGTAACACATAGCTGACAGCTTTGCCCTCATGCTTTTCCAAGATTCCGATTTAGATTGCTGACTCTTGGAGGGCGGAGCATGAAAAACCGTACGGTTTTGCTTTATATGACGTTCGTTTTTCTGTCGAACTTTAGCACCATCTTGTATTTTCTGACGGTTTACCTTGAATTCGTCGGATTCTCGATGGTGGCGATTTCTAGCATGATGATTGCATATCAAGTGAGCAAGTTCATCCTTGAAGTTCCCACTGGCTATATTGCTGATAGGTTTGGACGAAAGACAAGCGGTCTCGTTGGCGTCGTGGGAATGCTTGGATACTACGCCGCCCTGCTTCTCGTCCGTTCTCCCCTGCTTTTAATCGGTGCGTTCGCTCTCAAGGGTTTTGCCGTTGCGTGTGTGAGCGGATCCATCGAAGCGATTTACATTGACAGCGTCTCTCAGGACCAGCTCGTAAGACTTAATGTCGTTGAGCGATTTGTTTTCTATGCCTCTTATGCCATCTCCGCTTGCGTGGGCGGTTTCATTTCGTCCGTCGGTGCATATCTCATTGGTCTTTCGGCAGATATCATCGCAATGGTGTTGACGTTGGTTGTCGTTGTCTGCATTCCTGAAATGCGAAGAGGAGGCACTGCGACGACACCTGAACATGGGATTAGCCCGAAGATGATCGGTACCGCTATTGCGGGTAATGGCATTCTTCGTTCAGCGTTCATCATGGACTGTTCTCAGGCATTTGCTTTTGTCGCCCTGGAAGACTTTTTCTCACTGCTGCTTGCGGGTCGCGGAATGAATGCCGTCGCTTCGGGTGTGACCATTGCGGTCCAGCTCCTTGCCTCGGCCTCCATGGGACTTATTGTGCCCTGTGCGATTGCTCATGTCGACAAGGGCCGCTTTGCGCGTATTTGCGGCATCGTTCGCTTAGTATTGACAGCTTTGTTTTTGATCCCCCTTACTCCGGCTAATTTGCTGCCCGTGTTCTATGTGCTGCAGACGGTTGCGTACTCGTTATTTGCTCCAATTAAATACTCAATTTTTCAAAAGGCAGCCGATTCTTCGATGCGCTGTTCACTGATTTCGGTTCAAAGCCAGATGGTGGCGGTGGGTGCCGTTCTTTTCTATCTGCTCAACGCTGTGTTGAGTAGCGTTGCGGGCATTCGAGTCGTATTGCTTGTCGCGCTCGGGATTTCTTCCCTTGTGTATATCCCCGCGCTATTTCGTCTTACAAGCCAAAGGTCATGAGTATTTGGGCACCGATAACTTATATATCAACGCAATAAACCCGAGCGCGAGGGCGTTTGGGTTTATTATTGAAGCGTATGTAACCTGGCGGCGCCACACCGCCTGTTAGTAGGGAGACACATGAACGTTCTGGTCGTCAACGCAGGATCTTCGACCCTTAAGTATCAGGTCATCGATACCAAGTCCCACAAGGTGTCCGCAAAGGGCTCCTGCGAGCGCGTCTGTTTTACCGGCGGTACCTTCACCCACGCTGCCAACGGCTCCAAGAAGGTGACCGAGAACATCGAGTTCCCCGACCACAAGGTCGCCATCGAGGTCGTCCTGAAGGACCTCGAGGCCAACGGCGTCAAGATCGAGGGTATCGGCCACCGTATCGTTCAGGGCGGTTGGTACTTCGGTGATTCCTCCCTCGTCGACGAGGACGTCCTCGCCAAGATCCGCGAGGTTGCTCCGCTCGCCCCGCTGCACAATAACCCCGAGGCCAACGTTATCGAGTACTGCCTGGAGCAGTATCCCGACCTGCCCAACGTCACGGTCTATGACACCGCTTTCCACTTCAACATGCCCGAGGTCGCCAAGACTTACGCTCTGCCCAAGGACGTCTGCGACAAGCTGCACATTCGTAAGTACGGCGCCCACGGCACCAGCTACCGCTACATCTCCAAGAAGGTCGCCGAGATGACCAACGGCGGGGCCCGCAAGGTCGTCGTGTGCCACATCGGTTCCGGTGCCTCCCTGTGCGCCATCGAGGACGGCAAGTGCATGGACACCACCATGGGTCTCACCCCGCTTGACGGCGTCATGATGGGCACCCGCTGTGGCTCCATCGACCCGGCTACCGTGTGCTACCTGCAGCGCGAGGGCGGCTACACCTTCGACGAGGTTGACGAGATGATGAACAAGAAGTCCGGCCTTTTGGCTGTGACCGGTGGCAAGACCAACGATTGCCGCAATGTCGAGGAGCTCGCTGCCGCTGGCGACCCCGAGGCTCAGCTCGCCTTCGATATGTTCGTCTACAAGATTGCCGCCAAGGCTGCCGAGATGGCCACTTCTATGTGCGGTATGGACACCCTGGTCTTTACCGCCGGCATCGGCGAGCACGCTCCGGCCGTCCGCGCCGGCGTTGCCGACCGCCTGGCCTTTATGGGCGTCAAGATGGATCATGCCCGCAACGCCCTGCGTGGTGACGGCGCTTGGTGCCTGTCTGCCAAGGATTCCAAGGTCAAGATTTTCGTCATCCCCACGGACGAGGAGTTCATGATCGCTTCCGACGTCGAGCGCATCGTCAACGGCAAGTAATTGCAAGAGGGGAGGGGCTGGACGACCGAGCGCCGTTCAGCCCCTCTTTCGTCTCGTTGAGCGATATGCCTGATAGCTATTTATCAAGTTGTGATAACTTCTTATTAACATGCGGCCGCCTTAAGGGGTCTGCGCCGACCGTATCGCACTGCAAAGGAGTCTCATGAACGTACTTGTTGTCAACGCCGGCAGCTCGAGCCTTAAATATCAGCTTTTGGATACCGATACCCGCGAGGTTTTCGCCAAGGGCAACTGCGAGCGTATCGGCTCGGACATGGGCATCTTTGGCCACTCCGAGAACGGTGGTGCCAAGCAGACCGAGGAGATTCCTTTTCCCGATCATCGCTGCGCCATTGCGCGCGTGCTCGAGGAGCTCGAGAAGACCGACTTTACGATCGATGGCATCGGCCACCGTATCGTTCAGGGTGGCTGGCACTTCGATGATTCCGCGGTCGTCGACGATGAGGTCATGGCTAAGATCCTCGAGGTTGCTCCGCTCGCCCCGCTGCACAATTACGGCGAGGCCGCGGCAATCGAATATTGCCGCGAGAAGTATCCGGAGCTGCCCAACGTGGCCGTCTTCGACACCTCGTTCCACATGACCATGCCCGAGGTCGCCTACACCTACGCGCTGCCCAAGGACGTGTGCGACAAGTACCACGTGCGCAAGTACGGTGCCCACGGCACGAGTCACCGCTATGAGTGGATGATGGCCAAGGAGATCCTGGGCTCGCGCTGCCACCGCCTGCTCTCGTGCCATTTGGGCAACGGCGCCTCGCTTGCCGCCATCGAGGACGGTGTATGCCGCGATACCACGATGGGCCTCACGCCGCTCGACGGCCTGATGATGGGCACCCGTTGTGGTTCCATTGACCCGGCTACCGTGTGCTACCTGCAGCGCGAGGGCGGCTACAGCTACCAGGAAGTCGATGACATGATGAACAAGCAGTCTGGTCTGCTTGCCATCTCGGGCATCTCCAACGACGCCCGTGACATCCGTACGCGCGCCTCCGAGGGCGACGAGCGCTGCCTGCTCGCCTTCGATATGTTCGCCTACAAGGCCATGCAGCAGGCCGGCTCCATGATCGCTTCCATGGCGGGCGTCGACACCATTACCTTTACCGCCGGCATCGGCGAGAATGACTGGTCGATCCGCAAGGCCTTCTGCGACTGCTTCGAGTGGCTGGGCGTGCGCATCGACAACAACAAGAACCGCGAGGCCGTGGGCAACGGTCCGCAGGTCATCAGCGCCGCCGGTTCCGCCGTCACGGTCATGGTCATCCCCACCGACGAGGAATACATGATCGCCCACGACGTCGAGCGTCTGACCAAGAACAACTAACGCATTCGTCTGTAATTGACAAAAAGGCCTCCAGAGCAACAGCCCGGAGGCCTTTTTACTAGCAGGCGGAAATTCCAGTTCCAAAGTGATCATCGCCGGCAACGCCTGCGCTCCCAGCAACGTCACCCATTCGTTCAGATCCTCAGCCCCAGCTCGTAGCCAAGCCGCCGCCCACTCCAGATTCCCTGACTGCTGCGTGACGGCAGGGACCCTGCAGGGCAAAGCTCTGAAAACATTCCGCACTGATATTTTCTGTATTGAAGACGTCGATGATGCACCCGTATACCATTGACGTCGACACCATCAGATGCGGACCGCGCGGTGACCCCACATTCCGCTGGCGCCCACAGGGCTGCCCTCGTTTCCTGACATGTCCCGCGCGGGCCGCGGCGAGCCGAGACCGCCGCATGACCTAATAGGAGCATGGAGCGATACCGCGGACCCGAACAACCGCATTCTATCGCGCCCCGTCAGTGTGCCGTCTGCCCGGTCCAGGCGAGCACGGAAAGAACGGAGCGAGACATGCAAAACGAATCGACACCCGGCGCCCGCGGGCCGGTCTTCTGCGGGGTCGACACCCACGCCGACTCGCACTGGCTGTGCGTCCTGGACTGGAGGGGCCGCAAGGTCCTGTCCCGCCGGTTCCCCGCCGACGCGGCGGGCTACGAGGCGCT
>CABRDB010000059.1 GCA_902469555.1 uncultured Collinsella sp. | reverse complement strand
TGCGTCCAGCGCATGCTCGATGCCGGCTGCCTGCCCATGGGCAAGGCAAACATGGACGAGTTTGCCTTTGGCAGCTCCACCGAGAGCTCGGCGTTCCACCGCACCAACAACCCCTGGGATACCGAGCGCGTGCCCGGCGGCTCCTCGGGCGGCTCCGCTGCCGCCGTCGCCTCGGGCGAGGTCGTGCTCTCGCTGGGTTCGGACACCGGTGGCTCCATTCGCCAGCCGGCGTCGCTGTGCGGCGTGGTGGGCTTTAAGCCCACGTATGGCGCCGTGAGCCGTTACGGCGTGGTTGCCTTTGGCTCGTCGCTTGACCAGGTGGGCCCCTTTGGCCGCACGGTCGAGGATGTCGCGCTGGCCATGAACGCGCTTACCGGCGCGGGCCATGATCCGTACGACTGCACCAGCCAGGATTGCGCCGTCGACTTTACCGAGCATCTCAACGACAGCATCGAGGGCAAGCGCGTGGGCATCATCCCCGCGTTTATGGAGGCCGAGGGCCTGACGCCCGAGGTCAAGGCCGCTGTTCAGCGCGCCGCCCAGGAGCTGCAGAACCAGGGCGCCGAGCTCGTGGAGGTCGACCTGCCGCACCTGGACGCCGCCATCGCCGCCTACTATGTCATCGGCCCGGCCGAGGCGTTCTCCAACCTGGCTCGCTTCGACGGCATTCGCTACGGCTATCAGGAGGAGGGCTGCGCCAACCTGTCCGACCAGAGCTCGCTTTCGCGCGCCCACGGCTTTGGCGCCGAGGCCAAGCGCCGTCAGATGCTCGGCGCCTACCTGCTGAGCTCGGGCGTGTACGACAAGTACTATTACGCCGCGCAAAAGGCCCGCACGCTCATCACGCAGGACTACGACGCCGCGTATGCCAAGGTGGACACCATCCTCATGCCCGCCTCGCCGCGCACGGCCTTTAAGTTTGGCGAGATCAGCGACCCCACGCAGATGTATCTCTCCGATCTGTACACCATCTCGCTCAACATTTGCGGCAACGGTGGTATCTCGGTGCCGCTGGGCTTGGGTGAGGATACTCAGCTGCCTGTTTCTGCCCAGTTGGTGGGACCTGCCTTTAAGGACCGTCAGCTGCTCACGTTTGCCCGCGCCCTGGAGTGCGGCTTTGCCGATGCCGCCACGGGTGCGCCCGCGCTTTCCGTCGCGCCCGATTTTGCCGGGAAGGGAGGCGAGCTGTAATGAAGGAGCTTTCCGAGGTCCTGCAGGATTGGGAGGCCGTAATCGGCCTGGAGATCCATACCGAGCTCACCGCACTCGATACCAAGATGTTCTGCAACTGCAAGCTCAGCCACGATGACGAGCCCAACGCCAACGTGTGCCCGGTGTGTCTGGGCCTGCCCGGCGCCCTGCCGGTGCCCAACAAGCGCGCCATCGAGAGCATCGTCAAGGCCGGTCTCGCCACCAACTGCGAGATCCAGCGCCACTCGATGTTCTACCGCAAGCACTACTTCTATCCCGATATGGCCAAGAACTTCCAGACCACGCAGGGTCCGGTTGCCTTTGCCATGTACGGCCACCTGGACCTGGACGTGACCGGTCGCGGTGCCGCCGAGCGCCCCGACTGCGCATTTGGTGAGGCCGAGGCCCAGAGCCTGGCGAGCGCTTCGGCCAACGCCGAGGGACTGTCCACGTCCATGACGTCGACCATGCGCGAGGGCAACCAGCGCGCCGGCCACCTGGCCAGCTACGATGCATCCAACCTGCAGATGCCCGAGCGTCGCGAGGACGGCTCCTACACGGTGCCCATCCGCATCCTGCGCATCCACATGGAGGAGGACGCCGCCAAGATGGTGCACGTGGGCGGTGCCGAAGGCCGCATTACCGCCGCGGCCGAGTCGCTCGTCGACTACAACCGCTGCGGCACGCCTTTGATTGAGCTCGTGACTGAGCCCGATCTGCGTACGCCCGAGGAAGCACGTCTGTTTATGGAGAAGCTCCGTCGCATCTTTGTGACGCTGGGCATTTCGGACTGCTCCATGGAGAAGGGTTCCATGCGCTGCGACGGTAACGTGTCGCTGCGCCGCCGCGGCGAGACCAAGCTGGGCACCAAGACCGAGCTTAAGAACCTCAACTCGTTCAAGAGCCTGCACGACGGCCTTGCCTACGAGATCTGCCGCCAGGCCGAGGTGCTCGAGGAGGGCGGCATCATCTATCAGGAGACCCGCCACTGGGAGCCCAGCCGCAAGCGTACCGTGGTTATGCGTGTGAAGGAGACGGCCGACGACTATCGCCTGTTCCCCGATCCCGACCTGGCGCCGTTCGATCTGGATGACGAGTTCATCGACCGCTGCCGTGGCGAGATTCCCGAGCTGCCCGATGCCAAGCGTGCCCGCTTTGAGGCCGACTTTGGCATTAAGGCGGCCGATGCCGAGCAGATTGCCGGCGACCCCGAGTTTGCCGACTTCTTTGAGACGGCCGCTGCCGGTATGGCTGGCAAGGAGGCCCAGACGGTCGCAAACTTGCTGGTGAACGAGATGATCGCCTACCTTAAGGGGGCAGGCGTGTCGCTCGCCGAGTCCGGTATTGCGCCGGCTCAGGTGGCGGCTCTCGCCAAGCTGCTGGCGACCGATGCCATCAGCTCCAACCAGGCGCACGAGGTCTTTGAGGCCATGGCCCAGACCGGTGACGATCCCAACAAGATCGTCGACGAGCGCGGCATGCGTCAGGTGAGCGATGCCGGTGCGCTGCAGCCGATCGTGGACGAGGTGCTGGCAAACTGTGCCGATCAGGCGCAGCAGTATCGTGACGGCAACCAGAAGGTCATCGGCTTTTTGGTGGGCCAGTGCATGAAGGCGAGCCGCGGCAAGGGCAACCCGAAGCTCTTCAACGAGTTGCTGAGAACGTCGCTTTCGTAAGCGGGAACCCGGGAGCCCCGGCAGGGCGGGTGCTTCCTCAAAATTTCAAACAGTCCTGCGCAAGACGAAGGCCACATTAAGTGGCCTTCTTTGCGTGCGGAACTCATTTTGAGCAAGCACCCGCCCTGCCGGGGCTCCCGGGTTCTGCGACGACTCGGCCGTTCGGGTCAGGTGGGCTGAATGGAATAGAGTGAATGGGCGTGCCGTTTGGCGCGCCCATTGTTTTGTGGGTGTGGCGCAGGGACGGTCCCCTTGGTCACATCGCGCCCCAAGATTTCCAAAAAGTTAACCTTTGTTGACCTCATTAGTTAGATACACTAAACTATTTTCCAAAAGTGTGCTCGAGCAAACTTGTTTACTCGGGTGCTGAGGCACCGTGCCGCGTTCAATGCGGCAAAAGGGAGAAGCAACATGAAAAAGTCGACGTTCAATACCCTGCTTGTCGGTGGCGGTTTTCTGCTTGGCACGGCCGGCATCAAGCTGCTTACCAGCGCTCCGGTCAAGAATGCCTGCGTGCAGGGTATCGCGTGCGGTATGCGCGTCAAGAACTGCTACCAGGATATGGTCGAGCAGGCCAAGGCTAATGTCGACGATATGGTTGCCGAGGCTGCCTACATCACCCAGAGCGAGGCCGCTGCTGACGAGGCAGCCGAGTAACGCTCCCAGGCACAAACTATGAGATTCTCGATTATCAGCGAGATCCCCGGCAGGACCCGCCTCCAGTTGGCGGGTCCTGTGCCAGAGAGCGATCTCGATGCACTTCTTAAGCTCAGCGGCGATATCGACGGCGTGCACAAGGTGCGTGTGTATGGCCGCATTGGCCAGATGGCGCTGGAGTACGACGAGCCGCGCCGCGCAAGCGTGCTCGACGCCCTAGGCGCACTCGATGCTCAAGCTATCGCCGATGCCAAGTCGGGCTACGTGATGCAACTAGAGCCGCGCAAGCACAAACTCGTTATGGACCTGGCGACACTCGTCGGTGCCCATTACGCGCGCCGCTGGTTCCTGCCTACGCCGCTGCGCGCCATCTTTGTCGTGGCCGGTTACATGATCTTTTTGCGTGCCGCCCTCCACGAGCTCGCGCAACCGCGCCTGACCGTTCCTGTGCTTGACGCTTCGGCCATCGGCATATCGTTCGTCAAGCGTGATGTCGACACCGCGGGCCAGACAATGTTCCTGCTCAACGTGGGCGAGCTGCTCGAGGACTACACCCGCGCCATGAGCGAAAACGAGCTCATCAACTCGCTGCTCGACGTGCCCGATAAGGCACAAAAAGTGGTCGGCGACACCGAGGTAAGCGTTGCTGCGACCGAGCTTGAGCCCGGTGACTTGGTGGCCGTGCGCACCGGCATGTCCATCTGCATTGACGGCGTCGTTGAGCAGGGGAGCGCCATGGTAAACCAGGCGACCCTGACCGGCGAGCCGCTGGCCGTTGAGCGCAGCGTGGGCGACGACGTGTTCGCCGGGACCGTCGTGGAAGACGGCAGCATCTTGGTGCGTGTGCGCGCCAACACGGCTCAGACCAAGCTCCGCTCGATCGTCTCGCTCGTGCAGACCGCCGACTCACTCAAGTCCGAGGGCCAGTCGCATATGGAGGACCTTGCCAACAAGATCGTCCCGTGGAACTTCCTGCTCGCGGGCCTTGTCGCTCTCACCACGCGTAGCCTCATCAAGACCTCGGCGGCGCTGATGGTCGACTACTCGTGCGCACTCAAGCTCACGGGTTCCGTCGCCGTCATGACTGCCATGAGCGATGCTGCCAAGATGGGCGTCATGGTCAAGGGCGCCAAGTACTTTGAGTCGTTTGCCAAGGCCGACACCATTGTGTTTGATAAGACTGGCACGCTCACCGAGGCCCAGCCGCGCCTGGCTTGCGTGCTGACGACCGACGGCTGGAGCGAGGACGAGATCCTGCGCCTTTCTGCTTGCTTGGAGGAGCATTTTCCGCATCCGGTGGCGCGCGCCGTGGTCAATGCGGCACGTGAACGCGGACTCGAGCATCGCGAGCGCCATGCTGCCGTCGAGTACATCGTGGCGCACGGCATCGCTTCGTCCATCGAAGGGCGTCGCGCAATTATTGGCTCGGCACACTTTGTGTTTGAGGATGAGGGCGCGCAGCTCGAGTCCGACATTAAGGAGCAAATCGAGTCCCAGATGCAGGGCCTGTCGCCTCTGTACCTGGCGGTCGACGGCACCGTTGTGGGCGTGCTCGGTATCGAGGACCCGCTCAAGTCCGGGGTCCGTGAGGCCATCGCCGACCTGCATGCGCTGGGCGTTAAGCACGTGGTCATGCTCACGGGCGACTCGGAGCGCACGGCCGAGCGCATTGCGCGCGAAGCGGGTGTCGACGAGTTTAAGGCCGAACTGCTGCCCGAGGACAAGTACGCCTATGTGGAGCGCATTAAGCGCGAGGGGCGCCACGTTGCCATGGTGGGCGACGGCGTCAACGATTCGCCGGCGCTCGGTTTGGCCGACGTGGGGTTGGCAATGGGCGGCGGAAGCGACATCGCCAAGGAGGTCGCCGACATCATCCTGACCGATACGGATCTGGCCGCGATCGTGCGCCTGCGCCGCATGAGTCAGGGGCTTATCGACCGTCTGACGAGTTCGTATTCCAAGGTGATGCTCACCAACTCGGCGCTGTTGGCATTGGGTATTACCGGCATGATCACTCCGCAGACGTCGTCACTGCTGCACAACGGCTCAACGATCGCCTACAGCTTGGGCAACGCGAAGGCGTACCTGCGTTAGCGTTTTCGATTGAGTATATGGCCTGCATTCGGGCGGCACCGCAGCCGCCAGGGTGCAGGCCTTCTTTTGTTTGACGAGATGTTAGCTCAGATATATGCTCATGCTAGCACGGCTAGCAAACGCTGAAGGTGAGGTTGAGATGGCTACCGTTGGCAGCATGGCGCAGGTGAACGTTCGCGTGGATCGCCAGGTCAAGAACCGTGCCGAGGAAGCGCTGCGGCTTTCGGGCGGGTCACTGCCCGAGCTCATCAAAAAGGTCGTGGCCAAGGTCGCACAGGGTGGCGGGCAGTGTGAGGAAGTACTGTTTGCCGTTGATGGCCGGCAACAGACCGTCGCGCACGATACTCCGTTCACCGCGTCGTGGGCAGCGGCAGACCGGCTTTATGCAGATTTGGGCATCGCTATGTCGCCCGTATCCGACGATCGCGGTTGGGACACAATCTATTCCGAAGCCATGGATGAGCATTATCGCCAAAAGGGGATGATCCAGTGAGTGGGGCGCCTCTCAAGATCATGGTGGACGCCAACGTATGGGTCGACTCGTTTTGCGTCGACCATGCCGAGTCGCTTGCCGCGCGTGCGTTTATTGGGCAGGCGACGGAGGCGGGGGCATTACTGTTCTTTCCGGTGCATATTGCCAAGGACGTGCTGTACGTTGTCCAACACGAGCTGAAGCGTAGCGTTCTTGCCAGCGGGGGAGCGCTCGACGAGGCGTCTGCCCGCGCGATTGGCGATGCGGCGCTGGCGTTTGTTCGGAACATGACCGAAAACGCCACGGCCGTGGGCGCTGATGCGTCGGACCTTTGGCTGGCCGACAAATACTTAGCGCTCCATCGCGATTACGAGGACAACTTGGTGCTCGCCGCGTGCAAGCGCGCGCAGGTCGATTACTTGGTGACCAACAATCGTAAGCTGCTCGAACATGCCGATCTTGCAGCAAAGACCCCGCGCCAAATGATGCCGATTCTGGCTTTGACCGAACGTGGCGGCGCGGCTATCGGTTGACGCGAACTGTTTGCGGGCCTCTTGGACGACGATGCGCCAAGGGACCCGCGTCTGCTATTTACAAAAGCTCGGCCTTAATGGCGGGACTTTCTGCGAGCTGCTCGGCAGCCTTTTCGTCGGAGCTGTCGAGTGCTGCCAGACTGCGGTAGACCCACTCGTTGACCTGGGTGTTCTTGACGCCTGCGGTCTGCATAAGGGCGCCTACCTCGCGGATTGCTGCGAACAGATCGGCTTTGGGACCCGTAAGCTCGACCTCGATGCCGTGGTAGGCGGTTACGCCGCGGTTCTCACTCACGTGGTCGATAAAGCCCTCGACGGTCTCAAGCTGCTGGGCGAGAGCCGCATCATCGTCAGCGTCCAGCGCGACGAGTGCGTTCGATACCGCGAGGGCGGGATGTCCGCAGGGGACAAAGCCTTCGATGACATCCATAGCTTCGGTAATGGTTGAGCCCAGGCCTGCGAGGGCATTGACGAGTTGCTGCTTGGTATCCATAACGGTCCTTTCGACGGGTCAATTTTGCTTGGCGAAAATATACGTGACGCGATCGGTAGCAAAAGTGCGAAGTGCGGCGCACATTGGGGTCTTCACAGCTCGTGCATAGAACAGCTGTCCGCTTTCAGAACGTGGTAAGATAACACTCCACAAGCGGGGCTCGCCCCGCATGTTCCTTGAAAAGTCGACGGGTGTTGGGTGCTCGTGCCCAATCCCATCCAGACTTTCCCAACATCCGGGGGCGACTGGTTTCGACACGATAGCTCTGAGAGAGGAAGCAAGCCGAGGTCTCCTCGCCTCGTTAAACAGGGGTACCGTCAAATTGAATTGACAACAACTCTTCTTTTGAGCCTATGGCTCTCGCTGCTTAGTTTATAGCAGCGCGTCAACCCGGTGATTTCCCCGACACCGGCGCGACGTCATGTTAGGGGAATGCTCCTGCGCACGTAATCGGTATGGCGCAGGCTAAGACCAAACCGGTTAGGACGCCGCGAGCGTGTCGCTGCGCGCAAAGCGTCCGAGACTAAACCAGCGACTGAGCTTGGAGATGCCAATCAGGGGGCTTTCGTGGACCGGAGTTCGATTCTCCGCGCCTCCACCAACTGTTCAGTAGGCGAACACATACGCGTGTTCGTCGTTAGGCGGGCGTTCGTATTGCTCGTCAGATAGAAAGAAGCCGCTCCATACGGGGCGGCTTCTTTGCGTTCTAGGCCTGCGGCATGATCTCCTGCTCGCCGTCCTCGTCCATGTACGGCATGAGGAACACGCCGCCCTGCTCGGTGGTAAGCAGCAGGTACTCGCGGTTGTGCTCGTCGCACACGATTTCCTGGCCGATACCCTCGGGCAGGTCGTATATGGGGCCGTCCGTGCGGGCTTGCCTCACGGTCACGTCTTGCGCTCCCATGGCCTGCGACGCGCAGCTGGCGGCGGCCAGGACGATGAACAGCAGGACGACCGTCGCGAGGATGGGGCCACACCCGCCGTTGCGCTCCTCGTCTGCGGGGCTCGGGTACGGCATGGCCTATCCCACCTTCACCAGATAGTCGTCGGCCTCTGGCTTGCCCGTGGCCTTGCCCACGGCGATGTAGCGCGTTGCGCCGCTGTAGCCCGTGTATCGGCCCCACACGTAGCCGTCGGCGATCTTGTACCAGTTATCCAGCGTCACGGTCTCGCCGCTGGAATAGTGTGCCACCTCGGTGCCGCCCAGGCCGGGGGCGTCGCGCACGCGCAGGTAGTCCACAGTGCAGCGGTAGGTGCCGCCGAAGTTCTCGGTCGTTTCCTGCTGCGCAGGCTGCGGCTGCGGGACGGCTGCGGGGGCGCTTCCAGCAGTGATGCCGAAGCATTCCAGGTAGATGCGCGCCAGCTCGTCCAGGTTGCCGTTGAACTTCTCGCGGTCGCCGTCGTTGTCGATGAAGCCGTTCTCGCACAGGCGGTAGTTGATGCCGCGCGCGGCGGCTCGGTTCGGGTTCGCGAGGTCGGAACGGCGCACCAGCTTCTCGGAGCGCCCGGGCATGAACGCCGCCAGCTTGTCGGCCAGCGCATTGTCGTACTCGTCAGGCTCAAAGCCCTCCTTGATGATGACGTGCGCGCCGTGGGCCGTGGCGATGCCGCTGGCGTCCATGTGCAGCTCCACCACTGGCGCGTCGGTGCTCAGGCGGTTAAGCCCGCCGTCGGCGTACCAGTTGCGGGACGTATCGCCCAGCTCGACCTCGGAACCGCCCAGTTCCTTGATTCGCTGGCCCAGGGCGCGAACGCGCTCGGCCTCGGTGCAGCCGCCTGCGCAGCAGCCGGGGTCG
>CABRDB010000058.1 GCA_902469555.1 uncultured Collinsella sp. | reverse complement strand
GGCCGGCTCCGATGCCGCGCGCTCGCAGGCGGACTTCCTCAAGCGCCACCTCGCCAGCTCCATCGTGCGCGATTTTGAGTACCTGCGCCTGGTGGGCTTTGGCGGCAAGCCGTGGGTCACGCTCGGCCAGAGCTACGGCGGCTTTTTGACGCTGAGCTATCTGTCGCTCTTCCCCGAGGGCGTGGCGGCGAGCTTTACCTGCGGCGGCATCCCCCACGTGCCGGCGAGCGCCAGCGAGGTCTACGCGCACACCTTCCCTCGCATGGCCGCCAAGACGCAGCAGTATTACGACCGCTACCCCGCCGACGTCGAGCGCGTGGCAGCCCTGGCCGATGCGCTCGAGGCACAGAAGCCCGTGCTGCCCGACGGCTCGCCGATGACGGTCGAGCGCCTGCAGCTCATGGGCAGCGACTTTGGCATGAAGCCGAGCTTTGAGCGCATGCATTGGATTATCGATCACGCTTTTGTTGACGGCGACGGCACGCTGACCTGCGGCGCCTCGGTATCTGACAGCTTTTTGATGCGCGCCTTCGAGCGCACCAACACGCGTACAAACCCGCTGTACTGGACACTGCAGGAGTTCATCTACGCCGACGGCGACACCATGCCCATTCGCTGGGCCGCAGCAGAGGAGAAGGCCCATCGTGCCGAGTTCGACACCCTCGCGCGCCCGCTCATGTTTACCGGCGAGGCCATGTTCCCGTGGATGTTTGAGCAGATGCCCGAGCTTAAGCCGTTTAAACCCGCCATGGACCTGCTGATGGAAGACACCAGCTGGGACAAAATCTACGACCCGCAGCGCCTGGCCTGCAACGAAGTGCCGCTCCAGGCCGCGGTGTATTTCGACGACATGTACGTGGACTCGGGTATGCAGCTCGATACGCTCAGCCGCGTAGGCAACTCGCACGCCTGGGTGACCAACGAGTTTGAGCACGATGGCCTGCACGGCAGCGTGGTGTTCAAGCACCTCTTCGACGAAGCCCTCAACCGCGGAGACCTACGCCAGATCTTCTAGCATAGGAGTGTCCCCACCTGCCAGCACAAAAAGAACGTCCCCAGGTGCCGGCACGAGAAAGACAGCGCTGCGGGAAACGATCCGCAGCGCTGTCTTTCTTTATGCAAATACAATCAAGTTGTCTCGATGGATCGCAGGCTTCTCGGCCAGGTTAGCGAGCAGGCGGTTGCTGGCGATCTGGTCCTGGCGGCGGCCGGCGGCAAGTTCCAGCACGTCCGAATCGGCCTCGGCGATACCGCGGGCGACGACCATACCGCTCGAATCGCACACGTCGAGCACATCGCCCTCGGCAAACGCGCCATCGACCTCGCGAATACCCACCGCAAGCAAGGAAGAACCACGGCTGACCAGCGCCTTCGCGGCGCCGTCATCGACCGTCACCGAGCCATGCGCCTTGTCGCCCAGTGCAATCCACAGCTTGCGGGGCGCAATGTCCAAGCGCTCCGCCGGCGGATCGAACAGCGTGCCCACGCTCTCGCCGCGGGCGAGGCGCACGAGCGCATCGGGCTCCTCGCCCGAGCAAATCACGCTCTGAATGCCCGCCGTCATCAGAATGCGGCTCGCGCGAATCTTGGTGATCATGCCGCCCGTGCCCACCGATGTGGAAGAATCGCCCGCCGAGGCGATAATCATGGCATCGATCTTATGCACGACAGGAACAAACTCGGCCGTGGGGTCCTCATGCGGATTGGCAGTATAGAGACCATCGATGTCCGAGAGCGTCACGCACAGATCGGCAGAAACCAGGCAGCTCACAAGCGCCGCCAGTGTGTCGTTGTCGCCAAACTTGATCTCGTCGACGGTGACGGTATCGTTCTCGTTGACGACCGGCACCACGCCAAGCTCCACGAGGCGCAGCAGGGCGTCGCGCGCGTGTAGGTAGGACGTGCGGCGGGCCGTATCGTGGCGCGTGAGCAGCACGAGCGAGGTGAGCAGGTCGCGCGCATGGAACTCCTCGTCGTAGGCCGACGAGATGATGCACTGACCGGCCGAGGCGCAGGCCTGCAGGCTCGGTAGGTCGCCGACCGGCTTGCGGTCGAAGCCCAACACGGGATAGCCACAGGCGATAGCGCCCGAGCTCACCACGACCAGACGCCAGCCGAGCTTGCGCAGCGCTGCGGCCTGATCGGCAAGTCCGCCGATAAAGGCGCGGTTGACCTTGCCATCGGCACCCACCACCGTGGACGAACCGATCTTTACCACCATCGTTTTATAAGAAGTCGTCATACGTCAAACCAATCAACTGTTCAGCGAACGGCCGAGCTGGCGCCCAAGGGAGCGTGACTCGCCCCTACCGCCCAAGGAATTAATGAGCCCAGGGAAAGGCAGAGGCCGCGGCCATGTTCTTGCGCACGAGCTCGTCGCGCACCTGAGCCAGGCCCTGCTCCATGCCCACCACATAGGTCTGCGGGTACAGGAAGCGCTTGAAAGCTGCGTCCAGATGATCGAGCGCCCAAGCACAGCGCTCGCGCGCGTCCTGGATGCTCTCACGCGGAGCCACCGCACTGCCGTCGCGCACGATCGGCACCAGCAGCTCACGATACTCAAGTTCGGACACATCGGTCACCAGGGCGGCATCGTTCACGGCCACGAGGGTATTGCCGCGCGCGGCGCCCTCCCCCGCCAGATGGTCCTCGTCATAGATCATGTCGCAGATCGGGCCGCCAAAGCCGTCGTAATAGCGGCGCACGCGCTGTACGCCCGGGATCGTACGCTTGTAGGGCTGCTCGGAGAGCTTGACCACCGGCGTCCACGGGTCCGTCTCGCTCGCACGGCGGGCGGAAAGCTTGTACACGCCGCCCAGCGCCGGCTGGTCGTAGCAGGTCGCGAGCTTGGTACCCACGCCAAAGCTATCGATGGGCGCACCCTGGTCGAGCAGCGACTGAATCGTGTACTCGTCCAAATCGTTGGAAACCGAGATCCCCACATAGGGCAGGCCCTCGGCATCAAAACGGCCACGAACATACTTGGAGAGCTTGGCGAGGTCGCCCGAGTCGATGCGAATAGCCGACAGGCGCTCGCCCACCGCCTCCATCTCCTTGGCAACCGTAATGGCATGCTCGCAGCCCTCACGCACATCGTAGGTGTCGATGAGCAGCGTGCAGTTCTTGGGGCTCGACTTGGCAAAGGCACGGAAGGCCTCGAGCTCGGAATCGAAGCTCATGACCCAGCTGTGCGCATGCGTGCCAAAGACGGGAATACCGTAGCGGCGACCGGCGAGCACATTGGACGTAGAAGAACAGCCGGCAACGTAGCTCGCGCGCGCAACGGCCAGGCCGCCATCGGGGCCCTGGGCACGGCGCAGGCCAAACTCGGCAACGGGACGGCCGTCCGCCGCCAACACCACGCGCGCCGTCTTAGTGGCGACAAGTGTCTGGAAGCCGACGATGTTGAGCAGCGCTGTCTCGAGCAGCTGGCACTCTAGCGCGGGGCCGGTGACGCGCACCATGGGCTCGCGCGGAAAGACGAGCTCGCCCTCGGGGACGGCGTCGATGTTTACATGCGCACGAAAATCGCGCAGGTAATCAAGGAATCCAGGCTTGAACATCGCGCCGCCGGCAGGAGCCTGGAGCGAGGCGAGGTAGTCGATATCCTCGGGCGTAAAGCGCAGGTTCTCGACCAGCTCGGGCAGCTCGGCGGTGCCGCACATGACGGCGTAGGCGCTACCAAAGGGATGGTCACGGTAAAACGCGGTAAAACAACCCTGCTCATTGGCCTTGCCGCTCTCCCACAGGCCCTGGGCCATAGTGAGCTCGTACAGATCGGTGAGCATTGCAATGTCGGTAGGATGCGAGATGTCGGTCAAAGCCATGGGGCGACCTTTCGGATGTGTTGTGCAGAGGTTGAGGGTTGGGCGAGGCGGACGTGCGGGCATGGAGCCCAGCGCGAACAGGCTAGTGCAGACCCATGCTGCCCGTGATCGTGTAGACCATAAAGACGATAAACGCGATGAGGGCGAGCACGATGATGATTTTTTGAGCCGGAGCCATGCCGGGGATCTCATTCTCGCCCGTAGGCTCCTTGGAGGTGACCATGCGCTGGGCAAACGTCATCTCGTCACGGCTCGGCTTGGGCTCGGCGGGCTTGGGGCGGGCGGCTTTCTTAGGCTGAGGCTTGGGCGCGGCAGGCGCAGGGTTCGCAGCG
>CABRDB010000057.1 GCA_902469555.1 uncultured Collinsella sp. | reverse complement strand
GCATGAGCTCGTCCCAGGTGCCGCCGACGCCCATCAGGAACACGGCGTCGTAGCCCTCGTCGGCGACCTTGTCGGCGAGCGCGGTCATCTTCTTGCCGGTCTCGTAGAGCGCCTTGCCGTCCTCGAGATAGCCCTCCTGGTCGAAATGCATGATCTCGATCTTCTCGGTTTCCTTCATTTGTCTCTCCTTTCTGGGGTTGTTTCCACATCCCCCATGCCAACGGGCATCAAAACCCGCTTACATTCCGTAACACTCAGCCGCTTTGGCCTTAAGCGCATTGACTGACTCTTCGTAGCCCTCTGCCTTGACCTCCATTTGCTTGGAGACGGCATCGAGATACGGGTGCACGTTCCATGACTTCAGACGCTCGGCGATCATGGCCGCAATCGTCTGGAAGAACACAAGATTGGGAATTGCGCTGAGCAGCGGAGCCACCTGAGGCACCGCAACCTCGTGAGCCCTACCCTTGGGATGGGCCGTGAGCAGCACCGTTTTTGCCGTAACGTTCGATAGCGCATCGGCGATATTCGCAAGACGCTCCGACCCCTGCGGATCGTCGACGATAAACACCAGATAGCCCGGAACGATCTGCATCTCGGGACCGTGGACGAACTCCTCGCCTTCGTGATGCATGGCAGGAATCTTGATGGTCTCGCTCAGCTTGAGCGCTGCCTCCTCGGCAACACCATAGTTGGGGCCGTTGCCGACGACCATGGCGGGCATGTGCTCAGAAAGCTCGAGCATGTGATCTTGGACATATGCCTCGGCGGTCTTGCACATCACGGCATTAGCCTGGATAGCCTCGCGCAGGTCATCAAGACGCTGAGCAACGCCCTTGGCGTCAATCGTTCCGCGCGCCTGACCGCCGTAAATACCAAAGAGCACCAGGTACTCAACGAGAACCTCGACGCCCAGAGTCACAAAGTCCACCGACTCGACGCCCACACCGTAGTCAAGAACGATGTCAGCGTGTTCCTTGATGGGTGCCTCGACGTTTGCCGTGAGCGCAACTGCAGCCATATCGTGTGCACGCATGTAATCGAGCGCCGCAATCGTATTGGTCGAATAGCCGCTCTGCGAGACGGCGATGTTGAGCGCATGCTGCGGATAGGTGTGTTCAAAATCGACGAAGGCCTCGGGCGTCACAACGGACACCTGCATCTGCAGCGCATCTTGCAGGTAATCGCGGGCGCAATCGGCGGCATGGCGCGACGAACCCGAAGCAACGATGCGCAGTGCATCAAAAGAACCGGACTGGAAAATATCAACGAGCTGTGCTACCAGCTCAGACGAACGCTCGAGGTTCTCCCCCATACGCACATGGGCAAGCTGAACGTAATCGAGCATCTTCATCGTCTCACCTCATAACAAATCATTAGTATTTGATACCAACCACAGTTACAGGTTACGGCTTTTTGATACCTCTTTGTCGATTAATTTATCCCCATCGGCGAACGGTCGATTTTGAGCCATGTAAGGTTGTATATACAGTCGGTCAAATTGCCCAAACAGACCGGCTGTTACCGCGCGCGATGCAAAGCCCCAGCTAGTACGTATAGGTGTAGCCGCCCGCATCGCCACGATTGAAGGACTTTACATACTCGATAGCCTGACCGCTCGCGTCATAGCTCACGCATTCCAAAAGCAAAACAAGATCCCCTTGTTCCAAGCCAAGCAAGCCCGCGTCGCGTGCACCCACCGCCTCGATATCGAGCTTCTCCTGTGCCATGACCGGCTTTCGGCCCAACATCTCATAGGTCTCGTACAAACTGAAGACCGACACGTCAATATCTTCGATTGTGGGAAACAGCAGGCACGGGATGAACGCCATCTCAATCGATACGGGATCGCCGTTGACGCAGTTCAAACGCCGAATCGAATACAGCAAATCGTCCTCGGCAATGCCAAACAGGTTGGCATAATATGGGCCCGCATAACGCTTGGAACGCGCGAGGATGCGGACGGACGGCTCGCCGCCCGAAGCACGAACCGACTCGCGAAAGCCTCCTGTTCGTTCGTAGGCAACGGGCACTTTCTGCGCCACAAACGCGCCCTTTCCGCGGACGCGTCGAATCTGCCCGCGCCGAACCAGCTCATCGACAGCACTTCGAATGGTCAAGCGTGTCGTACCAAATTCCTCGGCGAGGTCTTTTTCGGACGGAATCATGGAACCCGTGGGATATATACCGCGTTCGATACGCTCTTCAATGCGACGTCGTATGCGCATATAAACCGGGGTGGCATCTACTGTTTCAGCCATTGTTCACCTGCCACGCTCCTCATGCCGTTCTTTTCACCGTTATCGGCAAAGCGGAACTTTGTGGGCAAAATCACCGATTTGCAATGCTCCACAAAACGCATGTCCTTATCAAATTCGATCGTGCTCTCATAGAACACCGGCGTCCCCTCTTCTTGCTGGAGCAGCTCGGCCTCTTCGGCGTTCAAACGCGAGATGGAGATATGCTCACGTCCATGCTCAACACGCACGCCACCTTCTTTGAGCAAGACATCGTAAAGGCTCTCACACTCAAAATCGTGCTCGGGAAGCGATGGGCACAGGGACAGGTTAACGTGAGCGGTCTCGATTGACGCCGGCTCGCCCTCAATAAGTCGAACGCGCTGCATGCGGAGCAAGGGAGCGCCTACAGCCACCCCAAGCTTGTCGGCAAGCGCCTCATCCGCCTCGATGGTCCCGGTGGAAACCAGACGAGAAGAGGGGTGCAGGCCGGCAGTCCGCACAGCATCGGAAAAGTTATACGTTTCCTGGAAGATGTTCAGCGGCTTGGGAGGACACACATACGTGCCCGATCCGCGACGGCTCTCGAGCGTTCCACACGAGATAAGCCGCGTGATACCGGCACGCAACGCCGTACGCGAAACGCCAATCTCTTCGCACAGCACGCGCTCGGCCGGCAGGCGATCGCCGCCGGCAAGCTGATGGTGCTGGATATACCAAAGAATTCCCTCAACAGCACGATCTTTGGGGGGAATTGCATAAGATTCGCCTGCCATTGCACAGACTCCTCATTCAGAAACGTATGCCGCCAAAATTAGGCCAGCCCTCCCATGGCATCAAATTCTGCCTTGATCTTCTCGGCGACATTCCGATACGACTTATATAGACTTGAATCGCGTTTGACCTCGTCGGTCATAACGGGAATCTCTAATTTGGAAACCTCGTCTTTTCCCGTCTGAACCGCCACAACAACGCCCATACCAAGACACATATTACGCTTGGCAGCGTTTATTTTCGCCGCCTTGGCAGGATTTGCCAGGATACGCTGGGCAAATTCCTGTTTTGAAGCCACTTCCTCGGCCTCCGGATCGCCCGCCTCGGCCACTTCGCACTGCAACACGTCCGCATAGTCAAAAATCTTCGGCTCGCCACCGCGTTGATGCACAGCCCACTTGCGGCGCGTGGCATCCTGGTAGATAGCCGGCAAAAATGTAAACCGCGGCGGGTCCAAAATCGTATCCGTGATGGTAAACACATCGGGATCAAAGGCATCCTGCGGGTTTTTCTTCTTGAACAGCCCCATATCAGCCTCCCGTACTAGCATTAAACAACTCATGCTGAATATAGCACCAATTTCAAGCCACTGCTTTATCGCATCGGTGCGTGGCGTCTATGGCCCGCCCAGCG
>CABRDB010000056.1 GCA_902469555.1 uncultured Collinsella sp. | reverse complement strand
GGCTTCTCGGTTGGCTGGTCGGCGACAGGGGTCTCGGTGGCGGCAGGCGTCTCGGGCACAAACGGAGCTGCAAGCTCGGTCAGAGCCGCGGCCTCACGCTCGGCAGCACGACGGCGGGCGCGCACCACCTGAGCCTCGCTAATCTGCGCCAACGCACGTGCCTGCGCGACCTCATCGGAAATCGGCGCCGAGGAGTCAGCTGCAACGGTACGCTTGGCGCGCGTCGTGCGCGTGGTACGGCGCTTGGGCTTGGTGACCTCCTCGCCGTCATCGGCAGGCTTGGCCGCGCGGCGCGTACGCTTGGGCTTTGCCGGAGCAGCCTCCTCACCAGTTGCAGACACGGCCTTCTCAGCCGCTACAGGCGTAGGCGTCGAAGCAGCCTTAGGCGTCTCAGGAGCCGAGGCTTGCGCGGGCGCCGCGACCTGGTCCGACGCAACCGGTGCAGCGGGAGCGGCTTGCGTCGTCGTTATTTCGTTTTCTTGCTGTTGATCAGACACAGTGTTTGCTCAACTTTCTTTTCAAGCCCTGTGATCACATGCTCCCTGCATAAACCTTCAGGGCGGCTAAACAGTCTAGCTCCGTCAAATACCGACGGACATCATTGATCTGTATCGAGATATTTGCGTCATATACGCAGCGTTAGTGTAACACAACCGCAACCACCTGCAACTTAGTCATTGAGGACGTTCTTAAACGACTAGTCAAAAGGGACAATCTTTGGTTTACCGCCCACAAACCTGAATGCCTCCGCCAAAACTATGACGGTTTACTACGACGAATCGCTCAACCGCGACCACTCCGAAATTTGTTGAACTAAAACCGCAGGTAGATGCCTTGCACTTTTTTGCGAAAAGCCGGCGTGGTTGGAATTTCTCAATTCATCGTAGTAAACCGGCATAGTTTCGTATTTCCAGCAGTCCCAAATTCGTCAATACGACGGCGTTTGTGCAAAAAGCCCGACCTCCATATGGGAGATCGGGCTTTCAAGGCTCAGTTAAACCAAACTTGCGCGGTCAAATGACCCGTAGCTTACATCTGCTCGGGAGCGGAGACACCAACAAGGGTGAGCACCAGGGCGAGCGTCACGCGGACGGCGTCGCAAGCGGCCAGACGGGCACGCGAAAGCTCGGGGTCGACGGGACGGCCCTCGCTCGGCAGAACCTGGCAGGCAGCGTAGAAGCTGTGGAAGTCGCCGGCGAGTTCCTCAGCAAAGTGCGTCAGACGGAACGGGGCGCGGTCGCGAGCGCAGCTGGCGATGAGGTCGGTGAGCTCGTTGAGCTTACGCGAAAGGGCGAGCTCGGTCGGGTCGGTCAGCAGCGAGTAATCAACGTTCTCACCGATGGCCTTGGCGGCGACGGCCTTCATGCCCATCTCGTCAGCCTGCTCGGGCGTAACGTCGGCGGCACGGCGCAGGATGGAGCACACGCGGGCGTGAGCATACTGCACGTAATAGACCGGGTTGGAGTTGTCGCGCTTCTTAACGGCCTCAATATCGAAGTCGACCATCTGGTTGGAGCTCTTGGAGATGAGCGTGTAGCGGGCGGCGTCGGAACCGACCTCGTCGACGAGCTCCTGCAGGGTCACCATGGTGCCCTTGCGCTTGGACATACGGACGGGCTTGCCGTTGCGCAGCAGGTTGACGAGCTGGCCCAGCAGAACCTCAAACTTGCCGGGATAGCCAAGAGCGTCGCAGACGCAGCGGACGCGCTCGATGTAGCCGTGGTGGTCGGCACCCCAGATGTCGATGACGTGGTCGACGCGCTGGAACTTATCCCAGTGATAGGCAACGTCGGAGGCGAAGTAGGTGTACTCGCCGTCGGACTTGATCAGGACGCGGTCCTTGTCATCGCCCAGGTCGGTGGAGCGGAACCACAGGGCGCCGTCCTTGGTGTAGAGGTAGCCCATCTTGTCGAGCTTCTCAAAAGCGCGGTCGACGGCGGAGGTGCCGGCGGTCTCGCCCTCAGTGTCCTTCACATACAGTGAGCGCTCGGAGAACCAACGATCGAAGTCGCAGTTAACGGCATGGCAAAGGTCGCGCATGTTGTCGACCATCTTTACATAGCCGCGCTCGCGGAAGCTCTCCATACGCTCCTGAGGATCGGCGTTGACCCACTTATCGCCGTCAGTGCGCCAGAACTCGGCGGCCTCGTCGATGATGTAGTCGCCGCCATAGGAGTCCTTGCCAAGGGTCTCGGCAAAGTTATCCTGGTACGGATGAGTCTCGGGATGCTCGTCATTCTCGTCGGCAACGAAGGCGTCGCGGTCGGCAATCAGCAGCTTGTGAGCCTCGTCGATATCCACGCCCTGCTTGGCGATGATGTCGGCAAGCTGCATATAGCGCGTGCTGATGGAGTTGCCGAAGGTGTTCATCTGAGAGCCGTGGTCGTTGATGTAGAACTCACGCTGGATGTCGTAACCGGCGTGGTCCATAACACGGCAGAGTGAGTCGCCCAGCGCGGCCCAGCGGCCGTGGCCGATGTGCATGGGGCCGACGGGGTTAGCGGAAACGAACTCGACCTGGGTCTTCAGGCCACCACCGACGTTGGACTTAGCGAAGTCCATACCCTTCTCGCGAGCCTCGCCAAAGATGGCATTCTTGACGGCAACGGAGAGGTAGAAGTTGATGAAGCCGGGGCCTGCGATCTCGACCTTCTCGATCGCGGGGTCCTCGGGCATATGGGCAACGATGGCCTCGGCGATCTTGCGCGGGGCGCAGTGGGCCAGCTTGGCGGACTTCAGGGCCATGGTAGAGGTCCACTCGCCATGAGAAGTGTCAGCCGGTCGCTCGATAGCGCAATCGTCAAGTTCAAATGCGGAAAGGTCGCCGGCCTCCTGGGCCGCAGCAAGCGCAGCGCGTACCAGCTCTTCAATCTTCTCGGGCATAGATCCTCCTTGTGTTAAAGCCCCCGAGCTCTTGGTCACTCGTAGGGCAAAAGCCAGAGTTTGTAGCACTCTATCACAAGCGACGGGCACTGTCGCAGGGTAAAGCTAATAGATATTGCATATGCACAAAAATGACTACAGCTTGTATGGAGTCACTCAAAGATGCCAGTCTGCCTGCAGATTATGCAGGCGTTGAAAATGCATAAAGGTGTGAATGAGCTGCGTCTGTTATCGAATACTCTTACCTATCAGAGTTGTGTGCTTTTCCTGCATAAAGTAAGGGTTTGCGCACGTCAGCGTGTTATTCTAGACATACGTAAATTCGTATAAGTTGGAGGTAGCATGTTCTCAATCGGTCAACACGTCATTCATCCGGGCCAGGGAGTCTGCACCGTCGTCGGTTTTAGGGACGACACACCGCAGCCCATGCTGCTGCTCGAGACCAAGCAGGGACATGCGCAGACGATCCTCATGTACCCCGTGGCGCAGGCCGACCGTTTGCACGCCGCCATCTCGCAGCAAGATGCCGAGCACCTGCTGAGCCACTATGACGAGCTGGAGTGCGACACCTTTACCGAGCGCAACAGCTCGCTTGAGGAGACGCACTTTAAGCAGCAGCTCAAGCTGGGCGCGCCCGAGACGGTCCGCGTGGCAAAGACCATGATGTACCGCATTCGCCAGGCCGAGGAAGCTGATAAAAAGCCCAGCTCCTACTACATGCGCGTACTCAAGGAAGCCAAGCGCCGCTCCATCGAGGAGTTCGCCGTGGCCTTGGGCGTCACCGAGGAGGCCGCCGAAGCCCGCCTAGCCCAAGCCGCCCTCAACTAACCCAACCGCGCCAAAACCACCACAAAGGGGACAGGCACCTTTGTGGTGGTTTTCTTGTTCTAGTAGTATTCATTCTTATCGATACCCACGAGCACAAGGAGTCTCCTATGGCAGAGCCGCTTACCGCCGGAATCACCCGCGACCGCGCGTTCGAACTGCTCAACGAGCACAACAAGGACCCGTTCCATATCACCCATGGCGAGACGGTCGAGGGCACTATGCGCTACTTTGCGCGCGAGTTCGACCCCGAGAACGAGGAGTTTTGGGGCATCGTCGGTCTGCTGCACGACCTGGATTGGGAGGAGCATGAGGACGACCCCATGAACCACACCATCTATGCTGCCGAGATTCTTAAGGGCGAAGGTGCGTCTCCAGAGCTCATTCGCGCCATCCAGACGCACACGTCCGACTTCAACACCTCGCTGCCCAAGCCCGAGCTGCAGATGGAAAAGATCCTGTTTGCCTGCGATGAGCTCACCGGCCTGATCGGCGCTGCAGTCATCATGCGCCCGAGCAAGAGCGTTATGGACTTTACGACCAAGTCGCTCAAGAAGAAGTTCAAGGACAAGCGCTTTGCCGCCGGCTGCTCGCGCGACGTGATTTCGCAGGGCGCCGAGATGTTGGGCTGGGAGCTCCCCGAGCTCTTTGACCGCACCATCGCGGCCATGCAGTCCTTCGCCCCCGACCGCGATACCTTCCAGGCCTAACCGCCCACGCCACCTAAAACCACCACGAAGGGGACAGGCACCTTTGTGGTGGTTTTCGTTTACGAGGGGTTTAGGGGCGGACCTGGCCGGTGCCGCGGAGCTTGTATTTGTAGGTGGTGAGGGCCTCGGCGGCGAAGGGGCCACGGGCGTGGAGTTTTTGGGTCGAGATGCCGATCTCGGCGCCCAGGCCAAACTCGCCGCCGTCAGTGAAGCGCGTGCTGGCGTTGGCGTACACGGCCGAGGCATCGACCGCATCCAGGAAGCGCTCGCAAGCATCCGTGTCCTCGGCAACGATGGCCTCGGAGTGCATCGTGCCGTAGCGGTTGATGTGTGCGATGGCCTCGTCCTCGCTCGCCACGACCTTCACGCTCATCTCGAGAGCCAGGTACTCGCGACCCCAGTCCTCCTCAGTCGCGGCGACGTAGTTGTCGCCCTCGGCAAGCCCAGCGTCGGCGCATGCGGCGCACGTGGCCTCGTCGCCGTGAATCAGTACGCCGTGGTCGCGCAGCACGGCAACGACCGCCGGCAAAAACGAATCTGCCACAGCACGGTCGACCAGCAGCGACTCGGCGGCATTGCACACGCCTACGCGCTGGGTCTTGGCATTGACGATAATGTTGAGCGCCTTATCAAAGTCGGCGGATTCATGCACGTAGATGTGGCAGTTGCCCGTGCCCGTCTCGATCACCGGCACAAGCGACTCGCGCACGCAGCGCTGGATCAAGCCTGCACCGCCGCGCGGAATGAGTACGTCGACGATACCGCGGAGCTTCATGAGCTCGCCGGTGGCCTCGCGGTCGGTGGACTCGATCATCGACACGGCCTCGCGCGGGAAGCCCTTGGCCTCGAGCGCATCGGCCAGCAGCTCGGCGATCATGGCACACGAGTGATAGGCCAGCGAGCCGCCGCGCAGAATGCAGGCGTTGCCGGTGCGGATGCAGATGCCCGCGGCGTCGGCCGTCACATTGGGGCGCGCCTCGTAGACCATGGCAACCAGACCCAACGGCACGCTCACGCGGGTCAGGTCCACACCGCTCGCAAGCACGCGGTGGTCGAGCACGCGGCCGACGGGATCGGGCAGCTC
>CABRDB010000055.1 GCA_902469555.1 uncultured Collinsella sp. | reverse complement strand
GGGAGGCCTCGCGGCCTCCCCCTTTTTGCGTTAACGGGTTTTGTCTCACATAGTAGCTGTGTTTTATAACCCTCGTTTGTCGCATCTTCTGTGAACGGGCTACAATAACTTAGTCTGTGCGATATGGAGGTGAACATGGCTGAAGCTGGTATCGGCGTTGATATCGTCGAGATTTCCTGTATGAAATCAATTCTTGAAAAGACGCCGTCGTTTGCTCGGCGTGTGTTTACCGAAGAAGAGCGCGCGTATTGCGATGCATCATCGCGTCCCGCTGCTCACTATGCGAGCCGCTTTGCTTCGCGCGAGGCGGTGCTTAAAGCTCTTGGCACGGGTTTTAGTCAAGGCGTGGGTCGCCAGGATGTTTCGGTAACGCGTGATAAACTCGGCAAGCCGAAGGCGCTGCTTTCGGGCCGTGCACTCGAGATCGCTCAAGAGCTGGGTGTTGTTGAGGTCGCTCTTTCCATTACGCTTACAGGAGACTTAGCCGTTGCGAATGCCATCGCCATTACCGAAGATGCTCGACCTAAGCCTAAGGAAGAAAAAGTGAGCAACAAGAAACGCGTTGCGCAGACATTTAAAGAGGCTCGCTCTGTTTTAGATGAGCTTGAACAGCTGCAGAATTCAGCATTGACGGAGCACCTGGGCGATGCTTCGCAAGATACGCTAGGAGCATAGATGAAACCGGTTTTGAGTACCGAAGAAGTCGTTCGTCTCGAGGATATCATCGAACGCGAAGGGACTTCGAAGGCCGAGCTTATGGAGCTAGCGGGTGAGTTTGCCGCCAACGAGGTCTTGAAGCTCAATCCCGATCGGGTTCTCGTTCTGGTCGGTTTTGGTAATAATGGCGGCGACGGTTGGGTTGCCGCCGATATCCTGAGCCACAAGGGTGTGGACGTGGATATCGTTTCTCCGGTTGAGCCGGATGAGATTCCTGCTGCTCTGGCACGTCATGTTGCTCGTCGAACTGCCGGCCGCGATGTGCACGTTTGCGTCGGTCCCTCGCGTGACGAACTCGAGGTTTTGATCGATAAGGCCGATGTTGTTGTCGATGCCATTTTTGGTACCGGTTTCCACGGGAATCTGCGTGCGCCGTTCTCCATTTGGATTCCTACGGTCAATGAATGCGCCGATTGTGTCGTATCCATTGATGTCCCCTCGGGCCTGAATGCCGAGACGGGCGTTGTTGATGACGACTGCATTCGTGCCGAGCGCACGGTGACGATGATTGCGCCCAAGATTGGTCTGTATAGCGCTGATGGTCCTGAGTATGCCGGCGATTTGATCTGCGGCAATCTTTACGACCGTCTTGACGAGGTCATCGATGATGTCGACCACGCCGCCGAGATTGTCGAGCCCGGTGACTTAGTTGATTACTTTGCTCCGCTACCATCGAATATCGATAAGTATTCCCGTGGCTCTGTGCTTATTGTCGCCGGATCTGCGCAATATCCTGGTGCTGCCATTATGGCGGCCAAGTCTGCAGCTCGCGCGGGTGCTGGTTACGTGGCAGTCGCGGCTCCTGACGCCTGCGCCAATCTCATTCGCATGGCACTTCCTTCGATTCCGGTCTTTGCTATTCCGTCTGATTCCCGCGGCTCCTTTGGCGCCGCTGCGCGCATGACGGTGTGCGAGATCGCAAAGAAGTACAGCTGCGTGCTGTGCGGTCCCGGTATGACGACGTCTGCCGGCGCTATGCAGGTGGTTTCGGGCTTGCTCGAGCTTGATGTACCGCTAATTTTGGACGCCGATGCACTCAACTGCCTTGCTAAGATTGCCATTGACGGTATTGATAGTAACCCCGAGATGTATCGCCGCGAGCAGCCGTTGGTTATGACGCCGCACTATCGTGAGCTTTCGCGCCTGGTTGCCGGTGACGAGGTGAACGACCTTGGTACCGCGATTGCGGCCGCGCAGAAGGTTGTCTGGGCTGCAGGCTCCGACAATCTGGTGGTCATAGCCAAGGGGCCGACGACGGCTATCTGTGGCGTTGAGCGCGTGCTGCTGCCACTCTCGGGTCCGGCTTCTCTGGCAACTGCCGGTTCTGGTGATGTTCTCGCGGGTATTTTGGCCGGCACGCTTGCCACCATGCGCGACGAGATGGATCGTTGGGAGCTGCTGTATTCGTACGCCGTCGCACTTCACAGCTACGCCGGTTTTGCCGCGGCGACGGAGTATGGTGAGAAGAGCGTTATCGCGACCGATCTTATCGACTTGATCGGTCCTGCCATGGAGCTGGCGGCAAAGGATGCGCTCGAAGATCTGGGAATCATGGACGAAGGGTCGGATGACTAATCATGAATAAAGCCGATTTGACGCGCTGGTCCTGGGTCGAGATCGACCGCGGGGCGCTCCGTCGCAACACGAGAGCCTATAAGAACTTGTTGAATCCGCGTCAGCGCCTGTGCTGCGTGGTCAAGGCCGATGCTTATGGTCATGGAGCTGTTGAGTGCGCTAAGATCATGTATTCGGCTGGTGCCGACATGTTTGCCGTGGCGACGGTCAACGAGGGCGTTGGGCTCCGTCAGGGCGGAATTACTAAGCCCATCCTGATTCTAAGCGAGCCGCCTATCGAGGCTATTCCTGCATTGCTCGAGTTCGATATCATGCCCTCGGTCTATACGTCCGATTTTGCTCTCGCGTATGGCGAATGCGCCGTCGCGGCGGGCAAGGTGGGCAAGTACCATCTTGCCATCGAGACGGGCATGAATCGTATCGGCGTTCACTACACACAGGTGCTCGACTTTGTCCGCGGCATCAGCTTCCATCGCGGTATTCAGTGCGACGGCGTATTTACGCACTTTGCCACGGCCGATGAACCTTCGGGTTGGGACTACAAGCTGCAGTGCCAGCGTTTTACCGAGGCCGTTCAGGCCATTAAGGACGCAGGTTTTGAATGCGGTATCGTGCATTGTGCCAATACGCCATCCTCGATGCTCGATTCTTCAATGCACTTTGACATGATTCGTGCCGGCATCGGTTTGTATGGTCTGCAGCCATGTGAGCTGAGTGGTCGCGTGATGCAGCTTGATCCCGTCATGAGCGTCCACGCGCGTGTGACGCGCGTGGCGCATCCTGCGATGGGCGAGGGCGTGGGCTACGGCTTTACCTACCGCGTACCGCGCACGCGCGTTCAGATCTGCACCCTTCCGATCGGTTATGCCGATGGCCTTTCGCGTACGCTTTCCAATCGTATGGACGTGCTGTATCGCGGCGAGCGTGTGCGTCAGGTGGGCAATATCTGCATGGACCAGTTTATGGTCGCCATTCAGTCCAACCCGGCGCATGAGATTCCCGAGGCCGAGTATGGTGACGAGATGATCATTGTCGGCCGCGATGGAGATGCCGAGATTACCATGGACGAGATGGCGCGCCTACGCGGCACGATTAACTACGAGGTCGCTTGCGGCTTTGGTATGCGTCTCGACAAGGTCTACGTGTAGGAGTCGCTATGGGCGTCATGCACATTCCCGGCCATAGCCATCAGGCGCCGCGTGAGGTCGCACTCGAGGAGATCGAGGCCGTTCTGGGCGATTGTCACCTTTGCCAGCTTTACCAGTCGCGCCACAACATCGTGTTTGGCGTGGGAAACCCCCGCGCTCGCGTGATGTTTATTGGCGAGGCGCCGGGCCGTAATGAGGATTTGCAGGGCGAGCCCTTTGTGGGGGCGGCAGGCGAGGACCTCAACGGCATTTTGTCGCTGGCGGGGCTCAAACGCGAAGACGTCTACATTGCCAACGTGCTTAAGTGCCGCCCGCCGGGAAACCGCAATCCGCGCCCCGAGGAAGTGCTGGCTTGCTCACCGTTTTTGCGCGAGCAGATTCGAAGCATCTGGCCCGATATCATCGTGACGCTCGGCAACCCCGCAACGCACTTTGTGCTCAAGACCGAGATCGGCATTACCAAGCTGCGCGGCAGGTTCCATCAGATGGGGCACTTTGTGGTGATGCCCACGTTCCACCCGGCGGCTGCCTTGCGTAACCCAGCGTGGCAGGAGCTGCTGGAGGAAGACTTTAAGATGCTGGGCGACTATCTGGGGCGACATCCCGCACCAGAGGACGCCTCGGAATAATAAGGAGCATATATGTCCCTGGAGCGCCTGGGGGTAGGTACTTACAAAACGACTTGCGCTGCCGATACGGAGTACTTTGGCGAGCTAATTGCACCGTGCCTTGAGGACGGAGATGTGCTCATCCTGACCGGTGGCCTGGGAGTGGGCAAAACTCACTTTACCAAGGGCGTCTCGCGCGGGCTGGGCGATGGGCATATGGTTACGAGTCCTACGTTTGCGCTCATGGCCGTTCACGATCAAGGTCGTATTCCGCTGTTTCACTTTGATCTATACCGCCTGGAGCATGCCTACGAGCTCGAGGATACGGGCATTTTCGATGTGCTGGGCTATGAGGGTGCTTGCCTGCTGGAATGGGGCGAACAATTCCAGGACGAGCTGACGGATGAGTATCTTTCGGTGACGCTCAGGCGTGATGAGGGCGACAGCGATGTGCGAACGATAACGCTCGAGGCGCACGGTGACCGCGCAATGGAGCTTTCCCATTTGATTGATAAGGCTGTACAAGATGAGCTTGCATAACGACAACGCGCTGGTGGTGGCGCTCGATACCTCGACCGACATGCTTGCCTGCGCGGCAAGCTGGATTGATGGGCAGACGGGCGAGACGAAGCTCGTGAGTGGCGACCACATGTGTCGCCGTCACGCCAACGTTGAGCTCGTGAATACCGTTGATGGCGTGCTGGCTCAAGCCGGTCTGGATCGCAGCGATGTTGGTTGCTACGTGGTCGGCCGCGGCCCGGGGTCGTTTACGGGTGTGCGCATCGGCATCTCTACTGCCAAGGGCCTCGCGCGCGGTGCCAATGTTCCGCTGCTGGGCGTGTCGACGCTCGACGCTTGCGCTTGGACGGCGTGGAAGGCTGGCGTGCGCGGCAAGCTTGGTATCTTGGCCGATGCTATGCGCGGTGAGGTATATCCGGCGCTGTATATGCTGGTCGATGAGGGTCCCGAGCGTCAATTTGAGCGCGAACACGTGGTCAAGGCCGCCGTGGCGCTCGATGAGTGGCGCCGAGCAGCGGACTGGGACCAGGTTCAGCTGACCGGTGACGGTCTCGTGCGCTATGGCAAGCTGCTGGGTGAGGACGAGACCGCCCGCTGCGTGGAGCGCGACCTGTGGTGGCCTTCGGGCGAGGGCTTGCTGCTCGCGCACACTGCGGGTGACGGCGATCCGGCCCGCGTCCTGCCGATTTACACGCGCCTTTCAGATGCCGAGGAAAACGAGCGCAAGCGTCTTGGTCTTGCCGAGAGTGCGCAGAGCGAAATTACGGGCGTTGCCGATGAGCTCGCCGGTCGTCATCTGCAGTTCCGTCCCATGGGCGCGGCGGATGCCGAGGGCGCGAGCGCGCTAGAGGCTGCCTGCTTTGAAGGTGCCGGACACGAGGCGTGGACGCCGGGCATGTTCCTGTCCGAACTGGGCGAGGACGTCGCTGCGCCGCGTAGTTGGTGGGTGGCACACGACGACGGCAAGCTGCTGGGCCTTGCCGGCGGTATGGTCGTGGACGGTGATGTGCAGATTCTGGATGTCGCCGTCGACCCGGCACATCGCCGTGAGGGCATTGCCCGCAAGCTGCTGTCGCACGTGAGCTATGATGCCCAGATGCTCGGCTGCACCACGGCTTCGCTCGAGGTCGAGGACGGCAACGAGGGAGCGATCGCGCTTTATAGCGCTCTGGGCTTTACCGAGGCAGGACGGCGCCGCGGCTACTATGGTGCCGGCAAGGATGCCATCGTCATGACGGCTCCGCTGCCCCTGGTGCTTCCGGTCGACAATGCTTCGCCCGAGCCGACGGCGGCAGAGCAGCGCGTATGGCCCCTGCCTGCGCCCGAGCGAACCGTTGAGGAGCGCGCTGAAATTGAGCGCCGTCGCCTAGTGCTCGCTATCGAGAGTTCCTGCGACGAGACGGCCGTGGCGATTATCGATGCGGATGGCAATATGCTGGCCAACCAGGTGTCGACACAGATTGATTTTCACGCCCGCTTTGGCGGCGTGGTGCCTGAGATCGCCTCGCGCAAGCACGTTGAGGTGATTGTGAGTGTCGTAGATGCGGCGCTCGAAGATGCCGCGGCATCGCTTGGCCTTGAGGGTGGAGCCATTGCCCCCAGCGAACTTGCCGCCGTGGGCGTGACACAGGGTCCGGGCCTGGTGGGCGCCCTCGTGGTGGGCGTTGCCTTTGCCAAAGGCTTTGCGTATGCTGCCGGTAAGCCGCTCGTATGCGTCAACCATCTGGAGGGGCACCTGTTCGCCAACCTGCTGGCGCAGCCCGACCTCAAGCCTCCGTTCATCTTCACGCTCGTCTCGGGCGGTCATACCATGCTTGTTCACGTCAAGGCGTGGGGCGACTACGAGGTGCTCGGCGAGACGCTTGACGACGCCGTGGGCGAAGCCTTCGACAAGGTGGCAAAGGCGCTGGGCCTGGGCTATCCCGGTGGCCCCATCATCTCCAAGCTTGCCGAGACGGGCAACCCCAAGGCGATCGATTTTCCCCGCGCGCTTAACAGCAGGGGAGATTATCGTTTCTCGCTTTCGGGTCTTAAAACGGCTGTGACGCTCTACATTGAACAGGAGACCAAGGCCGGGCGCACGATTCACCTGCCCGATCTGGCAGCTTCGTTTGAGGCAGCTGTCTTTGACGTGCAGTACAAGAAGGCCAAAAACGCATTGCACGCTACCGGATGCAAGGAATACTGCATCGGTGGCGGCGTCTCGGCCAACCCGCATCTGCGCGAGATGATGATCAAGAAGCTTGGACGTCAGGGGATTCGCGTAACGGTGCCGCCCTTGTCTGCCTGTACCGATAACGCAGCCATGATCGCGGAGGTCGCC
>CABRDB010000054.1 GCA_902469555.1 uncultured Collinsella sp. | reverse complement strand
GGGATTTCCGGCGCGGCCCGCTTGGTATTGCGCTTAGATTCGCGAGGTGTCGCGGCAACCGACGCTTACTTGGCGTCGTAGGCCTCGGCATCCCACCAGTCGAGCTGGGCGATGTTGTCGCGAATGTGCTGGCAGCTCTTGTGGAAGCCCTCGAGCTCGTGCTCGGACAGGTCGAGCGTGTAGACCTCCTCGACGCCCTCGGCGCCGATCACGCACGGCAGGGAGGTAAAGATACCCTCCTCGCCATAATGGCCGGTCATGAGCGTGGATGCCGAAAGCACGGCGTGCTCGTTGTGCAGCACGGCGGCGCAGACGCGCGCGGCGGAGTTGGCGACGGCGTACTCGGTGCACTGCTTGCCCTGGTAGGTCACATAGCCGCCCTTGCGTGCAAGCTCCTCGATCTCCATGTGGTCGAAGGCGTACTTGTCGGGGTTCTCGGCCTGAAGTTCGTTGAGGCTCTTACCGGCGATGGTTGCGGCTTTAAAGGCGGCAAGCTGGCTAAAACCGTGCTCGCCGATCATGTAGGCGTCGATGGACTTGGGGCTCACGCCGACCTTCTTGGAGATCTCGGTGCGAAGGCGGGCGGAGTCCAGGCCGCAGCCCGAGCCGATGATCTTCTTGGGATCATAGCCGGTCAGGTGCCACAGCTCGGTGCACACGACGTCGCAGGGGTTGGAGATGCTCACGAAGATGCCGTCAAAGCCGGCGTCGACGATGCGCTTGGCAAAGGTGCGGGCGGCGTCGGTGGTAAAGAACAGCTCGCCGTCGCGGTTGCCGGCGGCCAGTGCGACCTTGCCGGCGGCGTTGACGATGACGTCGCAGCAGGCAAGCTCCTCGTAGTGGTCGTAGCAGTTGACGATCTTGGTGTTGTACGGGACAAACGAAAGGGAGTCGCGCAGGTCCTGGACCTCGGACGTCACCTTGGCCTGGTTGATATCGCACAGGTACAGCTCATCGGCAATGCCCTGCATGAGCAGACTGTTGGCAACATGTGCTCCTACGTGGCCCTGGCCGACCACACCGATCTTACGCGTCTGGTACATATATGTATCCTTTCGGCCGAGTTTTTCGCGTCGAACCATTGTAACGTCCTGCTGCCACTTTGCTAGGCTAAAGCGCCATAGATTTTTGGGCATGCCTTAATCTCTACTTTTGGAGTGATTTGGGCCGCTGACGGCATCGCTGGGCGATATGCTCGCGCGGATGGGGCCGCTCGTTGTACCATAGCTGCAACTGACTCGTAAGGAGCATCCATGCCCATTCGCATCCCCGACGCCCTCCCTGCCGCCGCGCAGCTCGAGAGCGAGAACATCTTTGTCATGACCGAGTACCGCGCGCTGCACCAAGACATCCGTCCGCTGCGCGTGCTCATCCTCAACCTCATGCCCACCAAGATCGCCACCGAGACGCAGATCATGCGCAAGCTCTCCAACACGCCGCTGCAGGTGGAGGTGGACCTGCTGCGCACGAAAACGCACGAGGCCACGCACGTGAGCGCCGGCCACCTGGAGACGTTCTATCGCACGTTCGACGACATCCGCGACATCCACTACGACGGCCTGATCATCACGGGCGCGCCGGTGGAGCAGATGCCGTTCGAGGAGGTCGACTACTGGCCCGAGCTCTGCCAGATCATGGATTGGTCCACCACGCACGTGCACTCCACGCTGCACATTTGTTGGGGCGCGCAGGCCGGTCTGTACCATCATTACGGTATCCAGAAGTATGACCTGCCGGCAAAGGCAAGCGGCGTGTTCGAGCATTATCTGGTGAAGCCGCAAAGCCCGCTGGTCCGCGGCTTTGACGACCGCTTCTATGCCGTACATTCGCGCAACACCGATGTGCGTCGCGAGGACGTGGAGGCCGAGCCGCAGCTTGAGGTCGTGGCCGTGTCCGACGAGGTGGGCCTGTACATCGTCAAGTCGACCGACAGCCATCGCTTCTTTGTCTTTGGCCATCCCGAGTACGATACCGACACGTTGCGCCTGGAGTACGAGCGCGACGTGAAGCGCGGCCTCAACCCTCAGGTGCCGGCGCACTACTTTCCGGGTGACGACCCCACCGCCGAGCCGCGCAACGTCTGGCGCAGCCAGGCTCAGCTGTTCTACACCAACTGGCTCAACTACTACGTCTACCAGACCACGCCCTACGACCTGGCCCGCGCCGGCGAGGAGCACTAGGCTGCGATGGTACTGCTGTAGCCGTGGCTGATGTGGCGGCGATTAGGCGCTGATGATGTGGGGTAGCGGCAGGTCGTGAGCGTCGGTGGGAACGCGGTCGACACGCTGCTCGTCAAAGGCGATGCCGATGATTTGGCATGCGGGCGAGAGCATGGGCAGATAGCGGTCATAGCAACCGCCGCCGTAGCCCAGGCGCGCGCCGGTTTGGTCGAAGGCCACGAGCGGCACGACGATCATGTCGAGAGCTTCGGCAGGCACGATAGGGAAGTGGTTGCTGTCGATGTCCGTGGCCGCGAAGGCCCGCGTGGGGTGGGCGATAAACGGAGCCGCGGACGCATCGTCGGCGGCAACTGCCCGCATACACATGCGCTGGCCACAAGCCACGGCGTCTGTTGCCGAGAGCATGCACGGATAGGCCACGCGCCAGCCGCGCGCGGCGGCCGCAGCGGCAAACGCGGCAGGGTCTGCCTCGGAACCCATCGCGGCATAGACGGCAACGATGCGCGGCGCCGCGGCATCCAAGCGGCCCAGCAGCTCAACCAGCCGCGCACAGATATCAGCAGACTTCGCCGCCCGCACATCCAAATCAATCGCATCGCGCCGGGCAATCACCGCTCGCCGCAATTTAGCCTTGTCCATCCCAACCTCCTCTAGCAAACCTGCCAAAAAGGGACAGGTTTATTTTGGCGGGTTTTATCTGGGTAAACAGCAAAAACAACCACGAAGGGGACACATGCACCTTCGTGGCGGTCTGTGCCGTGATGGGCGTCTGCGGCGGTTTGTCTCGATCTGTAACAGTAACTCGGCAAAATTGGACTTAGATGTTACAGATTGAGACAAAGAGCTAGTGCCGTTCGGGAACGTCTTGATCTGTAACATCTGGAGCCGATATTGCCGTCTAGATGTACAGATCGAGACAAACCGCCGCGGTGGGCTGCGCCGCCTCGCCCAAGCCGCAGAAAAAGGTAGATTTCCGGGCATGTCCCAAAAATCTACCTTTGTTGTGGTTAGCCCAGCAGGTCGATGACGTTGAAGCCGGCGTTGCTCTTGGCGATGACGTCTCGGCCGCCAAAGACGCAGGTGGGCGAGGTGGCCGCGATGCGCGTGACGTCGGCGCCGAGCGAGCGCAGCTCACCGGGCGTGGCGGCGAGCATCTGGGCGCGGCGCTCCTCGCGTGCATGCGGATCGAGTCCGGCCAGGTAGGTCGTGTTGCGGCGCTTGGTGAGCGCGTACGGCTTCACCGGCGCGTCCATGCCGCTCACGCAGCTCACGATAAAGCCCTCAAAGGCGGCCTCGTCGGGCTCAAAGCTGCCGAGCCATTCGCCTGCGCGCGCCACGCGCTCAATCGAGGGGTCGATTGCCGGGTCGCGGTAGGTGTAGAACGCCGCCTGACGCTCGCCGGCCGCGCGGAATCCGCAGCCGTACGCACCACCCTTCACGCGGATCTCGTTCCACAGGTAGTCGTAGGAGAGCGCGTTGGCGGCAACCGCCCAGGCGCCCGTCACGTCAATGCCCAGGCGACGCGGATCGCACGCACGCGCGGCAAAACAGATGTCGCTGGGGATGACAAAAGCCTCGTGGCGGTCGCACGGCGCCGGCACCACGAGCGCGT
>CABRDB010000053.1 GCA_902469555.1 uncultured Collinsella sp. | reverse complement strand
CGGCACGTTTTGTTTGGGCGGGCGTCTGTCGCGTGCGTTACTCGAAATATTGAAACTTATTCGTTGAAAACGCGAATGTTACGACGAAGCCTTCGCCGGGCTCGGATGCCGCGGTGACGTCGATGCCCATCTTGGAGCACAGGCGCGCTACCAGGTAGAGGCCGATGCCCGTTGCGCGCTTGGTGGTGCGGCCGTTGTCGCCGGTAAAACCCTTCTCGAACACGCGCGGCAGGTCTGCCGCGCACACGCCGCAGCCGTTATCCGCAACGGTAAGCTCAATGCGTTCACTCGCCAGGCCCTCGTCCAACAGCGCACCCGAAAACACGATCTTCGCGCCATCCTCGCGCGCATATTTAATGCTGTTCTGAATGAGCTGGCCCAGAATAAACTCGAGCCACTTCTCGTCGGTAAAGACCTCAAAGTCGAGGTTCTCGCACACCGGAGCCACGTGCGCCGCAATGAGCTCGCGTGCGTTGGCCCTAATCGCACCCGTCACCAAGGTCTTGAGATCCCAGCGGCGAATCAGGTAGTCGCGCTCCACGACTTCCGAGCGCGCATAGTACAGCGCTTGGTCGATATAGCGCTCCACACGGGCAAGCTCGCGCGCCAGATCGTCCACGCGCGACAGGTCGTCTTCGCTGCCATCCAGGTTTTCCAAAATTAGATGGGCCGCCGCCAGGGGCAGCTTGGCCTCGTGGACCCAGCTTTCGATATAGTCGCGATAGTCGTCGGTCTGGCGTCGGCCTTCCGCCACCTCATCGCATGCCGCCTTGCCCACGCGACGCAAGACCTCGTATTCGAGCTCGCCCTCGGCATAGGTCGGGCACTGGACCATCTCCTGCACCCATGCGGGGCTTTCCAGCTCCTCGGCCGCGCGCTCCAGCTGACACAGAAAACGACGACGGCGCGCATACTCGATCACGATGCCCAGCATGCCAAAGATAAAGGACACACCGACCGCCACGACCACGATGGAAACGGGAGCACCGGCGACCGTCAGCACAAAGCAACTCAGCAGCACACCGCACGTCCACACGGCGACGGGAAGCAGCGCATCTTTAAAGAACTTGCCAAATGACATAGCCGGCCCCTAGACCGAATAGCCTTGGCCGCGATGCGTCGTCAAATACCCCTTGATGCCGATTTTTTCGAGCGTGGTGCGCAGGCGGTTGATGTTGACGGTGAGCGTATTGTCGTCCACGAAGGCGTCGGAGTCCCACAGGTCCTGCATGATGGCCGAGCGCGAAACGATCTTGCCCGCGCGGCTCAGAAGCAGCGAGAGGATACGCAGCTCGTTTTTGGTGAGCTCGGTACTGGTGTCGGTTGCCGTATTGGTGACTGCGGAGCGAGCAAGGTCGAGCTCCAGCCCCTTGTGGACGAGCGTGCTGCGCTCGCCCGCCGCCGCGGTGCGACGCAGCAAGGCATTGATGCGCGCCACGAGCACGCGCGCGCTATAGGGCTTGGGAACGAAGTCGTCCGCGCCGAGCGTCATGGCCATGACCTCGTCGATCTCGGTCGTGCGCGACGTGAGGACGATGATGGGAACCTCGGATTCGCGACGAACTTCGTGACAGATGTGCTGGCCGTCCTTGACGGGAAGCGTGAGGTCGAGCAGCACCAGGTCGGGCGCGGCGGCGAGAATATCGCGCGAGACGTGCTCGAACGATTCGCAAGCCTCAACCTCAAAACCGGCACGGGCAAGGATGTCGGCAAGCTCGCGACGAATGGGCTCGTCGTCCTCAACGATATAGATCAGCGCCATGTGTCCTCCCATTTCGCGTAACTTGCACTTTCCATACCATTATGCCCACGGCGTCGCAGCGATACGACCCCGTGGGCACCTAATATGACAAAAGTGTTCGGTAGCCTTGAGAGAAAGTAGGGGCCCTCGGTCCTAAACCGATCGGCCCCATCGCTTCGACCTCGAGCCTCTACTCGAGCGTACGCATGTACGCCGAAATGGCATCCAGGCCCTTCTGCAGGTCATCGGTGTTATCGGAGTATGCATAGCCGATGCGCATGCTCTTGGGCTCCTCGAAGCAATCGCCCGGGGTGACGAGCGCGCCGGACTTCTTAATCATGTCGATGCAGAACGTCCTGGAGTCGATGTCGTAGTCGTAATACACGAGCGCGGTGGTACCCGCCTCGGGCTTGACGAACGACAGGTGCGGCTCGCTCTCGACCCACTTCTCCAGAACAGCAAGGTTCTGACGGACGATGCGGCGGCTGCGTTCAAGGATCACGGAAGCGTTGCCCAGAATCAGCTCCGCCACCGACTCGCTGAATATGCCGGCGGAAATCAGGTTGTAGTCGCGATGCGAGAGCAGCGCGCGACGGAGCTCCGGGCTCTTGGTGACCACCCAGCCCAGACGCAGGCCGGCGAACGACCAGACCTTGGACATGGATGCGGTGGCGATGGCCTTGTCGTACAGGTCGACCACAGACTCGGAGTACTCATCCGTCTGAGTAAGCAGACGGTAGACCTCGTCGCAGAGCAGCCACGCGTCGTGTTTGCGTGCGACCTCGACAATCGCCTTGAGCGTATCGGTGTCGAGCAGGGCGCCCGTGGGGTTGTCCGGGTTATTGATGCAGATGAGCTTGGTATCGTCGGTCACCAGAGCATCGAGCGCGTCGACGTCGACGTGGTAGCCGTTCTTGCGATCGAGCTGAAGGATATCGACCTTCGCACCGCACATCTCGGGAATCGAGTAAAGCTGCTGGTAGGTGGGCTTGACGGAGACTACGTGATCGCCCGGTTCGACGAGCGTGGAAATAACCAGGGAGTTGGCACCGGTCGCGCCGTGCGTGGGCACGATATGCCCGGACTCGACCGTCTTATAGAGACGCGCGACCCCCTCGAGGAAGCCGGGCTGCCCCTCGATGTCTCCGTAGGTGAATCGGCGCGAGCACAGGCTATCGAGCCACGCCTTTTTGTCGGTGTTCGTAAGCTCGAACAGCTGGTCGAGCGTGAGGGAGTAGACGCACGTCTCCGCAACGTTGTGGGTGCACTTGGTCTCCCACTCGTTCATCCACTGCTCGACGGCGAAATCCTTGATCTGCATTGTCGTTTCCTTTCCTTGACTTTCTTACAGTTCCACCACGGTGCCCAGCCCCGCCTCGACGGCGCGGTCGTAGGCGATTTTCGATGCCGAAAGGTCCTGAACGGCGATGCCCGACGTATCGAACACTGTCACCTGTTCGTCATCCAAACGCCCCGTAGCCGTTCCGGCGATGACTTCACCGAGCTCCGCTTTGATGTCCTCGGGCGTGATGGCACCCTCGGCAACCGGAATCTCCAGCTCACCGGACGCGACCGATTGCTCGCGGTCGTCGACGTAAACAGCGGCACGGACGACAAGCGCCGAGGCGAGCTCCTGCTTGCCGGGCATGTCGGCACCGACGCAGGAGATATGCGTACCGGGACGCACCCATGCATCGGGGATGATGGGCTTGGTCGCCGGCGTGATCGTCACGATGATGTCGGCCTCTGCCGCGGCGCCTTGGCCGTCGGCCGTCGCCTCGATGGAATAGGTGGATGCCTCGCGAGCATGCTCACAGGCGCCCAAGATATGGGCGACCTCGTCTCGCATGCGCTCGACGCGGGCCTCGGGCGCGGCGTCGGAAACCGGCTCCCACACCTTGACTTCGCCCACTTTGGGGCAGGCGGCGAGCACGCCCGCCACCATATAGGTGCTCATATGGCCGGCACCCGCAACAAGCAGTTTGGACGCATCCGCCCGAGCCAGCCACTTGGCACCGAGCGCAGCGGCGGCACCGGTGCGAAGCCCAGTGACGGCGGAGGCATTAAGCAGCGCTAACGGCTCTCCCGTCGCGTTGTCGCACAGCAGCGTGGTGCCAAAGATCTCGGGCAGCCCCTTTTTGGGATTCTGAGAGAACCAAGCAGTGAGTTTGAGACCGAAAAGGCCGCTTCCCGCCAACTCGCCCGAGCGGATATCCATATCGGCCACACCGGGTTCGAACTGCTCATATACCATCGGCCACGCAACACCCTTGCCCGTTGCCTTCTGGCGATATGCCTCCTCCACGGCAGCGATTGCATCCTCAATCGTCAGCACCTTGGAAACTTCCTCGGCCGAAAGCACCACCATCTGCCCCATCATCGCTCCTCTCAGCGAAAGCTTTACGTTGCTTCACTGTACGGTTTAGCTACGATGCCGCCAAGGATTATTTCTTGTTGGAATCTACAACGATTCTCAATCTGATTTTTCGTTCCATCAGCATCTATTTGAACTATTTCTCGCATCAACGGTATACGGATGTGCGATTATCCTATTTATACCTGTACTTATTGTAGTGATTTACAAGGTGATGTTGATGCTATACACCATCTCGGACTTCTCGCGGGAATATGAGGGGTCGGTCCGTCTGATCGCCGGCAGCGATGGCGTCTCGCGTGCAGTCTCCGGCGTCGGGATCCTCGATTATGAACTCATGCCCGGCCTCAAGAACAAGTACCAGCGCGTCAACTTCAGCTCAGACGAAATCGTCCTCAGCACTTTCCTCTATGCAAAGGACGACCCGTACCTCATCACTGAAGCCGTGAAATACCTCGTCGCCAAGGGAACGAGCGGTCTCATCATCAAAAACGTCCTGCACATCCCGATTCCCGACCAAGCTATCCGCTACGCCAACGCGCGGCACTACCCGGTCTTTCTCACGACCGACGACTCACTGTTCTTTGACAGCGTCATCTATGAGGTCAAACGGCATATCGAGCAGCTCACGTCCATCGACTTCGCGCAGCGCGAGATCGATGCCCTGAGGACAGACGTATCGCCCGAGTCCATCTGCCGACGCATCCGAGGTCTCAACCCGTCATTTCTGGACGAAGCGGTCGCCCTGTTCGCATCGTTTGCAGAGCCCCTCGACCCGCGTACGTTTTTGCAAATCGAACGTCTCTGTGCAAAATCGACCCTCGCCGGATGCCACAACATGCTGGCACCCTACGACGGAGGTTTGTTATTCGTAGCGACAAGTGACTCGGAACAGACGCTCGATGTAGAGCGAATCGTGCAGGCGCTCACGGAGCTCATCGAGGCTAGCGACATCGATGGCGGAGCGGAAGGGCTCGGCATCAGCGATATTCTGTTTGGAGACGAGGCGGTGGCGCAGGCGATCTCGCAGGCGATTTACGCACAGCGCCTATCTTGTCAACGAGCCGAGGGTCCCGTGCGCTATACGCAGCTCGGCATCCTGAGAACCGTGATGCCTTTTGCGGAAACCCCGGAGATGCGATCGTTCTCGGAGGCGATTCTCTCGCCGATACGCGAGCACGACAGTGAGCATGGCAGCGAACTGGAATCCACGCTCGCTGCATTCATCGAGAACGGCCGACGTATCGAGCAAACCGCCAAGCAGACTGGCCAGCACCCGAACACGATTCGATATCGCCTCGATAAGGTGACAGTTCTCACCGGACTGAGCTACAAATGCGCCCCGGAGATGGAGCAGCTGTCGCTCGCCTACGCAATCGAACGCGCTCGCTCGCTTCAGTAAGCCCACCCCGCCTTGAGGTTAGGAGCGGCGGGCACGGAGCTTTTCGTAGCCTTCAGCGAAGAAGGCGACCGTGGCGGCGTCGGCCTCGGCGGCGTCGGCCTCGGTTGCGGGGACCACGCCGTGCTCGTCGCTCACCAGGAACAAGGCGCCCTTGAGCTGTGCGGGAATATCTACGCGCGTGACCGGGATGCCCTTGGTCTGGGCCAGCTGCTCAATGAGCGTCGCCGTGCCGCACAGGCACTCGTCCGCTGGCGCCACAAAGGCAAGCTCGCCGTTATCGACGGCGGCGAGCAGCTCGGGCGCCACGCCGGTTTCGTCGGCCTCGGAGCGGGCCTCGGCGGAGCGGGCACGTAGCGCCTTGGCCGACGTATCGGCGAGCGGCTCGTACTCCCCCACCGTCATGGCGGCGTTGCCGTTAACGTCGATCACTAGCATGAGTACGCCGTCGTGCGCAGTGTAATCGCCCTCGGCAAGCGACCACTCAACGTGCTGCTTGGCCCAACTGAGCATGTTATGGGTAAGCGGCTCGCCCTGCACCAAGCGCTCGGACAGCGCACGAATGTGGCGGTTGAGCATGGGCACCTTTTTGTTGGACATGCGCCAGCGGCAGATAAGCGCGGGCTTGTCGAGCGTAAACTTCTCGACCGCCTCCTGATTGGCGCAAAAGTCCTCGTACGCACGCTGATCCTCGGCATTGCCAAACAGCTCGGCATCATCAATCTGGGGCATGGTCATACCTTTCGTGTTAGTCATTCCGTCCTCTTATACCAAAAAGACGGCCCTCCAAACGGAGCGACCGTCTTTTGCAGAGATTATTTTGTTTCGGGGCGAAACTTAGTGCCTAAAGTGGCGGGCGCCGGTAAACACCATAGCAATACCATGCTCGTTGCAGGCCTGAATGCTCTCGTCATCGCGCTTGGAGCCGCCGGGCTGGATGATGCAGGTCACGCCGTGTGCGGCAAGCACGTCGACGTTGTCGCGGAACGGGAAGAACGCGTCGCTTGCGCAGGCAAAGCCGCCCTTCTCCACGCCCTCGCGCTCGCAGAAGTCCTCGGCGCGCTCGCAGGCAAGTAGCGCAGAGTCAACGCGGTTAGGCTGACCCGGGCCCATGCCAATGCCGGCCTTACCCTTGGAGACCAGGATGGCGTTGGACTTAACGCCCTTGCAGACCTTCCAGGCAAACTCGAGCTCGGCCATCTCGGCGTCGGTGGGCTTGCGGTCGGTGGGGAACGTAAAGGTCGCGGGATCCTCGGTCACGTGGTCGACCTCCTGCACCAACATGCCGCCGTCGACGGAGCGCAGCTCCACCTGAGCGCCGTGGTCCACGCCGCCGGTCGCCAACACGCGCAGGTTGGGGCGCTTGGCCATGCGCTCGAGCGCCTCGGCGGTGTAGCTCGGGGCGATGATGACCTCGACGAACTGCTTGTTCTGATCGGCAAAGTGCTCAACCAGATCAAAGGGAACCTCGCGGTTGCAGGCGATGATGCCGCCGAAGGCGCTCTTGGGATCGCAGGCAAAAGCGCGGTCGTAGGCAGCCGTGATGTCCTCGGCAACGGCGGAACCGCAGGGGTTCTGGTGCTTGAGGATTACGCAGGCCGGCTCGTCGAACTCGCGGACCAGGTTCCAAGCGGCGTCGGCATCCAGATAGTTGTTGTAGCTGAGCGGCTTGCCCTGGATCTGCTTGGAGCCCACGAGCGGGAACTGCGAGCTCGCGGTGTTCTCGCAGCCCTCGGCAAAGCGATAGACTGTGGCTTTCTGCTGCGGGTTCTCGCCATAGCGCAGGTCGTCGACCTTCTCCAGCGAAATCTCGAGCTTGGCAGAGGTGTCCGCCACGTCGCTTGCCTGGGCGGCGAGCCAGCGGGAGATGGCCGTGTCGTAGGCGGCGGTGGTCTGGTAGACCTTCACCTGCAGGCGACGACGGGTGGAAAGCGTGGTGCAACCACCGGTCTCGTGCATCTCGGCCAGGACGGCATCATAGTCGGCCGGGTCGGAAATGACGGTAACGCTCGTGGCGTTCTTGGCGGCAGAGCGCAGCATGGAGGGGCCACCGATGTCGATGTGCTCGATGGCGTCCGCGAAGGTGACCTCGGGGTTGGCGACGGTCTTCTCGAACTCGTACAGGTTGACGACGACCAGATCGATCAGCTTAATGCCGTGCTGAGCCGCCTCCTGCATGTGCTGCTCGGAATCGCGGCGGGCCAGCAGCGCGCCATGAACCTTGGGGTGCAGGGTCTTAACGCGGCCGTCCATCATCTCGGGATAGCCCGTGAACTCCTCGATGGGGGTTACGGGAACGCCCGCGTCCTCGATGGCACGAGCCGTGCCGCCCGTAGAGATGATCTCGACGCCAAAGTCGTCAACCAGCGTCCGTGCGAAATCGACGACGCCCGTCTTATCGGTAACCGAGATCAACGCGCGTGCGATCTTCACATCAGATCCCATGCAGTCCTCCTGTCTGGTACGCCGCCGTGCTCTGTGAGTCGGTGATACGTCGATCTGCAGCGCTCGCGCAGCGGCATTGAAAATACTGATTTAATGTAGCGCATCGAGCGCATCGATGCACCCCGCAACGGGCGCATGTGCAGAAAAAGTTTGCGAGCGGAGGGGATGGGCATGGCACCGGGCACGGTGAGTTCATGGAACACAGGGGCACCATAATTAGATGCCAATGGCGTGGTAGAACTGTGCTCGATATGCATCCGCAAAAGAAAGAGGCACCATGGTCTCGCGGGTTCTCTACCGACCGTTTGATACCGAAGACTTCGACGCCATCGCGCTGATTCTGCAGCAGCTTTGGCATAACAATTCGGATAACGATGAGTACAACCGCCTTGAGGCCGCGTGCGACCTCGCCTATTGCCTTTCGTCGTCGACGTTTTCACAGGTTGCCGTAATCGACGGTCAGGCGCGTGGCATTTCGCTCGCGCGTGCGGGACAGAGCTCCGGCGCCACTATCAACGAGCATTGGATGGATACCGAACGCGCGCTGCTATCGCAGATGCGTGAGCTAGAGCCCGATGCGTGCGCCGAGTATCTCTCGTTTGTGCGCGCAACCATCCGAACCAACAACCGCCTGCTCGAGAGCAGCCCGTTGCCGCACGACAACGAGGTCACGCTGCTTGCCGTGGATCGCGATGTCCATGGCCTGGGCGTTGGCACGGTTCTGCTCGATGCCGCCGTCTCGCACCTGTCCTCGCTTGGAGCGACGAGGGCGCACCTGTACACCGACTCCAACTGCTCGTGGAAGTTCTACGAGCTGCACGGCTTTAAGCGCACGGCCACGCACCGCGCCAACCGCGAAGAGCGCCGTCACGCCATGCCGCGCGAAAGCTTTCTCTACGAACTCGACCTAACAGCCTAAACCCAGCAGTTAGGGACGTTCCTTTTGTGCCGGCACCCCGGGACACTCCTTGGCAGCAACCGCACCTAGTCGTTGGAAACGTTCTTAAATGATTAGTTGCTGGGGACAGTCTTCGTAGGTAGCGCGTAAAAAGGGGATGGGCTTTCCCCGACGGCTGTCGAGAAAAGCCCATCCCATAATTTACGACCGTTAGAACGTTCCGCCGCCGCCTCCGCCGACGCCGCCGCCTCCGCCGCCAGAGAAGCCGCCGCCTCCGCCGCCGCCCGAGCTGTCGGAGCTCGACGCCAGCTCACGGATGCTCTCGTGATACACGTCGTCGAACGAATCGAGCGGAGACTCGATACCGTAATGATGGTAGTACCACCAGTAGCAGGGATAATTGTCATAGAAGCCGTCGGCCTCGCGCACCTCGGGCGGCACGGCCTCGGCAAGCTGACGCAGCACTTCCTTGGAAACACCCAGCGCCACGCCCATCACCAGCAGCTTGTTCCACAGCACCAGATCGCCGGGGACGGCTTCCTTTAGACGAGTGAAGTCCTCGAGCCAATGCTTAAGTGCCTTGCAGCGAGCCGCCACCTCGGCGCCCTCCGGCGTAAAGCGGCGGAACGTAAGGCCCACGCCGATACCCACCAGCACAATCGGCACCGAGATAACCGCGGCGGTAATGTTCGCCTGTGCGCCATCGGTAAAGAAGATGGATCCCACGGGAATAAAGGCGATCAGAATACCAAGAACCAGGCAAAACACCATTGCGACAATGCCGTCCGAGGCAACGTACTCGCTATCGGCCAACTTGCCCTTAACGGTGTTCTGATAGTCCTCGAGCTTGTCGCCCACGGGCGTAGCGTGCTGCTTGACGTAGTGCTGCAGCTCGTCAAACGTGCGCGAGCGATCACCGTTCTCGTCGGGCTTAGCACCGGCAAAGAAGACCTTGAGCACCATGCGGTCAATGCCCTTGGCCGACTTCCAGCCCGCATCACTCACCGTCACGCGATACGTCTGCTCTTCTTTTTCACGCCCCAACAGGCCCTTCTTGGCCTTGGTCACGGTCGCCTGCTCCAGCTTGATCACACGGTCGTCGGTGAGCTTCATAAGCGTGGCGATATATGCCTGATCGGGCACCTCGTTCCAGCTCATGAGAGCCGAAAGCACGGCGGGATGGTCGGCCGAAGGCACATCGCGGAAATATTCGTCCTGGAAAAGCGGCTTGGGCTTACGGCGGCGCAGCTTAAGCACAACGATTGTGCCGGTAAAGGCCAACGCCGCGACAACACTTAGCACGGCAAGTGCATTGGCAATCATGCGAGCGTGAGCGCGGCGGGCGTTAGCCTCGTCAGCCCATTCCTTCTCTTCGCTCATGATCGTTGACATGCGCTCTTCGCCCGAGGCGGTAAGCTGCGGCACCCAGTCGCTAGGGAAGGCGATGCGTGCCTCGGCGAATTCGCCCTGATGCACACAGGGAATGGTATAGGTGACCATGGGTTCGTCCGCATCGAGCGATACATCGCCCGTCAGCGGGCCGTGGCCCCATGCGCGGAAATTATCGCCCTTGACGGCCGCCGTCCCGGCAGCGGCATTTGCGAAGCGCACTTCCATCTCGACATCGTCGGAATCCGCAGACCAGCCGTCGCCCACGAACTTCCAGTAGAGCTCGGCGGTATCGGCCCAGTTCATAACCGCACCGGTCATGGTGTAGCTCACAAAATAGATCGCGCTGTCGCCGCTCTCGTGGGGGCTGAACACCTTAATCCTTACGCCGTCACTGGTCTGCTCGACCGTGTAGACGCCAGAATCGCCCTTGTTCGCGCTATCGACTTTGTTAAACGCGGTGTCCTCTTCCTCGACACTCAGCACGTCGACGCCCGCCGTGCCGCCCTGCTGGTTGGTGCCCGTATTGATCTCCCAAAACACGCCGTTGATGTCGTCGTCGAAATCAAACTGGCGTCCCTCGACAACGGTCAGCGATCCATCGGCCTCAACCGTGGCACTGATATAGGTTTGGGTCATGGAATAACCGTCGGCGTGCGCGGCGACAGGCAGCAGCAACAACGCAAGCGTGACGAGCACGCAGACGGAAGCGAATCGCGCAAACAGGTGGCGCTGCCGGCTGACTTTGGCGGCGAGGGTGTTCATAGGCACATCCTTTGTCTGTAAAACCAACAGCGCCATTGTCCCACGTTTGCGGGTACGCATGGCGAACATCTAGGCGACCGGAGCGCCAAACGGGATGAAAGTCACACCAGCACCCCGGCAGCTAGTCATTGGGGACGTTCTTAAATGACTAGTCATTAGGGACACCCTTGGCATAGCCCGCCCCGGCAATAGATACCACTTCACAGCTCCGTCACAGGTGTAGCGGCTTTGTGTGGGCGCGGCACGCGCTGATTGAGCCGCCAGCCGAGGGGCATAAAGCAGTTGAGCGAAAACGGTTTGCCCCTTTGCCGTTCGCTCGAGGATCATGTCCCCCTTTTCCGCGGAAACCCCGGCAGTTGCGAAGAGCTGCCGGGGTTTCTGTCGTTTGTGAGGCTAAGTCGGTACGCAGCGATCGAGACCTTGAGCCGCAAACCCACCGTGCGCAATGCGTACCGCCGCCAACTTGTGAGCGCAGCAACGCCTTCCCTGCCAAGCCCCGCGCTATACTCGTCCGCATGGATATCAACGCACGCAACATAGCAACACACGCCGCGGACGCACCAGCAACGGCAGCGCCCACCCCCGTCGTGGGCCGCTTTGCCCCGTCGCCCTCGGGCCGCATGCACTTGGGCAACGTGTTCAGCTGCCTGTGCTCGTGGCTTTCGGCCCGCAGCCAAGGCGGCAGCATCGTGCTGCGCATCGAGGACCTGGACGATCGCTGCAAGCGCCCGGAACTTGCCACTCAATTGATTGACGACCTGGCCTGGCTGGGACTGGAGTGGGACGAAGGCCCCTACTACCAGCACGATCGCCTGGATCTGTACGAGGACGCCCTGCGTCAGCTGCAAGACGCCGGCCTCACCTATCCCTGTTTTTGCACGCGTGCCGAACTCCACGCCGCGAGCGCGCCGCACGCGAGCGACGGCACGCCCATCTACCGCGCCGCCTGCCGAGACCTTTCTGCCGAGGAGGTTGCCCGCCGCAGCGCCCTGCGCGCTCCGGCCACGCGCCTGCGCGTACCCGCCGTCGACGACCTCGCAAACGATGTGATCGAATTCGTGGACCGCACGTATGGAGCCCAATGCGAAGCACTCGCCACCGAATGCGGCGACTTTTTGGTGCGCCGCAGCGACGGCGTTTTTGCCTACCAGCTAGCCGTGGTGGTCGACGACGCTGCCATGGGCGTCACCGAGGTCGTGCGCGGATGCGATCTGCTGGGCTCCACGCCGCGCCAAATCTACCTGCAGCATTTGCTGGAACTTCCCACGCCGCACTACGCGCACATTCCGCTGCTCATGTCGCCGGATGGCCGCCGCCTTTCCAAGCGCGACCGCGACCTGGACCTGGGCGAGCTCCGCACCCGCTTTGGCGCGCCCGAGGCACTACTGGGCTGGCTCGCCGGGCAAACAGGCATCGCGCCGGACGCCACACCGCGCTCTGCCGAGCAGCTGGTCGAGCACTTTAGCTGGGATGTTATCCGCACGCATCGGGAAAACATCACTGTAACGGTCGAGTAGCCAGCCACCCCGCCCCTACGCGACATCCCAGGGCTGGAGTTCGTCGCCCAGGCGGACAATACAGTCGTAGAGCACGGTGTGGCACTCGGCTGGGTTGGCGTCACGATGAAAATGCCCGTAGTACCAGCGCTTGTAGTCCAGGTGGTCCTCCAGCTCGTCGAAAAACGTGGTGAGTCGATCGACATCGGGATAATTCCAGCCAGGTGCCGGGTAAAGCGTGGGCGAAAGCATGCGCGTGGAGCAGGTATGGGTGATCGCATAGTCGACCTTCCAACCCACGCTGTCGAGCTTTGCCCGCGCCTCCTCAAAGTTGCGCTCGTCCGGCAGCTCCTGCGGCCACCAGCTGGAATACGGAATGCGGTATTCCTTATCCACGCTCGTGGCGCCGCCCATGGTAAAGATCGTTGAGCCGTCGAGCTCAAAAACCTCACCGCGCGTCAGGCGTCGGATGGGCGAGGTGTCCGACAGACGCTGCGTCAGGCCGCCGTGCCACAGCTCCATGGGGCGCTCCGACCAGTGATCGAAACGCTCGTGGTTGCCGTCGACAAACAGCACGGTATAGGGGCGCGACTCCAGCCAGGCAATGTCGGCACATTCCTCGGCAGAGAAATCCCACGGAAAGCCAAAGTCGCCCGCGATGATGAGATAGTCGTCACTTGTCAGACCATCCCCAAGATCCCAGTCGCGAAGCTTTTGCATGTCGACGCCGCCGTGAATATCGCCCGTCACATAGACCGTCATCGGATCACCACTTCCCTGTAAGTCGCTAGCCCACATTCTGCACGATCACTAAGTCAACCGTTCCAGCCCTTCCATCCTTTGGGACCTACCCCTCGCTCTTCCATCCAAACGGGTCAAACACCCAAAAGATCAGATCGAGCACGCCGCCGGTCATCGTGGCGCCGGCAAGAGCCATGCAAACATGCAGAAAGCTGGCACTTCGGAGCACGTCGAACGGCCCCAGAACAGCCAGCAGCGCGACCGCTGCGCCGGCTACGCACAGCGCGAGGCACGGCCCCGCGTCCTTTACGCACTTCTTTGCGAGATGCTTTGCGTTGTCACTCATCGGTATCGAACTCCTTAGAGGGTCGTTGTTCAGACGCATGCCGCCGCGGCAGAGCGGGGCGGCAGGGTAAGTGTCACATGCTGTGCGGACATCAATGGAGAAACCGCCTGCTCGACCAACCTTTGACGCCGTTTTGCACCGGCACCACATCCCCCGCTATCGAGGTCTAATACTTTTCCCACCGCTACCCAAAAAATCATCCAACATTAATCTTGGCTCAAGAATCGCTTAATCTATAACCTGCACTATAGAGTTCGAACAAGGGCGGGGCGGCGCCATACAGGCCGCCGAACGCTACGCTCGCGCCCGGGCAGATCGCCCGGCGTCGCGCCCATCGAACGAAGGGACAGGTCATGGACGACCTCGAAAAAGTTGAAACCATCCGCACCAAGTGCAATGTGAGCTACACCGACGCCAAGGCGGCGCTCGACGCTGCCGACGGCAACGTTTTGGACGCCATCATTTGGCTCGAGTCGCAGGGCAAGACGCAGACCACATCGGCGCACGCCGCCACCGAGTCCGCGCCGGTCGACGAGCCCTCGGCCGAGATGGTCGCCGCGCAGGCCGCCTACGAAAAGTCGAGCGAAAAGACCGACTTCTCCAAGAAGATGGACAGCGTGTGGGAGTACCTCAAAAAGCTCTTCCGCCTGAGCCTGGACACCAAGTTTATCGCCACGCGCCGCGATGCGATCATCCTCAACATCCCCATCCTGATCCCCATCATCGCCCTGTTTGCCTGGGGCGCTACGATTTGGCTGATGCTGATTGGCCTGTTCTTTGGCATGCGCTACCGCATCGACAGCGACGGCGACGTGCCCGGCAGTATCAACAACCTTATGAATCACGCCGCCGATGCCGCGGACGACATCAAGCAAAATCTGAACGACGACAAGTAATCGCAGACGGGGGCACGCATGGCACGGATCCTGATCGTAGAGGACGAGGAGAAAATCGCCCGCTTTGTGACGCTCGAGCTGGAGCACGAGGGCTACCAGGTGGAACACGCCGCCGATGGCCGCACCGCCGTGGACCTGGCGCTGGAGCGCAACTACGATCTTATTCTGCTCGATGTGCTGTTGCCGCAGCTCAACGGCATGGAGGTCCTGCGGCGCGTCCGCAAGCACAAGGATGTGCCGGTGATAATGGTCACCGCGCGCGATGCCGTGATGGACAAGGTGGCCGGGCTCGATGCCGGCGCCGACGATTACCTGACCAAGCCGTTTGCGATTGAGGAGCTGTTCGCACGGATCCGCGTGGCGTTGAAGCGCTCGGAGGCCGTGCGGGCGGCTTCGGGCGTTGGCGGCATCGGGACGGGCGCGGCAGGCGGCACGGGTG
>CABRDB010000052.1 GCA_902469555.1 uncultured Collinsella sp. | reverse complement strand
CGGCAGCGGCCTCGGCGCTTCGCGCCTGCCGCCTTGGGGACTGTGGGGGCGCGGCCGGCAGCTGCGGCGCGTTGCGCCTGCTGCCTTGGGTGACTTTGGGGTTGAGGCGGTAACTTTGGCGCGCCTGCGTTTGCTGCTTGTGAGGGCTTAGGGGTTGGTGCGAATCGAAGGTGAATGGTTTTCCGGGAAGTGAACGACCTATTTTGGACCCTTGAAGCATCAGGATATTTTGGCCGCCATTTCCTGCGGTTTTATCGCATGAATCCTGCTGTTTTGCAATTAAAAAATGCGGATGCTTCGGGGCCCTAGTTTTACTCGTTCACTTCTCGGAAAACCATTCACCCACGTTTTTGCCGGACATCGTTTTGGGCGTTGTGACTCGGTATCGGCCGATATTGAGAGGAAAAACTCCCTCCCTTGGACAATCGGGCCCGCCCAGACGTATCTGCGGGGTTGTCTGCACAATTCGCGGTATTATGTTGCGGAGTTTTGAAAGGAGCCGCTGGTGGTCACGACAACGTTTGCTTCGCCTTTGGGCGAAATCTTGCTTGCCGCTGATGGCCGCGGTTTGACGGGGCTTTGGTTTGAGGGTCAGGAGCACTTTGGCTCTACGCTGCTCAAAGAGGATGCGGAGTATGTCGTAGGTGCCGATGCGGTTTCTGGTACCGGTGGGATGTCTTCGGTGAGTCCGGCAAATGGCGCGGCTTCTTCGGTGCTTGAGCGTTCTTGGGCTTGGCTGAATGCTTATTTTGCGGGGCAGGAGCCTCGGTTTACGCCGCCGTTGCATATGATTGGTACGGCGTTTCAGCGCGAGGTTTGGTTTGAGCTGCTTTCTATCCCGCGTGGCGAGGTCGCTACGTATGGTGAGATCGCCCAGCGTGTTGCGGCTCGACATCGTGTACCGGGAAACGAAGCACCCGTTGTGTCTCCCCGTGCCGTGGGGGCCGCGGTCGCGCGTAATCCCATTTCGATTATCGTGCCGTGCCATCGCGTGGTTGCCGCCGACGGCTCGCTTAACGGATATGCCGGCGGGCTCGATCGCAAGGAGTGGCTGCTTCGGCTTGAGGGCGCGTACGAGGAATAGCGCCAGGGCACTTTGCATAGCCAAGACGCCGTTTCCGGTTGAGACCACCTGCTTGGACATCCATCTACGCCCGCTGCTGCAGGGCGTAGATCGACTTATCCATGTTGAACAGGTAAGCCACGACGCAGACAATAAAGAACTTCGGCAAGTCACCAAAGCCGAAGACTTCGCAGCCAATAAGGATCGGCGCGAGCAGCGTATTGGTGGCGCTGCCAAAGACGGCTGCGCAGCCCAGCGCGGCGCAAAGCGCGATGGACATGCCGAGTTGAGCCTCGTTATGGCGACATCTGGGTAACAGAAAGGCCCGCGTTCCTCAGAGGCAAGATAGGCAATTCTGCTTCTGAGGTAGATCTCAATTCTGCCGACCGCATCAAACATTAACTGCCGGAGGGCTCGGTCAAATTCATACGTGTAGATGATGGTTTCGAATGCTGTGCCTTCGCGAAAGATGGTAATCCCGGACTTGCATTTGGTTTTGTAGGGAAACCAGTAGGCCGACAGTCTGTAGTGGTCGACTTCGACCAAAGCTCGCTCGAGTTCGCTTTGATCAGAGCATTAAGACCCTTGTTTTCTGTCAATAGTGCTATTTGTTCGTTGATGGATATCCGCGACTTCCGGTATTTCATTTAAGCCTCTTGATAGAAAAAGAGCTGGAGTTGCGCATCGTTGAGAGGCTTTCCAGCTTTAGCAAAACAAACTTATAAGATGCGACGGGCCGCGTCAGGATAATTACCGGACGGCCTAGGTGGCGGCTGGTTGACTGGCTTAAAACCTAGCGCGTGAAATGACGCTCCATGCTATTCGGCGCGCTTGATAGGATGACGAACCACAGTCTTAAGTTTCTCCGGTGCACATTTGCGCGGATCGGAGAGATAGATTTCGTGATGGAAACGGGTGTCTGAGAAGTCGGGGACATAGCCCTGCTCGGTCGTGTATTCATTCATAGCGTTTACGGTCGCCGGTTCGTTGTCGTAGGGCCCGGTGTGCATGCATTGAACGCAGAGACCCTCGTCAACTTTAAGCAGCTCGACGGCAGAAAAGTCCAGTTTCTTTTTGGTCGTGGCTTCCGCGACTGCCCAGTCAAAGTCATCTAGGGTGACGAAATCGGGCAGGCGGATGCACGAGATAAAGTTGAAATCGTCCTTGCGTACATAATCGATGTCGCCGCTCGGGGAGTCTTGCCACCAGAATCCCTCGAGCGGCGGTACTACAAAGTCGAAATAGCCCTCGATACTCCTTGAGCCTTTCTTCGACATCTTGACGGTATAGGCGATGCCGTAAAGCAGTGGCAGGGCGTTTTGATACTCGCCACCTTCGGTATTTGGGTCGCCCTTTCCGCGAACGGCAACGTAGCTCATAGGCGGGACAGTTACGATACTCGGCTTGCTTGCAGGTTTGTAGAGCTCCTTGCATTCCTTCTTAAAGTCGAACGACATGTTGGCCGCCTTTCTGCGTATTGGCCTGTTTAGATAGTGGAATCATATCATAAAAACGAACAGCTGTTCGAATGATTCGGCTGACAGATAGAGATGCGTGCGTTGTGTTTGGCGGTCGGCCTGACCCCGTCGATGATTTCTCTGCCTCCCCGGCGCCTCATCTATGGCTGTCGTTTCCCCATATAAAACCTGCCAAAATGAACCTGTCCCTTTTTGGTCGGCGTGAAATGGGTAATACTAAAGAGTTATCCGACCAGATGGGAACCGATCGATGGCCTATATCGAATTCAAAGACGTCATCAAAGCATACGGCGAGGGCGATGCCCGCATCCATGCGCTCGACGGCGCGAGCTTTACCGTTGAGCGCGGTGAGCTCGCCATTATCCTGGGCGCTTCGGGCGCCGGCAAGACTACGGCGCTCAACATCCTAGGCGGCATGGATACGGTAACCTCCGGCTCCGTGACAGTGGACGGGCGCGACGTGAGCTCTGCCAACGAGGCGCAGCTTGTGGAGTACCGCCGCGCCGACGTCGGCTTTGTCTTTCAGTTCTACAATCTGGTTCCCAACCTGACGGCGCTCGAAAACGTTGAGCTTGCAGCTCAGATCTGCCCCGATTCGCTCGATGCCGAACAGACGCTTCGCCAGGTTGGCCTGGGCGAGCGCCTCGCCAACTTCCCCGCGCAGCTTTCGGGCGGCGAGCAGCAGCGCGTGTCCATTGCCCGCGCACTGGCCAAGAACCCCAAGCTTCTTTTATGCGACGAACCCACGGGCGCGCTCGACTATAAAACCGGCAAGCAGATCTTGCAGCTGCTGCAGGATACCTGCCGCAAGCAGGGCATTACGGTCATCATCATCACGCACAACTCCGCGCTCGCGCCCATGGCTGATCGCCTGATCCGCTTTAAGAGTGGTCGCGTGGAGAGCGAGACGGTCCAGCAAAATCCCGTGCCTATCGAGACGATCGAGTGGTAGCGCCCATGGACCAGGACCGCCAAAACAGCCAACGCCGCGACGCGCGGAACATGGAGCACGAGCAGGATTTTACGACCTATCGTACCGCCCAAAGCTCAAACGATATGGTGCCGACGGTATTTCGCCGTGGCATCTACCGCACAATCCGCGGCAGTCTTAAGCGCTTCTTGTCCATCGTGGTCATCACCGCGCTTGGCGTGAGCGTGATGTGCGGCCTTAAGGCGGGCTGCGAGGATTTGCGCGATTCGGTCGACGCTTATTTTGACCAGCAGAACGTCTATGACATTAACGTACAGTCGACCTGTGGCCTTACGCGCGACGATCTTGCGGCCATTCAAGAGGTCGACGGCGTCGAGACGGCCGAGGGCATCTACACCGAGACCGCTTACACCGCCGTGGGCACAACGCGCGAGCGCGTGGTCGTGCAAAGTCTCTCCAAGGAGAACATCGATCAGCCGGTGCTGGTGAACGGCGATTTGCCCGAGAGTGCCGATGAGGTCGCGGTGACTTCGAAGTTCCTGAAGGCTTCGGGCAAAAAGCTCGGCGATACGGTGAGTTTTGCTGCCAATGACGCGAGTTCGTCGAACCAAAGCGCCAAGGACCAGTTTGCCGCGGGCGATTACACCATCACGGCCGAGGTTCTCGATCCCACCGACGTGAGCTCCGACTCGACGGTCAACGCCTTCCGTGCCGCCTCGGCCGCGGACTACAAGTTCTATGTGAGCGAGGATGCCGCGACATCTTCTTCCTACTCCGCAGTCCACGTGATCGTCGAGGGAGCCAAGAGCCTCAATTCCTATTCAGATGCCTACGCGGCTAAGATCAATGAGGTCAAGGGCAATATCGAGAAGATCCGCGAGGAGCGCGAGAAGGCGCGCGCTCAGGAGTTGACGGTCGACACGCCGGCAAGCTTGGATGCGGCCGAGCGCCAAACGAATATGCTCTTTGGGATTGAACAGGGCAACATCGACCGTATGGCCGAGGGCAGCGAGGAGCGCGTCCAGGCTCAGGCCGAGTTGGACCAGCGCCGCGCCGCCGCCGATCAGCAATTCGCCGATGCCCGCGCCGAGCTTTCCGATCTGGGCGAATGCACTTGGTACATCCAGGACCGCGGCAACATCGCAAGCTACTCGAGCGTCGAGAGCGACAGTTCTTCGATCGAGGCCATCGCCACCGTGTTCCCGTTTATCTTCTTTATCGTCGCCGTGCTCATCAGCCTTACCACCGCCACGCGCATGGTCGAGGAGGAGCGCACGCTCATCGGCCTGTACAAAGCACTCGGCTATTCGCGCGGGCGTATCCTGTCCAAATACGTAGACTACGCACTGTGGGCGTGTCTGATCGGCGGCGTGCTCGGCAACATCATCGGATTTGTGGGCCTGCCGCTGTTCCTGTTTACGGTGTTCGACGATATGTACTCGCTGCCCCAGATGCTGCTTTCGTACGATATCGTGTCCTCAATCGTTTCGGTGGCGCTGTTTGCCGTGGGCGTGGTGGGCGCCACGATTATCGCCTGCCGCCACGAGATGGCCGAGACCCCAGCCTCGCTCATGCGTCCCAAGGCCCCGCGCGCCGGCTCGCGTATCTTGCTCGAGCGCATCGGCTTTATCTGGCGCCGTATGGGCTTTTTGAACAAGGTGGCAGCACGCAACCTATTCCGCTATAAAAAGCGTGCCTTTATGACCATCTTCGGTATCGCCGGCTGCACGGCGCTCGTGATCTGCGGCATGGGCATCCGCGATACGTCGGTGGCGCTTTCGCCCAAGCAGTACGGCCACGTCACGCGCTATGACCTGTTGGCGGTTGCCAATCCCGACGATTTTTCGCAGACGTGTGCGGCTCTCGACGAGCGAAGCGCGGCCAAGGATTCCGACGTGACCGTGACTTCGACGCTGCCAATCATGACCGACAACGTCACTTTTACGTTTGGCGGCAAGAGTGAGACCGTACAGCTGATCGTGGTGCCCGATGACCGCACGAACGATCTGGACGACTACGTTCGCCTTGAGGATGAGTCCAAAGAACCGCTCGCCCTGCGTGACGGGGACGTGTATTTAAGCAAGAGCTCGCAGCTGGTGCTGGGGATTCAGCCGGGCGATACAGCACACGTCCAGGATTCGTCGCTCAATGTTGCCAAGGTCAAAGTCAGCGACATCTCGCTCAACTATCTGGGCAACACGCTTTACATGACGCAGAGTACCTATGAGCGTGCGTTCGGTCGAAGCGCACGCCTCAACGGCGTCTTTGTGCTGCTTAAGGGTTCGTCGGCCGACCAGATTGCGTTTAGCAAGAAAATTAAGAGCGACGGTTGGCTCACCATCTCGAGCACGGCCGAACATTGGCAGAACTACGAGGCGAACTTTACGATTATCAATTCTGTCGTGGTGCTCGTGACCTTTATGGCAGCGTGCCTATCGTTTGTGGTGGTGTTTACGCTGTCCAACACGAATATCTCCGAGCGCGAGCGCGAGCTGGCGACCATTAAGGTGCTGGGCTTCCGTCGCGGCGAGGTGCACCACTACGTCAACAAGGAGACGTTGGTCCTCACGGCGATTGGCACCGCACTGGGCGTGCCGCTGGGTGGCTTGCTGGCCGAGAGCTTTACCTACATTTTGCAGATGCCGTCGCTGTACTTTGACGTCGAGGTCGAGCCGCTAAGCTACGTGCTCGCCGTGGTGCTTTCCTTTGGCTTTACGTTTATCGTCAACCTCGCCACCAATCGTACCCTCAACAAGATCGACATGGTCGGCGCCCTCAAGAGCGCCGAGTAACCTGCCAAAAAGGGACAGGTTTATTTTGGCAGGTTTTATCTGGGCAAACGCCGGGCACCTACGGGCGACCCGGCGTTTGTTACTTTGCTATCTTTTGCCCGCAGGGGTGGATGAGAGGCTCTCTTTAGCCTTCGAGATTGGGCTTGAATGGGTCGTATGCCACAAAACGGGCCTATCTACTACGTTTAATTGGATACCCTCAACCATGCCGGGAAAACGAAAAATAAAACCGCAGGTAGAAGGCCTATCGATTTTCGAAAAAGGCGATCATGGTTGGCCTCATCGAGTTGAACGTAGTAGATGGCCCCTTTTCGTGGCGGACCATCAAACGAACGCCGACGCTTGTGCTGTAGCCGCTCCGACCATTCGTAAGTTGCGGTGGAATAGTTCCTAAACTCGATTACTCAGGGCTAAAACCGGAACTATATCACCGCAACTTAGGGGGATGGGCGGGGGAGTACTAGTTGGATGCTGCTGTCGGGCTGGGATGGTTTAGGCTCGCTTGCGGTGCTTCCATTGTTTGCGGCACCAGCGCATGAGTGCTTTTACGACCGGGATGGTGATGAGGATTACCCAGGCGGGATGGGGTTGTTCCAGGCAGAGCCACATGTAGAGGAACCATGCCTCGGCACCGACTGAATAGACGACATCGATCAGCTTAGATAAGTGGCGTTGGTCGATAAAGTCGCCAAGCGCGTAATAGACGGGAATCAAAAAGACGAGGAAGAGTCCCGTAGCCCATGTGCCGTAGACAATGCCGAGCACCAGATAGGCGAGAGTGACAAGCGCGGGGAAGGGGAATTTGTTCCATGCACGTCCGACCTTGGTGTGGAAATGCTTGCCATGATGGTCGAGCTTGTCGTGTGCTTCCTTCCAGCTGGAGAACGTCTCGCCGTCGATGGTGACGGTGCCGTCGTCATTGGTATGCATGCTATGTCCATCGTCCTCAAGCGTATCGACATGCACGCCGTCCGGCCCCACATGCACCTCTTCGCCCTTGCGCTCGTTGGTCACATGGATGCCGTTCCAGCCAACATGGACTTCCTCGCCTTTATTGGGATCAATGACGTGGATGCCACGCGCGAGGGAAATATCGACAAGTGGTTTGTCGCCGCAATCGGCGTGCTCGGCAGAATCTTCGGCCTCTTTAGCCTCATCCACCGTTTCGGTGCTGCCGTCCTCTGAGCTATCGGCATCACTAGCCGCTTCCCCATACAACAACTCATCCAGCGACACACCATACAGCGCGGCGAGCGCAATGAGGTTATCGGTATCGGGTGAGGACTCGCTGCGTTCCCATTTACTGACAGCCTGACGACTCACACCCAGCTGGGCGGCAAGCGCCTCCTGAGAAAGCCCGGCAGCTTTGCGGCGATCGACGAGGCGCTGCGCCATCGCAAGATCCATGGTGGTTCCTTTCGTTTGGTGGTCGAATCGAATGAGCCGAGTATGCCGAGAACAACCGGCTGCGACCACCATTTCTAGTTAGAATCTGCCCCAACCCTACCGCAACTACCGGTAGCGACCATCATGACCAGCAATTTCGTGACAAATGTCAGTGCTACTCTCAGCTAAGAGCCTGCAACATCCCAAAATCTCAGCCCACGCACCCGCAGCAAGAAGACGAACAGTCTCGGCCTCCCTAGTTGCCGCAGGAGGCCCCAGGGCTTACCTCCCAAATCTTTCCGCAGGACGGAAGGACCCCGCCGCGCGAAGCGCACGGCGGGGTCCTGACATGTCCGAGGACGATTTGG
>CABRDB010000051.1 GCA_902469555.1 uncultured Collinsella sp. | reverse complement strand
GGGCCCCAACATAAAGAAGGGCCCCGGCGCGTAGGGCCTATAGCTTAACCATGCGCGCGACGATGCGGGCGCAATCGCGGGCGGCCTTCTTCTCGAAGGCGTTGTAGTCGACGACCTGGCCCTCGGCGCAGTGCTTGTCGCTGATGGCGCGCGCGACGACGAGGGGCACGCCGTTGAGATAGGCGGCCTGCGCGATGGTGCAGCCCTCCATCTCGCAGCACAGGTCGCCGAAGGTCGCGAGGATGCGCTCCTTCTGTTCCGTGGGCGAGACGAACTGGTCGCCGGAGACAACGCGGCCCTCGAGGACCTTAATGTCGGGGGCGACGGCGGCCGCGGCGGCGCACGCCGCCAGCAAGGGCCGGAACGGATCGCGCAAGATCGAGGCGTCGCCCGGGAGGTCGGACGTTACCGTCAGCCGGCGCCGCGTCTGCTGCATCATGAGGGAGAACGGCCTGGCCGGCGCATACGGCAGGAAGGGGTTCAAGGTGCACCCCGGGGCGGTCAACGAGGCCGACGTGTCGAACGTCGTCGCGCGCGGCTTCGTCGGCAGAGCGCCATGCACCCATATATGAAGCGACTTGGCCTGCGTACGCGTCGGGGCGTCGTGGAACTACGTCTGCCTGCTCGTCGACCTCTGCAACGGGGAGATCGTCGGCCACTCCGAAGGACCGAGGAGGGACGCGCGAGCTCCGAGCCAAGCTCTTGGATTACGTGCACTGGTACAACAACTTCAGGATCCACTCGACGCTGGGCTACATGTCGCCGGTCGAGTTCGGGGAGGCGGGGCCGTCCCTCCCGGAATCGTCCAAATAAGTGTTGCCAATCCAGCCATCATCTCCGCGAAGGCGGACGTCAGGAAAAGCTCGGCTTGAGCTCGGTCGGACGCGGTCTGTGGGGCATCAATCAGGCTCGGGGGGTCTCCTTGTCTACTTCGGTCGCAAGCTGAATGATAGGGACGGCCCCTTCTCTCTTTCCCTTTCGTTTTCGACGCGTCACCCTCTCGGCGGGCTTAAGGCCCGCGCTCGCGGGTGCAGGGGCTACGCCCAAACCCCAAAAAAGTAACGCCGTACTCGAAGCGTTTCCGGACGTCAGCGTAATCTCAAATCCCGTTCGTCAACTCATGGGCAAGCCACCTGAGACTACTCATTTCTCCTACTGGCAATGAAGACCTGCGGCCTGCAGTTTTGCTAACTGCTTGAAAGCCACCTGCGTTGATTCACTTCCTATTGCAGCTGCGGCTTGCACGCGAAAAGGCATTTGCGTTTCAAAACGGGCGTTTTCGGCGCTATCGAGCCTCCAAAGGCATCCCGCCGCGCCCTTTGGGACAAAAACAAAAACTCAAAGCCCTGAGTTCAAAAATAGTTTTTGGAGTTGTCCCGACTTTTGTCCCCGAAGCCGACGAAACGCGACAGGGTGTCACCTGGCGGCACTCGATTCGAGTCGGCACCGAAAACTGGATGCAACCGGAATGACGGGACGGCAAAACCCAAGCCATCGAGCGGGGATACAAAAAGGCCCGGGTGCCGTGGGGCATCCGGGCCTTTGCTAGCAACTTGATGTTGCGGGCAGCTTAGAACTTGTGGCCGCACTTCTTGCAGACGCGCAGCTTGTTCTTGCCGTCCTTCTCGTGACCGACGCGGGTAACCTTACCGCACTCGGGGCAGACGAGATTGACGTTGGAGGCGTCGATGGGAGCCTCCTGCGAAACGATGCCGCCCTGCTGGTTGGCAGCGTTGGGCTTGACGGCCTTCTTGACGACCGAAACGCCCTCGACAACGACCTTGTTCTCGGCGGGGAGAGCACGCAGGACAACGCCCTGCTTGCCGCGATCCTTACCAGAGAGAACCTGGACCTTATCGCCCTTCTTGATATACATATATCTCCCCTAACTACAGGGTCTCGGGAGCGAGCGAGACGATCTTCATGTACTTCTTGTCACGAAGCTCGCGAGCGACGGGCCCGAAGATACGGGTGCCGACGGGCGAACCATCGTTGTTGATGACAACGCAGGCGTTCTCATCAAAGCGAATGTAGGAGCCATCCTTGCGGCGGATCTCCTTAACGGTGCGAACGACGACGCAACGGACAACGTCCTTCTTCTTGACGTTGGCGCCAGGGGTAGCCTCCTGGACAGCACCGATGAACACATCGCCGATGCCTGCATAACGACGCTTGGAACCGCCAAGCACCTTGATGCAGCGAATCTTGCGAGCGCCGGAGTTGTCGGCGACGTTCAGCATGGTTTGCATCTGAATCATGGTAGATGTTCCTCCGAACTAAGAACCGAAGAGAGGTGCGCAGCCTTTATACGGCTCGTGGTATGCAAGCCAGGCATACGCACATCTTCGGAAACGTACAAGTCGTATGAGCGACTGCTTATTTAGCGCGCTCGACGACCTCGATGAGGCGCCAACGCTTCATCTTGGACATAGGACGGGTCTCCATAACGCGGACGGTGTCGCCCACGCCAGCCATGCACTCCTCGTCGTGAGCGTGCAGCTTCTTGGAGCTGGTCATCATCTTGCCGTACTTAGGGTGACGCTTGCGCTCGGTGATGGTGACAACGATGGTCTTGGCACCGGAGACGGAGGTAACGACACCCGTACGGACCTTACGCGAGTTACGCGAATCAGTCATGTTCTCTCCTTAGGTCCTACTCGGCGACAGCGGACTTCTCCGCTGCGATCTCGCGGGCGCGCTGCTCCGTGAGGACGCGAGCGATGTCCTTCTTCACGGTGTTGACGCGAGCGGTGTTGTCCAGCTGGCTGGTGGCCATCTGGAAACGAAGGTTAAAGAGCTCGGCGCGCATTTCCTTCAGCTTCTCAACGAGCTGAGCGTCCGAGAGCTCACGAATCTCTGCGGGCTTCATTAGTTCTCCTCCTTGGCGGCGGCGGCGTCCTCAGCAGCCCACTTGGCCTCGAGAGCGGCCTCCTCAGCCATCTCCTTCTCGATGCGCTGCTCAGCGTTCTTGGCAGCAACAATCTTGGTCTTGATGGGAAGCTTGTGCTGTGCAAGACGCAGAGCCTCGCGAGCGACCTCCTCGGGCACGCCCTTGACCTCGAACATGATGCGGCCGGGCTTGACGACGGCCACCCACTCCTCGGGGTTACCCTTACCAGAACCCATGCGAGTCTCGGCAGGCTTCTTGGTGATGGGCTTATCGGGGAAGATCGTGATGTAGACACGACCGCCACGCTTCATGTAGCGGGTCATGGCAATACGAGCGGCCTCGATCTGACGGTTGGTGATCCAATGGGCCTCGAGAGCCTGGATACCAAACTCGCCGAAATGCAGCTCGGTATTACCCTTGGCCTGGCCCTTCATGGAGCCACGCTGCACCTTGCGGTGAAGAATACGCTTAGGGGCAAGCACTACTGACCCCTCCTCTCGGAGTTACGACGACGAGGACGGGAAGAGCCCTCGAGTGCAGGGTTGGGAACAGGCTGGCCCGGGAGCTTCTCGCCCAGGTAGATCCAGACCTTCACGCCGCAAGCGCCCATGGTGGTGCTGGCGACAGCCGTGCCGTAGTCGATCTTGGCACGGAGGGTGTGCAGAGGCACGCGACCCTCACGGTACCACTCACGACGGCCCATCTCGGCACCGCCGAGACGACCGGAGCACTGGATACGGATGCCCTTAGCGCCGGCCTTGCGGGCGGACTGGACAGCCTTGCGCATAGCGCGACGGAAGGCAACGCGGCCCTCGAGCTGCTCGGCGATAGACTGAGCAACGAGGTTGGCGTCGAGCTCGGGGCGCTTGATCTCGACAACGTCGACGGAGAGCTGGCCCTTGGAGACGCCAGCGACCTTCTCGAGCTCGGTGCGGAGGGTATCGATCTCGGCACCCTTCTTACCGATGACAACGCCGGGGCGAGCGGTGAGGATGATGACCTTCACCTTGTCGCCAGCGCGCTCGATCTCGACGCGGGAGACAGCTGCGCGGGAAAGACGCTTCTCGAGGTACTTGCGGATCTCGAGATCGTTACCGAGGGTCTTAGCGTAATCCTTCTCTGCGAACCAGCGGGAGCGCCAGTTCTCGGTGATGCCAAGACGGAAGCCGGTGGGGTAGACTTTCTGACCCATACAGCTTTACGCCTCCTTTCGAGGAGCAACGACGACGGTGATGTGGGAAGTACGCTTCAGAATGCGAGAAGCGGAACCCTTGGCGCGGGGACGGATGCGCTTAAGCGTCGGACCCTCGTCAACATAGGCAGCGGCGACAACCAGGTTGTCGGCACGCAGACCGTTGTTGTTCTCGGCGTTCGCAACGGCGGAACGGAGAACCTTCTCGACATCCACGGCGACGGCGCGGTCGCAGAAGTGGAGGATGTCGAAGGCCTGAGCGACAGGCTTGCGGCGGATCAGATCGACCACCAGGCGGGCCTTGCTGGGGGAAACACGCACGTACTTAGCGACGGCGCGAACCTCGGTGGCCTCAGTTTCAATAGACTTAGTTGCCATTTACGGTTAACCCCCTATTTGGCCTTGTGGCCACGGAACGTACGAGTCGGCGCGAACTCGCCGAGCTTGTGACCAACCATGGACTCGGTAACATACACGGGCACATGCTTGCGGCCGTCGTGGACGGCGATGGTGTGACCAACCATCTCGGGGAAGATGGTGGACGCGCGGGACCAGGTCTTCACGACGTCCTTCTTGCCAGCCTCGTTCATCGCGGTGATACGCGAGAGAAGGCGAGTCTCCACGAACGGGCCCTTTTTGAGACTTCTGCTCATAAGTGCTTTCTCCTAAAACTCGGTATCCGAAATTACTTCTTACGGCGACGAATGATGTGCTGGTTCGAGACCTTCTTCTTCTTGCGCGTACGAAGGCCCTTCGTCGGCTTACCCCAGGGGGTAACAGAGGGACGACCAGAGGTGTGGTTCTTGCCCTCGCCACCGCCGTGCGGGTGGTCGACAGGGTTCATGACGGTACCGCGGACGGTCGGGCGCACGTTCATGTGACGCTTACGGCCGGCCTTGCCGATGACGATGTTGGCGTGATCGGCGTTGCCGACCTCACCGACGGTGGCGCGGCAGGTAACGAGGATGCGGCGCATCTCGGAGGAAGGCATACGGACGATAGCGTACTTGCCCTCCTTACCCATCAGCTGGCAGGAGTTACCGGCGGAACGGGCGATAGCAGCGCCCTTGCCCGGCTGGAACTCGACGGCGTGGATGAGCGTACCGACGGGGATGTCGGCGAGGGGCAGAGCGTTGCCCGGCTTGATGTCGGCGTCAGAACCGGACATGATGGTCTGACCGACCTCGAGGCCCTTGGGGGCCAGGATGTAGCGCTTCTCACCGTCAGCGTAGTGCAGCAGAGCGATGCGAGCGGAACGGTTCGGATCGTACTCGATCGTGGCAACCTTGGCGGGCACGCCGTCCTTGTTGCGCTTGAAGTCGATCACGCGGTAACGACGCTTCACGCCGCCGCCCTGGTGGCGGGTGGTGATGCGGCCGTTGTTGTTACGACCGGCCTTCTTGGGCAGGGGCTCGAGAAGGGACTTCTCGGGCTTGGTGCAGGTGATCTCGGAAAAGTCGGAGATCGTCTGCCAACGCCTACCAGCGGAGGTCGGCTTAAGGTGCTTTACAGCCATTACAATCCCTTTCAATAGGAATCCGTTAGCCATCGCAGACAGGGATTCGAGGTTCTGCCTCGGGTGCGATGACACCGGACGTATACACGGTTCCGGGCGTGTCCATTTTATACGCCCAAAACCTTGAGCTCCCGCCTCCCCTATTTGGGAGGCATGAGCTCACTCAACAACAGCGAGTCTTAGGCCTGGTTGCCAAAGACCTCGATGGTGTCGCCCTCGGCCAGCGTGACGATGGCCTTCTTCCAAGAACGGGTCTTGCCGGCGACATAGCGCACGCGCTTGGTCTTGGGCTTGACCGTCAGGGTGTTCACGCGAACGACCTTGACGCCGAAGATCTCCTCGACAGCGTCCTTGATCTGATACTTGTTAGCATCCTTGGCGACCTCGAACGTGTACTTGTTCTGCTCCATACCGGAGAAGGAACGCTCGGACACGATCGGACGGATGATGATCTCGTGGGCGGTCATTTATGCAAGCACCTCCCCGAAGTGAGCGGCGATGTCGGCGGGCATCAGCACAGCGTTGTTGTTGACGAGATCGTAGGTGTTGGCCTCGTCGGCGGTGATGATGAACGTCTTGGGAATGTTGCGGAACGACAGGTAAGCGTTGACGTCCTCGTCGCGAACGATGATGGTCAGACGCTTGCCCTCAAGGCCGAGAGCCTTGAGCATGGCGACGGCAGCCTTGGTGGAAGGCTTCTCGAAGCCGTAGTCGTCGACGAGCACGAGCTCGCCATCGGCCAGCTTGGCGGACAGCGCGGAGCGCATAGCCAGCTTGACCTCCTTGTTGTTCATACGCTTAGCGTAGGAACGGGGCTTGGGGGCGAAGACAACGCCACCGTGACGCCACTGGGCAGCACGGATGGAACCCTGGCGGGCACGGCCGGTGCCCTTCTGACGCCAAGGCTTCTTGCCGCCACCGGAAACCTCAGAGCGACCCTTAGCAGACTGGGTGCCCTGACGCCAAGAGGCCATCTGGCACTTGACGATGTGGTGCATAACGTGGATGTTCGGCTCGATGCCGTACACCTCAGCGGCGAGCTCGGCCTCGGCGACCTTCTTGCCCTCGCTGTTCTTTACTTCAAACTTTGCCATTTAAGTGTTCTCCTTGGTATGACGCTGGGCTAAATGGGCTGGGCCCTTAGGCCATACGGATGGCGACGAGACCATTCTTGGCACCCGGGACAGCGCCCTTGACCAAGATGAGGTTCTGCTCGGCATCGATGCGGACAACGGAAAGGTTCTTGACGGTAACGCGCTCGTTACCCATGTGACCGGCCATCTTGACGCCCTTGAGGACGCGCGCAGGATAGGCGCACTGACCGATAGAACCGGGGTGACGCTGGAAGTGAGAACCATGCGTCATAGGACCGCGGCGCTGACCCCAGCGCTTGATGCGACCCTGGAAGCCCTTACCCTTGGAGGTACCGATGACGTCGACCTTCTCGACATCAGCGAAATCAGCGACGGTGACGACCTCGCCGACCTTGTGCTCCTCGCCGTTCTCGACGCGGACCTCACGAAGGAAACGGACAGGCTCGACGCCAGCCTTGGCGAAGTGACCAGCCATGGGCTTGTTCACGTTCTTGGCCTTGATGTCGCCGAAACCGATCTGGACGGCGTCATAGCCGTCGGTTGCCTGAGTTTTAACCTGCGAGACAGCGCAGGGGCCAGCCTGGATGACCGTGACGGGAACGACGTTATCGTCCTCGTCCCAAACCTGGGTCATGCCAATCTTGCGGCCGAGAATCATGCTGATCAAGATATGATCCCAACTCTCGCGTGGTCTTGGGACAATGCGTACACCACCGAGCGTACGCCCCTAGAGGACCACTACTTACACGACGTGCTCCCCAGTCTTGTATTGCGCCCGGACTACCTGACAACCCTATTAAGCAGGCATTTTGTCCAGCCAGAATACTCCCCTGGTTACACACAGCTGTTTAGTATACACGGCTGCGGGCGTATCCATCGAGATTCATATTTCACTCACATTGTTTACGCAGGTAAAGTGCGTGGATGGCTCCCGAGCACGGCGGAGGGCCGGAGAAATATATTAAGGTCCCAGCTCTACAGTCCTGCGCAAGACGGAGAGCACATTAAGTGCTCTCCTTTGCGTGCGGAACTCGCGATGACCTTAATATATTTCTCCGGCCCTCCGCCATGCTCGGGAGACGACACGTTGATGTCTGCTTAACTCTGCTCGTTCAAGCTAATGACTTTGTTGGGGGTCCACTATTTGCTGAAGGGTAAACTTGCATTGGGACCTGTCGCTCTCTCCTTGCAAATCTTCCTCGTCAAAATCGAAAATCATGATGGCGCAGTTGGGGAGTTTTGTTGGGAGCTCGAAACCCTCTGGGGCTGCAGCCTTGATGAATTGGCGGCTGGCGCTGCCGTGGCTTACTGCTAGGAGGGTTTCGATGCCCTCGGCGCCCATGAGATTGGTGAGGGTGCCTACCATGCGCTCTTGCAGCGCGCGGCTTCCTTCTCCTCCGAAGGGGACCAAGTCCTCGCCTGGATCCCAGACGTCGGTGGGTAGCGCGTCGTGGGGGCCCTCTTCGAAGCTGCCGTAGCTACGCTCGATGATGCCTTCGCAGGGCTCGACTGCTGCGTCCGGACCGAGGAGCTCGGTTGCGGCAAGACTTGCCGTGTCCATGGCTCGGCCTAAGGGCGAAGAGACCACTTTGTCGGGAACGACGCCGTGGGCTTTGAGCGATGCGGCTGCCATTCCCGCTTGTTTGCGGCCCAGGTCGGTCAACGGTGAATCGCAGCGGCCCTGGACGAGCTTTTTGACGTTGAATTCCGTCTGGCCATGGCGGAGCAGATACAGCCTCTTCATGTTCTCCCCTTCTGTATACATTGCCTTGCCGGCACAGCCCTACTCTTGGGTACGGCCTACGTAGTCTTCGTCGATCGTGATCTTGGCGACCGACTTGGGATATTCCGATTCGACCCGTTTCGCCAACGCGCGCTTCAGGTCCTCGGCGCTCATCGCCAAATCCGAGGGACGTACGCAGTCAAAGATCACGTTGGTATGCGTGGGGCCCGGAACACAGCGTAGGTCGTGGATCGAGAGGCGGCTATCAATCTCTTGAGCCATAGCGTTGATGCGCAGACGCATGCTCGCCACCTTTGGATCGTCGGTCACGATGGGATCGTAATGGAGCGTGACGATCATGCCGTCTTCGACCCTAAACGACTGCTCGATGTTATCGAGCGTGTCGTGACTTTCCAGCGGGCTGGCCCCGGCTGCCATCTCGGCGTGAGCGCTTGCGAACTTCCTGCCCGGGCCGTAGTCGTGAACCATCAAATCGTGAACGCCCAAAACGCCGGGGTAGCTCATGATCTTGTCTCGAATGTGCTTGACCAGCTTAGGGTCGGGTGCCTGGCCCAAAAGCGGGCTCACCGTATCCTGGATGAGCTCAAAGCCGCTCCAGCCAATATAGGCGCCAACGGCAAGGCCGACCCATGCGTCAAGATTGATGTGCGTCACCTGCGAAACAATTGCGCACGCCAGCACGGCGCCCGTAGCTAGGACATCGTTCTTTGAGTCCTGAGCGGTCGCATGCAGCGTCTCGGACTCAATGCGATCGCCGAGCTTTTGGTTGAGGGCCGCCATCCAGAGCTTAACAATCATCGAAAGCACCAAGACTGCCACCAGGGCAAGCGAGAACTCGACAGGTTCGGGGTGGATGATGCGCTCAACCGAGGACTTCACCAGCTCAACGCCAATCAGCAGCACGAGCGCCGCCACGACCAGACCCGAGAGATACTCGTAGCGGCCATGTCCGTAAGGATGCTCGGGGTCGGCCGGCTTGCCCGCCAGCTTAAAGCCAAGCACGCTCACGATGTTCGAGCTGGCATCGGACAGGTTGTTCATGGCATCCGCCACAATCGAAACCGATCCCGACAGCACGCCAATTACGCCCTTTGCAGCGCATAGTGCCACATTGGCGAGAATACACACTATGCCCGTCAACGTTCCCACGCGCGCACGGTCGCCCTGCGCACGACGAACAATCCACTCAACCATCTATATCCGCCCCCACGGTACTACCTATATATCTATTGCTCAAACGGATTGTAGTGTAGCCACTTTGCCCCACAGATACAAAAAGGCCGCAACCCACACGGGCCACGGCCTTGGAACATGACAAAGAAATCGCCCTTTGTCGCACAGGTTTATGCGCTTGCTTCGGCCACGCTCTTCGAGGTTTCGGGTGAATCAGCTCCGTCCCCCGTCGTCTGCCCCTTCGCCGGCACCACGCCAAAGCAGTAGCTCAGCGCCGCAGACACCGCAAATGCCACACTGCCGGCAACGCAGCACCACAGCAGGTTCGAGATGCCGCCCGTGGCAAAGCCAATGACCATGAGGACATTCGTCATGCCGATGGTATAGGCCGTAACGTGGCCCACGGCCGCAACAAGGCCTCCGACGGCACCGCCAATGGCCATGCACGTCAGGCACCTGCCATATTTAAAGCCGCAACCGTACAGCGCCGGCTCGCTTACGCCGCCAAGAACACCCGAGATTGAATAGCCCAGCATGAGCGCCTTCTCGTCCTTATCCGCAACGCGAAGCGACGCGCCAAAAGGCATGCCCCAAACGGCGAACGTCGCCATCGTCGCGGCAATCAGGATGCACGAATCCGTTCCCACACTCATAAACTGCGCGTACGCAAGCGATAGGACAACGTTGCTGATACCCGCGATCTTAAGAAACTCCCAACCCGCGGCAAGCCCCATGAGCGTGAGCAGCGACACGATGCCACCGGAATTGCCAAGCATAAACATAAGCTGGCCCAACAGCATGCCCAGATAGCTGCCCGCCGGCGCTGTAATACACAGCGAAACCGGAACCATGACGAGCATGGTTGCAAACGGAACGAACGAAAATGCCACGGCCTTAGGGATAACTCGATGAAAGAAGCACTCCACTCGCCATAGCACGGGCACCGAGATGAGGACCGGAATAACAGTCGTCGTGTAATCGTTGACCGGCGCGGGAAGCAGACCATACACGGAAGTCATCGATGCCCCCGCCGTCGATGCGGCATCGACGAGCTTAAGCAGATCGGGCGCAATCAATACGCCGCCCAGCATCATGCCCAGTTGTTCCGAGCAACCGAGCTGGCGGGCAGCCGCCCAACCAAGATAGATGGGCAAAAAGTAGTAACCGGCGTTATAGAGCCAACTGTAGAACAGGCGATAGATTTCGGAATCGGCAGGCCACAGGCCCAGCATGCCTTCGCCCATAATGACGGCGACGGTGCGGAACAACGCCGCGCAGACAATAAAGGGCAGCGCCGACATCATGCTTTTGGACAGATAGTCCACCACGGCCATGGCGTTTGATGAAACCGTCGTTGTAAACGAGGTGTTAGAAACTTGTGACATGGAACGCCTTTCCCAATGTGACATGCGGACTGCCCCTTTGTCACATCGTGCGGTACCGACCGATTGCGCGGTACTTTTCGTAGCGGAGGTTTGTGAGGGTCGCGTCGTCGAGCTGCCCAAGCGTATCGAAGGCATCAAATGCCGAGGACATGACGGCACCGGCGATCTCCTCATGCGACAGGCCCCTATCGTCAACAATGCCGTCGATGATGCCGAGCGCCAACAGATCGGGGGCCGTGAGCTTAAGCGCTTCGGCGGCCTCATTCGCGCGGTCGGTATCCTTCCACAGGATTGACGCACAGGCCTCGGGGCTCACGACCGAATAGGCCGAGCTCGAGAACATCAGGATGCGGTCGGCCACGGATAGCGCCAGCGCGCCACCAGAGCCGCCCTCGCCTGTCACCACCGAGACAATCGGCGTCTTAAGGCCGCTCATCTCCATGAGATTCTGGGCAATCGCCTCGCCCTGGCCGCGTTCCTCGGCACCGATGCCGCAAAACGCGCCCGAAGTATCGACCAGGCACAGAACCGGTCGACCAAACTTTTCGGCCTGGCGCATAAGGCGACGCGCTTTGCGGTAGCCCTCGGGATGTGCCATACCAAAGTTGCGACGCATGCGCTCTTTGGTCGTGGTGCCGCGCTCGATGGCGATGACCGTTACGGGGCATCCGTCTTTCCAGCCAATGCCAGCCACCACGGCAGCATCGTCGCCAAAGTAGCGGTCGCCGTGCAGCTCTACGAATCCGTCGAGACCCAACGAGATCATCTCGCCTGCCGTGGCGCGGTTCGCCGAGCGAGTCTGTTTGACGATTTCGAGCGCGCTTTTTGGTGCGGCCGAGCGCTTAAACAAGTGTCCCAGCTTTTTGTCGCGACGACCCGTATGCACGATCTCATGCGGTGCCCCCAGGCCGGGCGCGTGCCCTTCGTGCAGCGCCAGCAGCTCGCCTACCGTGAGCGCAATCTCACCACGCGGAACAACGGCATCGCAAAAGCCGTGCTCCAGCAAAAACTCGGAACGCTGAAATCCCTTGGGCAGACGCTTGTGCATGTTCTGCTCGATCACGCGCGGGCCGGCAAATGCCGTCAGGGCATCGGGCTCGGCCAGGATAATGTCGCCCTCCATGGCAAAGCTCGCGGTTACGCCGCCGGTCGTGGGGTCGGTGAGCACCGTGATATACAGGCCGCCCGCCTCGCTGTGGCGCCTAACCGCCGCAGAAATCTTGGCCATCTGCATAAGCGATGTCACGCCCTCTTGCATGCGCGCACCACCCGAAACGGTAAAGCCGACAACTGGCAATCCCAGCTCGATCGCATGCTCAAATGTGCGGCAGATCTTCTCGCCCACCACGGAGCCCATCGAGCCCATCATAAAGTTGGCATCCATAAAGAAGAGCGCCGTATCGCAGCCGCAGATTTTACCCCTGCCGCACACAACGGCATCGCGCTCGCCCGAACGCTCGACCGCGCCCTTGAGCTTGTCTGCATAACCGGGAAACGAGAGGAAGTCCTCCGACGCCAGATTGGCATCCCATTCCTCAAACGTGCCCTCGTCAACCGTCATGCGCATACGGTCGCGCCCGCTCACGCGAAAATGCTTGCCGCAACGAGGGCAGACCTCAAGGTTGTCGTGCAGGCGCGCCTCATCGATCACACGACGGCACTCCGGGCACTTGATAAACACGTGGCGCGCGGGAAACTCGGCGCACGACTCGGTCATCGGCCCCTCGAGGACGTTGACCGTCTTCGCTTTTCTATTCATCAGCATAGAGATGCCCCATCAGATCGGTGTGGTACATGCCCGACAAGAACTCATCGTTTGCCAGCACGTCGAGCTGCAGTTCGCTGTTTTCGCTCACGCCCTCAATCACGAGCTCGCCCAGGGCCGAGCGCATCTTGCGAATGGCGCCGTCACGCGTGGGCGCACACACGATGAGCTTGCCAAGCATGGAGTCGTAGTACGGCGGAACTTTCGCACCGGTAAACATGGCGGAATCCCAGCGCACGCGCGGACCACCCGGCACACGCAACGCGGTGACCGTTCCGCATGACGGCAGAAAGCCCGGCGTTTCGGCATTGATGCGGCACTCCATGGCGTGGTTGCGGACCGGCATGTCCTCCTGCTCAAAGGGCAGAGGCTGGCCGGCTGCCACGCGCAGCTGCCACTTGACCAAGTCGGTATCGGTCACAAACTCCGTAACCGGATGCTCCACCTGCAAGCGCGTGTTCATTTCCATAAAGTAGAAATTGCCGTCGTCCGAATACAGGAACTCGATGGTACCGGCTCCTTCGTAGCCGACGGCACGAGCCAGGTCACGCGCTGCCTTGTGCATGCGAGCACGAATGTCGTCGTGTCCGTCGAGGCACGGCGCGGGGCTCTCCTCGATTAGCTTTTGGTTGCGCCGCTGCACCGAGCACTCGCGCTCGCCGAGCGAAAACACATGGCCCTGCTTATCGGCCATAATCTGCACCTCAACGTGATGCGCCGGCGCGACGAACTTCTCCATGTAGCACTCGCCGTCGCCAAAAACGGCCTCGCCCTCGGCACGCGCCTCGATGAACGCCTTTGCCGCATCTTCCACGCGCTCGACCTTGCGAATGCCGCGACCGCCGCCACCTGCACGCGCCTTAATAAGCACGGGGCAGCCAATGCGCTCGGCCTCGGCCGTCGCCTCCTCGGGGCTTTTGAGCAAATCGCAGCCCGGTACGATGGGCACGCCCGCCGCGGCAGCCGTTCGACGTGCGGCGTCCTTGTCGCCCATGCTGTCGATCACCTCGGCCGAAGGACCGACAAACGCCAGGCCATACTTGTCGCAGTCGCGCACGAAGCTCGCCTTCTCGGAGAAAAAGCCGTAGCCGGGATGAATTGCCTTAGCTCCCGACTTTACGGCACAGGTAAGCACGGCATCGTCGTTGAGGTAGCTCTCGGCAAGACGCGGGCCGCCGATGCAATACGCCTCGTCGGCAAGCTGCACGTGCAGCGCGTCCGCATCGGCCGTGGAATAAACAGCGACGGTCTTGATGCCCATATCACGGCACGCGCGGATAACACGGACCGCGACTTCGCCGCGGTTGGCGATGAGCACTTTATCGAACATGAAGCCTTCCTTAACTTTCGTGCATGAGTGCAAAAGACATATCGGCGCGGCAGCAAACCTCACCGTTGACGCTCGCAGTACCCGTCGCAAAGCGGAACGGCCCGCGCGCACGCGTGATGGAGCACACCAGATCCACCGTGTCGCCCGGGCGCACCGGACGCTTAAAGCGCACCTTGTCCAGACTCGTGTAGAACGGCGTCGCGCCGCGCGCCTCCTCATCGCCCATCAGCAGCACGCAGCAGTTCTGGGCGAGCATCTCGCACTGAATCACGCCGGGGACGACCGGGTTTCCCGGAAAATGCCCCTGCAAAAAGTACTCGTCGCCCGTAATCGTGATCTTGCCGTGGGCCTCGTCGCCCACCAGCTCGGCTTCGTCGAGCAAAAGCATCGGCTCGCGATGCGGTAACAGTTCTTTAAGCTCTTCTTTGTTCATGGATATCACCTATCCGATCCTCATGAGGCAACTGCCAAACTCCACGAGGTCGCCGTCGGCCACGCAGATCTCGAGCACCTCGCCATCCGCCTCTGCCGTCACCTCGTTGAGAACCTTCATGGCCTCGATGATGCAGAGGGTCTCGCCGGCCTTGACCTTGGAGCCCACGTGCACAAACGGCTCGTCGCCCGGCGCCGGGGCAGCGTAGAAAACGCCGACCATGGGAGCGGTCACCTCGGTGCCCTTGGGCTCCGATGCGGCGGCAGGCGCCTGCGCGGCGGGCTCCGGTGCGGCAGGCGCGACTGTGGGAGCTGCAACTGGAGCGGCCATAGCGCTCGGCATGGGCATGGGCACGGCAACCGGCTGTGCGGCGCTCGCGCGCTCGAGTTCGACCGCGGTGCCATCGGGCTCCTCAACGCGCACGCGCGTGAGGCCGCGGTCCTCCATCACATCGGCTATCTCGGCAAGTCTTTTGGAATCCATGCTCTAGCTCCTTGCATATCTACGCAGCGCGATGGCGGCGTTGTGCCCGCCAAAGCCCAGATTGGTCGAAAGCGCCCAGGTAAGGTCGGCGCGAACAGCGCGATTGGGCGTGTAGTCAAGATCGCAGGCGGGATCGGGCGTGTGGTAGTTAATAGTCGGCGGCACCACACCCTGCTCGAGCGCCATGGCACAGGCCATGACCTCGATGGCACCCGTGGCGCCGATCATATGGCCGGTCATCGACTTGGTCGACGAGACGTGCGCGGCGCGCGCCGCATCCTCGCCGAGTGCTCGCTTGATGCCCGCCGTCTCGGACGAATCGTTGAGTTTGGTCGAGGTGCCGTGAGCGTTGATGTAGAGGCCCTCAGAAGGCTTAACGTCGCCCTCGGCCACCGCCAGCGATATCGCACGGGCGATACCTGCCGCGTCCGGGTCGGGACTCGTGATGTGGTAGGCGTCATCGGTGTTGCCGTAGCCCACGACCTCGGCGTAAATGTGCGCACCGCGGGCCTGTGCGTGCTCCATACCCTCGAGCACGAGCACGCAGGCGCCCTCGCCCATCACAAAGCCGTCGCGGTCTGCATCGAACGGGCGGCAAGCCGTCGCGGGATCGGGGTTGGTGGTCAATGCGCGGCAGGACGTAAAGCCCGCAACGGCATCGGGGATAATGGCGGCCTCGGCGCCGCCGGCCAGGATTGCATCGGCATAGCCGTGCTTGATGGCGCGGAACGCCTCGCCCACCGCATGGGCAGAAGTCGCGCAGGCGGTCACGACGGGCAGGGTCGGGCCCTTTGCCTTATGGCGAATCGCAATGTTGCCCGAAGCCATGTTGGGAATCATCATCGCAATCATGTAGGGCGATGCGCGACGAGGCCCGCGATCGGCAATCGTATGGACGTTGTCGACAAGCGTCTGCATGCCGCCCACGCCCGAGCCCACATAGACACCCAGGCGATCGCGATCGACCGCGCCCTCAACATCGAGGCCCGCATCGTGCATGGCCTCGTCCGACGCCGCCATCGCAAACTGAACACAGGGGTCGAGATGCTTGGCGTCATGCTTGCCAAAGTAATCGTTGCCGTCAAAACCCTTGACCTCGGCCGCCACCTTGACGGCAAATGCATCGGTATCAAAGTGCGTGATCGGACCGATGCCACACGTTCCGGCGCACATGGCCGCCCAGGTGGCAAGCGCGGTGTTGCCGAGCGGCGACACGGCACCTATGCCGGTGATTGCAACTCTCTGTTCCATCATGGTCTCCTCATCCAAGCCGCTTACCCGGCTTGCTTTCTACATCGCCATTCCGCCGTCGACGCGTATGACTTCGCCCGTAATGTAAGCGGCCGCATCGCTCGCTAAAAAGCGCACCACACCGGCCACCTCCTCGGGCTGCGCCATACGCTTAAGGGGAATCTGCTCCTCGGTTGCCGCACGCACCTTATCCGAGAGCTTTGCCGTCATATCCGTCTCGACAAACCCGGGGGCGACCGCGTTCACCCGTACGCCGCGAGGCGCAAGCTCGCGCGCCACCGCCTTGGTCAGGCCGATCACGCCCGCCTTGGAGGCCGCGTAGTTGGCCTGTCCGGCATTGCCCATCAGGCCCACGACCGAGCTCATGTTGACGACGCAGCCGCCGCGCTGGCGCATAAAGGTCTTGGTGAGTGCGCGTGTCGTGTTAAACGTTCCTTTTAGATTGACATCGAGCACGCGATCGAAGGCGTCGTCGCCCATGCGCATGAGCAGCCCATCGCGAGTGATCCCGGCATTGTTGACGAGCACCCAAATAGAGCCAAAGTCGTTGAGAACCGCTTCCGCGCACGCGTTGACGGCATCGGAGTCGGCCACATCGCATTGATACGCGCGCGCCGTGGCGCCAGCGGCCTCGCAGGCTTCGCACGTCTCGCGCGCCGCATCGACGCTACCGGCATAGACGACGGCGATATCAAAGCCGTCCTCCGCCAGGCCAACCGCACAAGCGCGGCCGATACCACGCGAGCCGCCCGTGATCAGTGCCACACGACGCGAATCGTTGCGCTCGAGCGCGCCGTTGTTCAAGTTGCCCATGTCATTCCTTTCGGGTTACAGCCCTGTGGACTATGCGAGCTCGTCGGCAATAGCTGCGACCTGCTCGGCCGTCTCGCACGAATACACACGAACGTCGCTCAACGTACGCTTGATCAGGCCGGACAGCGTTTTGCCGGGGCCGACCTCAATAAATGTGTCGATGCCTTGATCCTGCAGAGCATGCAGCGTATCGACCCAGCGCACGGCATGGCTCACCTGATTGGCCAAGACATCCGATGCCGTCTGGGGGTCCGCCGGATAGGGCGCCGCTGTCATATTTGCCAAAACAGGAATGAGCAACGGGGACGGCGCGTGACCGGCCTCAATATATGCGGCAAGGCCACAGGTCGCCTCGGCCATATAGGGGCTATGAAATGCACCCGACACCGCGACCTTCATGGCGCGGCCGCCAGCCTCTTTTACTAGGACGTCGAGGGTCTGCAGCGCATCGGGCGCTCCGGCCACAACCGTCTGCTGGGGACTGTTGTAGTTGACCGGCCAGCAGTCCTCGCCGGCCTGCGCAGCCAGGTTCTCGACTTGCGCAGCATCAAGTTTGATGACGGCGCGCATGCCGCCAGGGTGACGCTCGGCCGCCGTGGCCATCAATGCCGCGCGCTCACACACGAGCTCAAAACCCGCTCGCGTATCGAATGCCCCCGCAAAGCTGAGTGCGGAGACCTCGCCCAGCGAAAATCCCGCACAGGCGGCAGGCACCACGCCGCGCTCGCGCAGGGCGACGGCGACAGCCAAGTCGTGCACGAACACGCAGGGCTGCGTGTTCTCGGTCTGCGAGAGCTCCTCCTTGGAGGCGCTCCGGCACTGCTCGCTCGTCCCCGGGCGCACCTCATCGGCAATGGCGAACACCTCGGCGGCCGCCGGCGATTTCTCGATCAAGTCGACGCCCATCGCGGGGTGCTGGGCACCCTGGCCGGCAAACAAAAACGCTACGCCACCCATGCACACGCACCCTTCAGGACGTGCTCGGCGCCATCGACCAGGTCGTCAACGATTTCGCGTGCGCTCTGGCGTTCGTTGACCATGCCGGCAATCTGTCCACACAAAAACGAACCCTCTTCGTAGTTGCCGTCCTTGGCGGCCTTACGCAGCGCACCGGTTCCCATAGCACCGAGCTCCTCGGCACTCGCGCCGGAACCCTCGCTCTTGGCATAGGCGTTGGTGAAGGGGCTCTTGAGGGCGCGCACTGGATGTCCCGTCGAGCGACCGGTCGCACGCGTCGAAGTGTCGTTGGCCTTCAGGACCATCTCTTTGTACTGTTCGGATACGGTGCACTCGTTTGCGACCAGAAAGCGTGTTCCCACCTGGACGCCAGCGGCGCCAAGCATAAAGGCCGCTGCCACGCCGCGACCATCGGCGATACCGCCAGCTGCCACAACGGGGACATCGACCGCGTCGACAACCTGCGGAACGAGCGCCATCGTCGATGTCTCGCCAATATGTCCACCCGATTCGGTGCCTTCGGCAACCACGGCGGTGGCCCCACGACGCGCCACGAGACGCGCCAGCGCCACCGAGGCAACGACCGGGATGACCTTGATGCCGGCGTCGTTCCAAGCCTTCATGTACTTGGTGGGATTGCCGGCACCCGTCACGACGACCGGCACCTGCTCGTCAATCACAACCTGCGCGACCTGGTCGGCAAACGGGCTCATAAGCATGACGTTCACACCAAAGGGCTTATCCGTCTTGGTGCGCAGCTCGTGAATCTGATCGCACAGCCAGTTGGAGTCGGCATTCATGGCCGCGATGATTCCCAACCCGCCGGCCTCGGACACGGCCGATGCCAGCGAGGCATCGGCAATCCAGGCCATGCCGCCCTGGAACACGGGCTTTTCGATGCCGAGCAGCTCGCAGAGAGGAGTCTTGAGCATCTCTACTTCTCCAATGCCGCCTCGACCGTATCGGCGAACTCGCCGACCGTCTTGGGGTTCTCCTCGGTATCGAGCTGGATGCCAAACTCGTCCTCAACGGCGACGAGGATCTCGACGGTGCCCAGACTGTCGAGACCAATCTCCTCGAGCGTGGACTCGGGCTTCATCTCGACGTCGTCAAGACCGGCGGTCTCGCGGATAACATCGCAAACGCGCTCGAAGGTCTTCTGATCTGCCATGGTAGTTCTCCTTTGTTTGTGCCCTAGGGGCGTTTTTATTACCTATGTGCGACTACTTCCAACGAAGTAGATAGCCACCTATATCCAGACCGGCGCCAAATCCAACGAGGGCGATGGTGTCGCCCGTGTGAAGTGCACCGGCGTTTGCCAGCCGGTCGAGGGCAAGCGGAATGCATGCGCTCGAAATGTTGCCGGTCTCGCGCAGCGTTCGAACCACGCGCTTGTCTGGCACACCGAGGCGCTTGACCGCCTGACTCAGGATTCGTTCGTTAGCCTGATGGAATACAAAATGGTCGATGTCCTCGACCGAAATGCCCGCATCGCTCGCAAGCTTATGGACCGTGTCGCAAATCGCGTTGACGCCGAACTTGAACACGCGGCGGCCATTCATGGACAGCACGCTCTCGCTATCTGCGGAGGCCTTAAACGGCGAGGTGCCGACCAGACCGGGAACGCACAACGTCTCGACGTCGGGCGCCGTCGAAAGCTCAACGGCAAGGGGGCTGTCTCCCCCAGCCTCAATCACCGCGGCGCCTGCCCCATCGCCAAAGAGCACACAGGTGGCGCGGTCGGTCCAGTCGAGCGCGCGCGTCATCTGCTCGGCGGCAACGACAAGCACATGCTTGGCTCGTCCTCGGGCGATATAGCCCTCGGCGACATCGAGCGCAAATACGAAGCCGGCGCAGGCAGCCGAGACATCGAAAGCAGGGCACGTCGCGCCCAGTCGCTCAGCAACGGCACACGCCTCAGCGGGAACAAGGTGGTCACCCGTCGTCGTCGAGCAGACGATCAGATCCAGCTGGCTCGCGTCGATTCCGGACACCTGGAGTGCCCGCTCGCTCGCCGCTACGGCAAGGTCATCAAGTGACTCGGTGGTGCATACATGGCGGCTCTTGATACCTGTGCGGGTAAAAATCCACTCATCCGAGGTATCGAGGAACTCGGACAGCTCGTCATTGGAAACACTGCGCTTAGGAAGCGCCGAGCCTGTTCCAAGAATCGTGAAACCCATCACTAACCTCCTTTGCGTTGTTGACGTGTTTACATCGACCAAGAGAGGATAGCGCAATTTTGTCGTTGTTGACGTGTTAACATTAAATTGTCCAAATGCGACAAAGGCTTCACATTGTGTCTATCTCTCGAGACCATTGCGTTATTCACTTATTCATTAAGGAGGTGGCAGCCATAATGGATGCCAAATTAACGATAGTCGACGTAACCGGATCGACCAACGATGACCTGCTCGAAGCAGGAAAACAGGGAGCGCCGCACGGCACAGGACTTGCCGCCCGGGCTCAAACAGCAGGACGTGGCCGGCGCGGGCACAAGTGGGACTCAACCGTCGGCAACTTATTGCTTTCGATTGTCCTGCGCCCATGCGTTAATCCTGCAAAGTTCTCTGGTCTTGCCGCCGTCAGCGGCCTAGCGGTGCTCGAGGCGCTCGAAAAACAGGGTCTTGCAAACGATATTGGCCTCAAATGGCCCAACGACCTGGTCGCACGTGAACGCAAACTCGGCGGCATTCTGGTCGAGGCCGCACGCGATAACGAAGGCAAACCTTTCGCCGTATGTGGCATTGGCGTCAATGTGAACTATGCGCCCCAAGAGGTGCCCGATGGCGGCTTGCCGGCAATCGGTCTCTCGGACCTTAACGAGAACGTTCCTGCCGTCGACATGCTCCTCGATGAGGTCTATCACGCAGTTATAGACGCTGTAGATGCCTGGGCAGAGCGCCTCAACGCCAAGGAAAAAGACGCCGGTCCGCTCGCGCCCGTCCACGACGAATATATCGCTCACCTCAATTGGATTGGGAAGCACGTTATCGCCCGCTCACCCGCTGGAGACGAGCTGGCACGCGGCATCTTTAAAACCGTTGATGCCTTTGGTCGCGCGTGCATCGAAACGGAAGACGACTTGCGATCCTTCCATTTTGAGGAGGCATCGCTGCGTCCCGTGAGCGAATAGGGCGCCGCAGCCACCTACTCAGCAGCATTACCAGGCGGTCAAAACCCATCATGCAAAACAAAAGAGCCCCGCTACCGTAATGGCAGCGGGGCTCTGTAAGCTATGAGCGATATCGCTTAGAGCTTGATGTCGATGTCGACGCCAGCGGGGAGGTCGAGACGCATAAGCGAATCAACGGTGCCCGAGGTGGGGTCGAGGATGTCGATGAGGCGCTTGTGGGTGCGCATCTCGAACTGCTCACGGGAGTCCTTGTTCACGTGCGGCGAGCGGATAACCGTGTACAGGTTGCGCTCGGTGGGCAGGGGGACAGGACCGGAAACGCGAGCGCCGGTCTTCTGAGCGGTCTCGACGATGAGCTTCGCGGACTGATCGACGACCTCGTGATCATAGCCCTTGAGGCGAATGCGGATCTTCTGGGTAGCCAACTTAAACCTCCAAAGAGTGCGAGAGATGTTCTCGCAGGATTACGTAACAGGGAGCTCGAACTTAGGCGTTCTTGCTCATGACCTCGTCCACGATGGACTTGGGCGCGGGCTCATAAGAGTCGAACTGCATCGTGTAGGATGCACGGCCCTGGGTCTGGGAGCGAAGGTCGGTAGCGTAACCGAACATCTCGCCCAGCGGCACCTTGGCACGGATGAGCTTGCTGTTCTTGCGATCCTCCATGCCCTCGATCTTGCCGCGGCGACCGGAGAGGTTGCCCATAACGTCGCCCATGTACTGCTCGGGGGTCTCGACCTCGACAGCCATGATCGGCTCGAGCAGCTGCGGATCGGACTTCTTGAGAGCGTCCTTGATAGCCATGGAACCGGCGATCTTAAAGGCGGCCTCGGAGGAGTCGACCTCGTGGTAAGAACCGTCGAACAGGGTGACCTTAACGTCGAGGACCGGGAAGCCGGCGATAACACCGGTGTTCAGGGCCTCCTGGATGCCCTTGTCGATGGACGGGATGTACTCCTTGGGCACGACGCCGCCGACGATAGCGTTGACGAACTCGTAGCCGAAGCCCTCCTCCATCTTCTCGAGCTTGATGACGGCGTGGCCGTACTGACCGCGACCGCCGGACTGACGGACGAACTTGCCCTCAGCCTTCTCGACGTCGTGACCGGCGGTCTCGCGGTAGGCAACCTGGGGCTTACCGACGTTAGCGTCAACCTTGAACTCGCGGAGCAGACGGTCGACGATGATCTCGAGGTGCAGCTCGCCCATGCCGGCGATGATGGTCTGGCCGGTCTCGTGGTTGGTGGACACCTGGAAGGTCGGGTCCTCCTCGGCGAGCTTGGTCAGAGCCAGGGACATCTTGTCCTGCTCGGCCTTGGTCTTGGGCTCGATGGCAACGTCAATAACGGGCTTAGCGAACTCAATCTTCTCGAGGACGATCTCCTTGCCCTCGGCGCACAGGGTGTCACCGGTGGTGGAGTTCTTGAAGCCGACGCAAGCGACGATGTCGCCGGCGGCAGCGTCGTCACGGTCGATACGCTCGGCGGCGTTCATCTCGAGGATGCGGCCGAGGCGCTCGCGCTGACCGTTGGAAGCGTTGACAACGTAGGAGCCGGACTCGGCGCGGCCGGAGTAAACGCGGACGTAGGTGAGCTTACCGACGAACGGGTCGGTCATGATCTTGAAGACCAGGCCGGAGAAGGGCTCGTCGAAGGAAGGATGACGCTCGATCTCCTCGCCGGTGTCCGGATCGGTACCGGTGACGGCCTCGACGTCAAGCGGGCTGGGCAGGTAGTCGACGACAGCGTCGAGCAGCTCCTGAACGCCCTTGTTCTTGTAGGCGGAACCCACGAAGACGAGGTTGAGCTCGTTGGCCAGAACGCCCTTGCGCAGAGCAGCCTTGAGCTCCTCGACGGTGAAGTCCTCCTCCATGAGGATCTTCTCCATGAGCTCGTCGTCAAAGCTGGCAGCAGCGTCGAGGAGCTCCTCGCGCTTGGTGGCAGCGATGTCGGCAAACTCAGCCGGGATCTCGTCCATCGGCTCGGGGTAGGTCATACCCTTCTCGTCGGCCTTGAAGTCCCATGCAGTCATGGTGACCAGGTCGATGACGCCCCAGAAGTTGTCCTCGGCGCCCATCGGGACCTGAGCGGCCACGGCGTTGGCGTCGAGACGATCCTTCATGGTCTCGATAGCGTTGAAGAAGTCAGCGCCCACGCGGTCATACTTGTTGATGAAAGCGATGCGGGGGACGTTGAAGGTAGAAGCCTGACGCCAAACGGTCTCAGACTGGGGCTGAACGCCGGCAACGGCGTCGAAGACGGCGACAGCGCCATCGAGGACGCGCAGGCAGCGCTCGACCTCGGCGGTGAAGTCAACGTGGCCCGGGGTGTCGATGATCTGGATGCGGTAGTCCTTACCGTCCTTGTTCCAGAAGCACGTGGTAGCAGCGGAGGTAATGGTTACGCCGCGCTCCTGCTCCTGAACCATCCAGTCCATGGTGGCAGCGCCCTCATGGACCTCACCGATCTTGTGGGTCTTACCGGTGTAGTAAAGAATACGCTCGGTCGTGGTGGTCTTACCGGCATCGATGTGAGCCATGATGCCGATGTTACGGGTATCGGAAAGCTTGTACTTAGGCTTAGCCATGTTAGTTCCTTACCTTAACTTACCAACGATAGTGAGAGAACGCGCGGTTGGCCTCGGCCATCTTGAAGACGTCCTCACGCTTCTTGACGGAAGCGCCCAGGCCGTTGGAAGCGTCGAGGATCTCGTTGGCGAGACGCTCGGCCATGGTCTTCTCCTTGCGAGCGCGGGAGAAGTTGACGATCCAGCGGATACCCAGAGCGGTGGAACGACGGGAGTTGACCTCCATCGGGACCTGATAGGTAGCGCCACCGACACGCTTGGGCTTAACCTCGAGCGTGGGCTTGACGTTGTCCATAGCCTTCTTGAAGGTAGCGAGAGCGTCGCCACCCTCGGACTTCTCGGCAACGATCTCGAAAGCGGTGTAAACGATGCGCTCAGCGGTGGCCTTCTTGCCGTCAAGAAGGACCTTGTTGATGAGCTGAGTCACCAGGCGGTTGTTGTAAACGGCGTCAGGCTGAACCTCACGACGATTAGCTGCTGCACGACGCGGCATGTGAAATCTCCTTAAGTGTCTACCGTGCGGCGCTCAAGACGGCACACGGCGAAAGTATCAAAACGTTATCTGGCTTATTTAGCCTTGGGGCGCTTAGCACCGTACTTGGAACGGGCCTGCATACGGTTCTGGACCGGAGCAGCGTCGTAGGCGCCACGGATGACGTGATAACGGACACCAGGGAGGTCACGGACACGACCGCCGCGGACGAGCACGATGGAGTGCTCCTGCAGGTTGTGGCCCTCACCCGGGATGTAAGCAGTAACTTCGATGCCGTTGACAAGGCGAACACGGGCAACCTTACGAAGAGCCGAGTTCGGCTTCTTGGGGCTCGTGGTGAAGACGCGGGTGCACACGCCGCGCTTCTGGGAGTTGTGCTGCAGAGCAGCGTTCTTGGACTTCTTGGGCACGGAACGACGGCCCTGGCGAACCAGCTGGTTAATAGTAGGCAAAGCGTACTCCTTCTCGAATGATTCCAGCTTTCTGTAAAGTGCAACGGCTTGAATCGAGGGGTCAGCATCCCCCTACGAAACACGCAGTTCGATAGGATACGTGCCGTTAGCTGTGCCGTCAACAGACCACGCCGCCGGGCGTATCCCAAAATAGCTATATTTCCGCAAAGCCTACACAAAAGGAATCCCCTCCTGTGCGCTTGGGAGGATCCCCGGACCGGGCGGCCCAGGTTTTAAGTTTGCTGCTCTACAGTCCTGGCTCGCACGGAGAGCACATTAAGTGCTCTCCGGCTCGTGCGGAACTCGCGACAAACTTAACCCCGCGCCGCCCGGGCCGGGGATCCGACGCGCTCGTCGGGGCAACGTTACCTGCCAAAACGGGACAGGTTTATTTTGGTCGGTTTTATCTGGGGAAACGTCGCTCTTCACGGTGATCCGCATCCATTTGCCACGTTCTTCCGAGAATCAGACAAATAGCGTTCAATCTAACCGCCCATTTAACGCTAAAAAGGCCGCTTCCCCTCTTGGGAAGCGGCCTAGACCTTACGAATAGACGATGGTAAAGGGTACTTTCGTTTCGGTCTCCCCCGTTGATGTGTACCTCGCGCCCTCGAGGGTTACCGAGACCACTTGATCGACATCAATCAACTTCGTTGGCACCCAAATGTTCTCTCCGCTATTGCGCGCCATCGAAACATAGAAATTGTACGCCCCTGCGTCGTCATCTTCGATAATCTGCTCCGATCCATCCTTGTAGGTAACGGTCAACTTTTTCGTGACTGCGTCAATGCCCAGATCATCGATGTGCGTCTGGATGGAAAACGGGCTAATCTCAAGAGGCGAGTCGTCGGAGCGGAGCTCCTTTGTATCGACGTACGCTCCGACGCTAAACTCGGGTGTCGATGCCTCGACATGCTTCGCATCCTCACCTTCGCCCTCCGTCCAGCTGATATTCCAGGTGACAGCATGTCCTAAATCTCGATCGCGATTCCATGAGGCAAAGTACATTGTGCCGTTAATGACCGTGTCGCTTGATGTGTCCTTGTCAATTGTGCAGCGTGTGTCAGCCCATTCCTCGCCGAAGTTCATGCTGGGCGTGCCGATGCCTTGTTCTTCTTCACCATAGAGAACAAGTTCGCCAGTCTCTGCTGCCGGCTTGTAGTAGTTAACACCATTTGGATTGGACAACGTAAACGTCACGGCACCGCAACCGCTTTTATCGATAGCCATATCATGAATGTCGAGTGTATAGCCGTTGCCCTCGACGGACAGATTGACCTTCTGTACTGAACCCTCCAAGCTTTGGGGCGCGATACCATCACCAAACTCTCTGGTGTAGGTATATTTCGTCCCCGACGAGCCGCCATTTGTCCAGGTAACGGACTCTCCGTTGCCATGGTTTCCCCAGGCAGAGGCAAAATAACTGGAATTGACGACGGCGTAGGCGACCCCTCCGGTCGCCAGCACTCCGGCAAGGCATCCGATCACGGCAACATACAGAGGCTTCGCGTGACCCTTTCGGCGAAGCGGCTCACCAGCAGCGGCATAAAGAACACGGTCAGCAAGATCGCTATCGGCTTGGACGGACTCGAAGGCCTGCTTGATTTGGTTGGATTTCACGGTCGCCCTCCTCTAGGATGAATTTGAGCTTCGATCGACCGCGAGCTAAACGCGTTCGAACGGTCGCGGCTGGCACATGCAGTAACTCGGCAATCTCTGAAGTCGAGAAGCCCAGATAGTAATAGAGCACGATAGGAATACGGAATCGCTCCGGAAGTCGCATAACGTCTGACAGGACCGCCTTGGTCTCCTCCTGCGCCGTCGAAAGCGAATCGGCCAGATTCTCAATATCCTCCACGCGCCTCCACGGCTTTCGAAAGAGAGATTTACATTCATTGATCGTGACCCGGATAAGCCATCGACGAAGATGCTCCCAGTTTTCAAATTGCGCGTCGCTTTTGAGCAACTTAAGAAAGACGTCTTGAGCGACATCGTCGGCGTCAGCGCGATCACGCAGATACGTCAATGCGATCCGAAACACGACATCCCGGTGGTCTTCGACCGCCTGTCTAAAAGCTTGTTCTTCCATAATCACCTCCCGGTGACATTAATGGTTCTCGATGAGGCCCTCACCATAGATACGCTTTGGCCGAACGAAATGTTTCAAATCCAAGCAGGAAAAACCTACCAAAATAAACCTGTCCCTTTTTGGCAAAAGGAATCCCCTTCTGTGCGCGGGGGCAGATTCCCGGAACGGGCGGCCCGCTGTTTAAGTTTGCTGCTCTACAGTCCTGCACAAGACGGAAAGCACATTAAGTGCTTTCCTTTGC
>CABRDB010000050.1 GCA_902469555.1 uncultured Collinsella sp. | reverse complement strand
TGGCCCTGACCGGCGCGAGCATCGGATTCAGCATCGCGACGACGGCGCTTGGGCATCGAAGTGCCGGCCAGACGGTCGGCGCTCGACAGGCCATCGCCCACGTCGACGCCGTTCTCGCGATCGAGCTCCATGAGCGCTAGGCGCATCTCGGGCGACTCGATGCGCTCGAGCACGTCGCGCGTCACGCAGTCGGGGCGGCAGTTGCAGCCCTGCTCGGCGGCCTTCTTTTTGCAACCCTCCGAGCACGTCATATCGGCTAGGTTGACCTTAAAAACCTTGCCGTTCTCCAGGCGCAGTACCAGCTGCTCACGCGGCGTGTCATATTCCTGAATACGCGCCTTGCCGAGCGGCGTATCGATGAGCGTCTTCTTTTTGGGCGCACGGCTCTTAAAGTCCTTGTACGCCTCGAACTCATAACGCAGGCAGCACATCAGGCGGCCGCACACGCCGCTGATCTTGGACGAGTTGAGCGGCAGGTCCTGCTCTTTTGCCATGCGAATCGAGACGGGCTCGAACTGTCCGCCAAAGCGCGTACAGCAGAGTTCCTGTCCGCACTGGGCATAGCCGCCCACCAGGCGGGTCTCGTCGCGCACGCCAATCTGGCGCATGTCGACGCGAATGTGCAGCGTCGAGGACAGATCCTTGACGAGCTGGCGAAAATCAACGCGCTCCTCGGCCGCAAAGTAGAACACGGCCTTCTCGCCGCCAAACAGGTACTCGACGCCCACCGGCTTCATCTCGAGGTCGAGCTCCTTGACCAGGCGGCGGAAGTCGACCATGGCCTCGTCGCCCTGGATGGCCAGGTCGTCGGCAAGCTGCAGGTCGATGTCGCTCGCCACGCGCAGCACGGGCTTGAGCGGCTGACCGATCTCGTCTTGCGGCACCTCAAAGGGATCGGCCGTGACCAGGCCGATCTCGGTTCCGCGCTCGGTGGAGCAAATGGCATAATCGGCCTCGAGGATATCCAAATCCTGCGGATCGAACCACAGGTCGCGCGAGGCGTAGGTAAACTTAACGGGTACGACTAACGGCATTTCAGTGCCTTCCTGATATCGAACAGCATGACCTCGATGGCCAGCTGGGGAGTAACGTTTCTGGCGATGTTGCGCTCGGCGGTCGCGACTGCCTCGAGCGCCCGGGTGGCACCCGCAACATTCGTCGCGGCGGCAAGCCGCCCGATCGTGTCGCGCACGTCCTCGTTCACTACGTCGGCTGCCTCGTCCTGAAGCGTCAGCAGCACGTCGCGCATAAGCGTCCGCGCGCTCGCCAGCGCTTCCATGATACCCGAACGCTCGCGCGCGTTGAGTTCGCGCTTGTTGCGGTCCTCAAGCTGCTTCAATGCTCCACGCGACAGGTAATCGGCGTTTTGCTCGAGCACCTTTTCCTGCGTGGACTTGACCTCGGCGAGCGGCGCCTTAACGGCGACGATGAGCGACTTGGCGCGGCTGAGCACGTCGGCCTCGTCGGCGGCGACGAGCGAATCGATGGCACGGACCATCTGGCGGCGAGTATCCTGGCGCTCGGCGCTCTTGAGGAACTCGATGCCACGCGTGGGGCTTCCCGCTACGGCGACGGCCATGCGGCAACGCGCAGGGTCCTGACCGGTGGCGCGGCTCACGGCCTGCGCGGCGACGGCGGGCGATACCAGCCGAAACGGCACGCACTGGCAGCGGCTCACGATGGTGGGCAACATCACGTCTGCCGAGGTGCCCAGCAGGATGAACATAACGCCCTCGGGCGGCTCCTCGAGTGTTTTGAGCAGTGCGTTGGCGGTGTTGGCGCGCAGTTGCTCGGCACGGTCGATGATGTAGACCTTGGCCTTGGCACGGATGGGCGCCAGAGGCACGTCATCGAGCAGCTCGCGGGTCTGGGCGATGAGGTAGCCCGTGGCGCTCTCGGGCGTGTAATAGTGCACGTCGGGGTGTGTATGGCGGGCGACGCGCACGCAGCTATCGCATGAGCCGCAGCCATCCTGCTCGCACAGGAAGGCTTGGGCGAGCGCCCACGCGGCGTCGAGCTTGCCCGCGCCGGGCGCGCCCAAAAACAGGTAGGCGTGCGATGCGCGACCGCTGGCGACGGCATTGGTCAAAAAGTCGCGCACGCGCTCTTGGGTGTCGAGCTTGGCCAGCAGACTTGCCTGAGCGGGGGCCATGTTACTCGGCCTCCTGAGCAAGCGCGGCGGTGACGGCGTCCTGGGAAATGTCGAGGCCGTAGGCGCGAACCCGCTCGACCGTCTGCGCGAAGACTTCCTCGATGGACGCGGTCGCGTCGATGAGCTTTACGCGGTTTGGTTCCTCGGCGGCAATGGCGCAAAATCCCTGGTAGACGTGCTCTTGGAAGGCCATGCCTTTTGCCTCCATGCGATCTGCCACGCCACGGGCGGCCATGCGCAGCGCCGCCCGCTCGGGCGTGATGTGGTAGACGAGCGTGAGCGCCGGGTGCGTCCCCGCGACAGCGAGGTTATTGGCATCGCGCACCATCTGGCGATCGAGGCCGTCGGCAAACGCCTGATAGCAGGTCGTGGAATCGTAGAAGCGGTCGCACAGGACCACCTTGCCGGCCGCGAGGGCGGGAGCTATGACCTCGTGCACCAGCTGGGCGCGTGCGGCCTCGTAGAGCAGCAGCTCGCAGGTATCTCCCATGGCCGTGTTGGCGGGGTCGAGCAGCAGGGCGCGGATCTTTTCGCTGATGGCGGTACCGCCCGGCTCGCGCAGGCTCACAACCTGGTGGCCAGCGAGTTCGAGCGCGCGGGCAAGCAGACGCGCCTGCGTGGACTTGCCGGCGCCATCGACACCCTCGAGCGTGATAAAGCTATGTTGAGCGGGCTCAAAAGCCATGGGCGCAGCCCCTTCCTACAAGGCGCGTAAATGCAGATATATCAACCAAGCCATGATACCCCAGTGCTCGGCGCGTCCCAAATCCCACCTAGCCAATGGCTACTCAGACGGCAGTTAGGGACGTTCCTAAACTGCCGGCCGAAAAGGAACGTCCCCAACTGCCGGCTTTTTGGGGTGCTGGGTATAATCGTCGTATTGCATTGAAATGTGGCGAAAGGAGTGGCAATGTCTCGGTATTGCGCCTCGTGCGGCAAACTTCTTGCAGATGATGCCAAGTTCTGCACCTCGTGCGGTGCACCCGTTGAGCAAACAACCGCGAGCGATAGCCAGCCCGCTTTTGAGCAGACCGGTTCCCTCGATACGCCGCAAGCCAAGGCGGACGACCCCCTCGCCTATCGCCCCGACCCCGCCGCAAGCCCCGCGACCGTCGAGACCACGCAGCGCATACCCGTCGCGAGCGGCTCGCCCCAACAGCAGCCGGCTCCCGCATACGCGCCCGCTTCGCCACAGACCCCCGCTCCCAAAAAGAGCGGCACCGGGCCGCTTATCGCCGTTATCGTTGTGCTGGTGGCGATCATCATCGCCCTGGTCGTTTTCTTTGTGATCAAGCCTTTCGACAACGCCGCCACGCAGACGACTGCCGAGGTAGCTAAGCTGCACCATGACGTCGACGACGATGACCTAAAGCCTCTCGGCGATCCCAACAGCCTGTACGACGATGATGACGATGACGACGAGGATGGCGGCGAAGCAACGCTCTCCGAGCAGAATCTCTACCGCCGACTGAGCGAATACTACGACCTGCTCGAAGACCTCGATAGCCAGGTCCGTGGCTGCGCGCAGAACTTCAACGGCAGCTATCTGGAAGAGGATCGAACCACCCGTCAAAATCTCGCCGACGTCGCCGAGCGCACGGAGGACACCATCGAGCAGTATTACGACATCGTCGAGGACCTAGACGTTCCGACGAGCTCCAAGAACTACAGCTCCTGGAAGGACATCATCGCCCTGTACGACGACCTGGATCACCGCATTGACGCAATCTGTGATGCCTGGGAGATCAGCCTGAAATACGCCAAGCCTGCGGACCACAAGAATGAGATCGTGGCGCCGCTGTCGCGCGACAACGTGGCGGGCACCAATGACAATAAGTACCGCCTAGACTTTGAGGAGCGCTATCCCGGCGCCAAACCCGTCGAAGTGAACTAGCGCTCTGCCGGTCTAAAAAACGAGCGAGGATCGCGGGGTCCTCGCTCGTTTTTGTTATAGTCAATGTTCCGACTGCGCCGTTACTTGTCGGCGGCTGCTTTCTTGGCAGTCGACTTCTTCGCGGTCGTCTTCTTGGCAGCAGTCTTCTTTGCCGCCGTCGTCTTCTTTGCCGTGCTCGCCTTGGTCGTGGTCTTGCGACCGCGGGCGGGCTTCTTCTCCTTGGTCGGGCAGTCCATGTTCACGCAGATGCGCCACGGGCCGCGCGCCGTGTTGACCACCACGATGGGGGCGCCGCACTCGGGGCAAGTCTCACCCGTCGCCTCGAGCTTACCGCGCGCCGGCAGAGGATAGCTCACGCCGCAGTCATCGTAGTTGGTGCAGCGGATAAAGCGCTTGCCGCTCTTCTCGCTCTTGTGCGCGATCAGGTCGCCATGGCGTCCGGCCTCGGCGCACACCTTGCACTCGCCCACCTTAAGGTCAGGCTCGTAGTTGGTGGGGCACGTGGGGTTCACGCAAATCTCGAAGGCCTTCTGGCGGAACGGCTGGCACTTAATGCGCGGCGCGCCGCACTCGGGGCACACGGCTGCCTCGCCCTCGAGCGGGCTCACCTTGACGCCGCTCGGCACCGGATAGGTCACATCGCAGTCGGGCCAGCCCATGCAGCCAATGAAGCTGCCGCGGGTCTTGGCGCTCGTCTTCATAACCAAGTCCTTGCCGCACTTGGGGCAAGCGCCCACGCGCGCATCGGCCGTGACGGCGTCGCTGATGGCGTCGCCCAGCTCCCGCGTGTGCTTGAGCAGCTCGTCGAGCACGCCAGCCAGCAGCGCGCGCGAGTGCGTCACGACATGCTCTTCGGTATCCTCGCCGCGCTCGACGCGGGTCATGTCGCCGTCGAGCTCACTGGTCATATCGGGGCTCGTGATGCGCGGGGCAAATTGCGTCAGCGCGTCGATGATGGCGATGCCCAGCTGGCTCGGCTCAACGGGATCATTTTTGAGATAGCGCACGGCATACAGGCGCTCGATGATGCTCGCGCGCGTGGACTTGGTGCCCAAACCGCGCTTTTCCATCTCCTGCACGAGCTTGCCCTGGCTGTAGCGCGCGGGCGGCTCGGTCTGCTTTGCCTCGAGCTTAATGTCGAACACGTCGACCGTATCGCCCTGCTCAAGCGGCGGCATCTGCTCGTCGCGTTTGAGTCCATATGGGTATGCCTCGCGGAAACCCGGGGTCACGAGCACGTCGCCCGAAGCCACGAACGGCTCGCCATTGACGTCGAGCTCGAGCTTGGTGTTCTCGATGGTCGCAGGACCCATAAGCGTCGCCAGGAAGCGGCGGGCGATGAGGTCATAGAGCTTGCGCTGACCGCCATCGAGCGTGGACGGATCGCCCTCGCCCGTGGGGTAGATAGGCGGGTGGTCGGTGGTCTCGACTTTGCCGCGCGTGGGCTTCATGGGGCCGGCGAGCACCTTTTTGCACACGGGTGCCAGCGCCGGGTTGATCTTTGCAAGGTCACTCACCACAGCGCCCAAATCGAGCGTCGCGGGGTACACGGTATTGTCGACACGCGGGTAGCTGATGAGGCCGGCCATGTAGAGGGACTCGGCGATGCGCATCGTACGCGCAGGCGAGATGCCCTCGGCCGCGGCGGCAGCCTGCAGCGAAGTCGTCGCAAACGGCGTGGGCGGCTGCTGCTTACGCGAGCGCTTGGTCACCGCGGCAACGGTCGCCGTCGTAGCGCCGTCGACGTGACCATACGCTGTCTCGGCGGCATCTTTGTCGGTAAAACGCGCCGTCTTGTGCGCAATCTTAAAGCGGTCGTCCTCGGCAGCACCCTGCGCGGCGCCCATGCCGCGAATCTGCCAATAGTCCTCGGGCACAAACGCCATGCGCTCGCGCTCGCGCTCGACCACCAGGGCAAGCGTCGGCGTCTGCACGCGGCCGGCAGAGCGCACGTTACCAAAGCCGCCAAACTTGGCGAGCGTCAGGTAACGCGTGAGCACCGCACCCCAAATGAGGTCGATGTGCTGGCGGCTCTCGCCGGCGTCGGCCAGATTCTGGTCGAGCGAGACGAGATTATCGAAGGCCTGCGTGATCTCGGCCTTGGTAAACGAAGAGTACTGGGCGCGGGCAACCGGCAAGTCCGGCGCCACCTCGCGCACCTTGTTGAGGGCGTCCGAACCGATCAGCTCGCCCTCGCGATCGAAGTCCGTAGCGATGATGACGCTGTCGGACTTCTTGGCAAGGTTCTTGAGCGAGCGGATGAGCTCCTTCTCGGCCGGCAGCTTAATGACGGGTGCCCAGGTGAGATACGGCAGGCTCTCGAGCTTCCAGCCCTTGATGGAGATGCCGTCGGCAAGGAACGGCTTGCGCTTGGTGTCGTAGGGCGGACGAGCCAGGCCATCGGGCATGTCGGCCGGCAACATCTCGCCGTCCTCGGTAACCGAATACCAGCCCAGCTTTTTATCGAACAGCACGCTGTCGCAAAAATCGGGCGCAAGGATGTGACCGGCCAGGCCGATGGTCACGCACTCCTCGCCCTTCCACTCAAAACGGTAGATGGCGGTGTTGTACACCTTATCCTTTTTGGGTTTGCCCGTGGACAGACGCTCGGCGATCTGACGCGCGGCGTCGTTTTTCTCGGCGATGATGAGCTTCAAAAGAGGCTCCTATCTCGTGTCTCTGCGGCTACGCCCGCCCGTATGGCGGCCGATTTACGCCCTTGCTTGCTCGATCTGCCCGATGAGCCAATCGCACCAGGCATCCATGCCCTCGCCCTTGCGCGCGCTCACGGCAAACCGCGGCGCCTGAGGATTGAGGTCATCGAGTGTCTTAGTATACCTATCCATGTCAAAATCGAAAGCCGGGGCCACGTCGACCTTATTGAGCAGCTGCGCGCCGGCGTGCTGGAAGATGCCCGGGTACTTGATGGGCTTGTCGTCGCCCTCGGGCACCGAGAGGATCATGATGGACAGGTTCTCGCCCAGGTCAAAGTCGACCGGGCAGACCAGGTTGCCCACATTTTCGATAAAGATGACGTCGATGTTCTCCAGACCAACGGCCTGGTCGAACGCATCGATAGCCTCCATGATCATGTTGCCCTCGAGGTGGCACAGACCGCCCGTGTTGATCTGGATGGCGGGCATGCCGGCTTCCTTCATGGTGATGGCGTCGACATCCGAGGCGATGTCGCCCTCGATGACGGCGCAGCGCAAGCCAGCCTTGTCGCGCAGGCGCTCGTTGGTGCCCAGGATCGTGGTGGTCTTGCCCGAACCGGGGCTCGACAAGACGTTGATCACATAAGTGTTTGTCTCATTAAATCGCTGACGCAGCCGATCTGCCAGGCGCTCGTTGCGCGACAGAATCGGCGACGCGATATCAATCGTTTTCTCGGCCATACTTAGCGCTCCTTACTTTGGCCCCTTTATACCCCATCACTAGATGGCTAGCGGGCTAATCGTCGGGGGTTTCGATTTCGATACTGGCGATGTCGAGTTCGCGGCCGTGCAGTAGGCGCACGTTGGCGCCACCACACTGGGGACAGCGACAGTGGAAGCGATCGTGGTCGAAAACCTCGCCGCAGTCCAAGCATTCACTTTGCGGATGGACCTCCTCCACGGCAAGCTCGCAGCCTCGCGTGAGCGGGTCCTCGTCGCGAAATGTCTCCCACGCAAAGTCGAGCGCCTCGCGCACAACTTCGGTCATATCCCCGATACGCAGCGTTACCAAAACGGCGCGCGAGGCCCCCGCCCCACGCGCCGCGCGAATCACTGTATCGAGTATGCCGTTGACAATGCCAACCTCGTGCATACCGATTTACTCCTCGTCGTCCTCATCGTCCGAGAACAGGTCCAGACGGCTCACGAACAGGCCCTCCTTGCCCTCGCGCGCGGTAATGACCACGCGGGCGATGGCGAGCGAGATCTCGTAGAGCGAAAGCAGGGCACCGTACATAAGGCCCAGCGTGACGGGCGAGCCGTCGGGCGTAATCACGGCCGAGCCCACGAGCAGGCCCACGTACACGTAGCGCCAGGCGCTGCGAAAGGCCGCGTAGGACACGATATGGAAGACGGACAGGTAGAAGATGATGAGCGGCAGCTCAAACGCCACACCAAAGCCGATCATAAAGAGCAGCTCCATGTTGACGTAGTTCTCCAGATCGGGCAGCGCCGTGGCGACGGCCGAGGTCTCGCCGATGAGCCACTCAAAGCCTGCCGGGATGATGATGAAGTAGCAGAAGATGGCACCCAGGAAGAACAGCACCGTCGAGGCGAGCACCGTGGGCACGACCCATTTGCGCTCGTTGGGACGCAGTGCCGGCAGGAAAAATGCCAGAATCTGCCAGATGATCATGGGCGTGCACATGACCACGGCCATCTTGATGGCCAGCGAGAAGCGCAGGCCAAAGCCGCCGAGCGTGGTGGTGATGTAGAACTTACCGTCCGGCACAAAGGAGCGGATGGGGTCTTCCAAGATGTCGAGCACCACGGGCGTGGCGAAATACAGCACGATGGCGGCGGCAAACACCGACACGACCACGATGGTCAGGCGGCGACGGAGCTCTCCCAAGTGATCGAAGAGCGGCATGCGCGCAGGTCCGATAGGCATTACTCATCGCCTCCCTTCGGGGCATCGGCGGCAGCGGCGTCGTCCTCGGCCTCGAGCTCGCGAGCGAGCTGGTCGACGACGGCCTTGCGCTTGCGGGGACGACGGGCGTAGAGGTCAGCCGTCGTGGGCTCTGCCGG
>CABRDB010000049.1 GCA_902469555.1 uncultured Collinsella sp. | reverse complement strand
CATCGAACATGCGGTGCACATGTCCACCAATTGCCGGAATCAATCCGCGACCGGTGCATGATGCCTTGCTCAACGCCATTCTGTTCCATCCTTTCGAAATACTAATGACATCGATTATATGGAACTTCCCAAGCGGCTCGGTCTTGGATTCGTGCTTTCCAGAACTCGCGCCCAAAAGGGGAGGGGCAATCCAGGCGAGTGCCTACTTGTCGCCGGCCGCCGCCTTGGCCTCATTGAGGTAGCTATAGAAGCTGTACTTGGAGATGCCAAAGAACTCGCAGGCGCGCTCGCTCGACTTGGAAATGAGGAAGGCGCCGCGACGGTCGAGGTAGCCAATGGCACGAATGCGCTCGTCTTTGGTCATGAGTGCCGCGGGCTTGCCCACAAACTGCTCGCACTCGTGCAGCAGGTCCTCGAGCAGGTCGCCGATGTTCTTGGTAATGGGCTCGGGCTCGGTATAGCCCGTGCCGCCGGTGCCGGTAAAGGCGTCGAGCGAACGCTCAAAAGCCTTCATAAGCGTAATGTCAAAGTTGATGCCCAAAATGCCGACGGGCTTGCCCTCGTCGTTGCGGATAAAGATCGTCGACGATTTGAGCAGCTTACCGTCGGTGGTTTTAGTGAGGTACGGCTCGCGGTCGTGTACATCGGTGGCGCCCTCGTGCATGGACTCAAACACGATATGGCTGGGGCCGTCACCCAGTTTGCGCCCGCTGACGTGGCCGTTTTCAATCACTACGATGGAGTGGTCCACGTCATCGGTCTCCAGATCGTGGACGACGATTTCGCAGTTGGGGCCAAATTGGAGCGCCAGGCCGTGTGCAAGGCGCTTATAAAACTCAATCTGTGCGGGGGTCATAGGTGCCTTCCTAAAAATTAGTTTGGGCTCACTGTGCCATAAACCACACATGACCGCAAACAAATCCATCAACAAGGCAATTCATGACCGTTCGGCGGCGAAAAAGTACCGATTGCGGCAACAAACAATTCGTTAGGTATACCAATCAAAAAGTGTGATAGAACATTACTAACAAACTTTTTGTTTGGCATCCACATAAAAGTTCAGCCGTGTGAATGGGATCGGGCTGAAACGCGTATGCGGGGGCCGGCAAGAGAGGACTTAAGGAGTTCACCGTATGGCCGATAAGATCCAGTGGGCGGGCAACACGATGCCCAAGAGCGATGACAAGCACTTGGGAATCATGAGTCTCGACCACGTGAAGAAGGCCCGTGCCTTCCACCAGTCGTTCCCTCAGTACACCGTCACTCCGCTTGCCCGCCTGGACGGCCAGGCCGCGCGCCTGGGCCTGTCCAACCTGTGCGTTAAGGACGAGAGCTATCGCTTTGGCCTCAACGCCTTTAAGGTCCTGGGCGGCTCGTTTGCCATGGCCAACTACATTGCCGACGAGACCGGCAAGGACGTTGCCGACTGCACCTTCGATTACCTGACCTCCGATCAGCTGGCCGAGGACTTTGGCCAGGCTACCTTCTTTACCGCCACCGACGGCAACCATGGCCGCGGCGTGGCATGGGCTGCCAACAAGCTGGGCCAGAAGGCTGTCGTGCACATGCCCAAGGGTTCCACCAAACCCCGCTTCGATAACATTGCCGCCGAGGGCGCCACGGTGACCATTGAAGAGGTCAACTACGACGAGTGCGTGCGCATGGCCGCCGCCGAGGCCGACGCCTGCGAGCGCGGCGTCATCGTTCAGGACACCGCCTGGGAGGGCTACGAGAAGATCCCGTCCTGGATCATGGAGGGTTACGGCACCATGGCTTCCGAGGCTGCCGAGCAGCTGCGCGAGATGGCCATCAACCGCCCGACGCACGTGTTTGTCCAGGCTGGCGTGGGTTCGCTCGCCGGCGCCGTGGTGGGCTACTTCACCAACCTGTATCCCGATAACCCGCCCACCTTCGTCGTGGTTGAGTGCGCGCCTGCCGCCTGCCTGTACAAGGGCGCTGCCGCCGGCGACGGCGATCCGCGCATCGTGGACGGCGACATGCCCTCCATCATGGCCGGCCTGTGCTGCGGCGAACCCAACATCCTGGGCTGGGATATCCTGCGCAACCACACCACCGCCTTCGTGTCCTGCCCCGACTGGGTCACCGCTCGCGGCATGCGCACCCTGGGCGCTCCCGAGAAGGGCGACCCGCGCGTCATCTCCGGCGAGTCCGGCGCTGTGACCACCGGCCTGGTCGAGACCCTCATGCTCGATCCCGAGTACGCCGAGCTCAAGGAGCTCATCGGCCTGGACAAGACGAGCTCCGTGCTCTGCTTCTCCACCGAGGGCGACACCGATCCCGACCAGTATCGCCGCATTGTTTGGGAAGGCGAATATCCCACTTGCTAATCGTTGGGGCGGAGTAAATAGGTATCGCTCCGCCACCTCACAGGTAGATTCCTTCGTTTGAAAGGTTATGAACAATGGCTAAAGAACTCGATTTCGACGCTATCAAGGCTGCTGCTGAGTCCCACCGTGCTGATATGACGCGTTTTCTTCGCGCAATGATTAGCCATCCCTCTGAGTCCTGCGAGGAGGGTGAGGTTGTTGCCTGCATCAAGGCCGAGATGGAGAGCCTTGGCTATGACGAGGTCAAGGTCGACGGCCTGGGCAACGTCATGGGCTTTATGGGCGAGGGCGACAAGATCATCGCCATCGACTCCCACATCGACACCGTCGGCATCGGCAACATTGAGAACTGGGACGCCGATCCCTATGAGGGCTACGAGACCGACGAGATCATCTACGGCCGCGGCGGCTCTGACCAGGAGGGCGGCATGGCTTCCGCTACCTACGCTGCCAAGATGATGAAGGACATGGGCCTCATCCCCGAGGGTTACAAGATCATGGTCGTCGGCACCGTCCAGGAAGAGGACTGCGACGGCATGTGCTGGCAGTACATCTACAACAAGGACGGCATTAAGCCCGAGTTCGTCATTTCCACCGAGCCCACCGACGGCGGCATCTATCGCGGTCACCGCGGCCGCATGGAGATCCGCGTCGACGTTCACGGCACCTCCTGCCACGGCTCCGCTCCCGACCGCGGCGACAACGCCATCTACAAGATGGCCGACATCATCGCCGACGTCCGCGCTCTCAACAACAACGGCTGCGACGAGTCGACCGACATCAAGGGTCTCGTCAAGATGCTCGACCCCAAGTACAACCCCGAGCACTTCGAGGATGCCCGCTTCCTGGGCCGCGGCACCTGCACCGTCAGCCAGATCTTCTACACCAGTCCCAGTCGCTGCGCTGTCGCTGACTCCTGCGCCATCTCCATCGACCGTCGCATGACCGCCGGTGAGACCTGGGAGTCCTGCCTGGACGAGATCCGCAACCTGCCGGCCGCCAAGAAGTACGGCGACGACGTGAAGGTCTCCATGTACATGTACGACCGTCCGTCCTGGACCGGCGAGGTCTACGAGACCGAGGCTTACTTCCCCACGTGGATCAACAAGGAGACCGCTCCGCACGTCAAGGCCCTCGTCGACGCCCACAAGGCCATGTTTGGTGACGAGCGCATCGGCTGCGAGCCCAGCATGGACAAGCGCACCGGTCGCCCGCTGTGCGACAAGTGGACCTTCTCCACGAACTGCGTTTCCATCCAGGGCCGCTACGGCATCCCCTGCGTGGGCTTTGGCCCGGGTGCCGAGTCTCAGGCTCACGCTCCCAACGAGGTCACCTACAAGGACGACCTGGTCACCGCTGCCGCCATGTACGTGGCTGCCCTGAACCTCTACGATCCGAGCCAGGCCGATGGCGATGCCACCGTGTTCCGCGCCGGTCTGACCAACAACAAGATCGATTAGTCCCATTCCTCGATTTTGTTGAGCCGGGGGCCGCTCGTGTCCCCGGCACCCCCTGTTGACTTGGGGCCCGCGGTCGTTATCTCCCATGCTTCCTCAACGGTGGCGGGTCCTCGTCATGGTGCTCTGCATGTTCTAGCCACACGCGCATGCCGGAACACATCTACTCATTGCGATCGTTTCATCTTTAGAAAGGACATTTCCATGGACGCTAAGTTTACCGAGCTCGTCGAGCAACTGAACGGCCTCGATTTTAAGGGTATGTACGGCAGCGATTTCCTGCACACCTGGGACAAGACCACCGATGAGCTCAAGGCTCTCTACATCGTCGCCGACGCCCTGCGCGAGCTGCGCGAGAACAACGTTTCGTCCAAGATTTTCGACTCGGGCCTGGCCGTCTCCCTGTTCCGCGACAACTCCACCCGTACGCGCTTCTCCTTCTCTAAGGCCGCCAACCTGCTCGGCCTTGAGCTGCAGGACCTGGACGAGAAGAAGTCCCAGATCGCCCACGGCGAGACCGTCCGCGAGACCGCTACCATGATCTCCTTCATGGCCGACGTCATCGGCATCCGCGACGACATGTACATCGGCAAGGGCGACGCCTACATGGCCGAGGTCTCCGAGTCCGTGCAGCAGGCCTACGAGGACGGCGTTCTGGATCACCGTCCCACGCTCATCTCCCTGCAGTCCGATTCCGACCACCCCACGCAGTCCTCTGCCGACATGCTCTACCTCATCAACGAGTTTGGCGGCCTCGAGAACCTCAAGGGCAAGAAGGTTGCCGTCACCTGGGCCTATTCGCCCTCTTACGGCAAGCCGCTGTCCTGCCCGCAGTCGCTGATCAGCCTGCTGCCCCGCTTTGGCATGGACGTCACCCTGGCCCACCCCGAGGGCTACGACCTCATGCCCGAGGTCGTCGAGCGCGCCAAGGGCTACGCCGCCGAGTCCGGCACCACCTTTAAGCAGGTCAACACCATGGCCGAGGCCTTCGAGGGCGCCGACATCGTGATCCCCAAGAGCTGGGCTCCGTTTGCCGCCATGGAGAAGCGCACCAACCTGTACGCCGAGGGCGACGACGCCGGCATCGCAGCGCTCGAGAAGGAACTGCTCGCCCAGAACGCTACGCATCAGGATTGGTGCTCCACGACCGAGCTCATGGAGAAGACCGCCAACGGCCAGGACACCATCTTTATGCACCCGCTGCCCGCCGACATCTCCGGTGTCTCCTGCGAGCACGGCGAGGTTAACGCCGACGTCTTCGACATGCACCGCGTGGGCATGTACAAGGAGGCCAGCTACAAGCCGTACGCCATCGCTGCCATGATGTTCCTGCAGAAGGTTGCCGATCCCGCCGCTACCCTCAAGGCCCTCGACGAGCGTAACACCGCCCGTTGGCTCCAGGCCTAAAGCCGGGCTGAGGTAAGCCATGTAAAGGGGGCGCTCTGCCAACCGGCGGGGTGCCCCCTTTTTGCATCGTGGGCGTGCGGGATAAGCGCTTTCGATGTGGATGCCCGCGGCGCGAGTTATGGGTACGATGGTTTCAGGGGAGGTATCACCATGAAACTTGGATGCGTCATTATGGCTTCGGGCGAGGGCAAGCGGTTTGGCTCTAACAAGATGCTTGCCGATATCTATGGCGAGCCGCTGATTGCCCGGACCATCGATTCGGTTCCCCGGGGCTTTGACGTCGTGGTTTCGACGCGTTGGCCCGAGGTCGCCCAGATTTGCGAGGACAAGCATTGCCCGTGCGTGCTGCACGATGGCGAGCTGCGCAGCGAAAGCGTCCGTGCGGGCCTTTCGTGGGGAGTCGAACGCAACTGGAAAGGTTGCCTCTTTTTGCCGGGCGACCAGCCGCTCGTGAGTTCGGATTCTTTTGAGGCTATGGTTCGTGCATTTGACGAGTGTGGCCGCAAGCATCCGGTGCGTCTTGCGTGCAACGGTGAGCCTTCGAGCCCGGTGCTCTTTCCGGCGGAACTGTTCGATGCACTCATGTGTCTTGAGGGCAAGGACGGCGGCGGTTCGATCCTCAAGGACCGTACCGACGTGGTGCTGGTCGAGGCGCGTGCCTACGAGCTGTGGGACGTCGATACCGCCAAGGGACAGCAACGCATAACGGAGCATATCGCCGCCTGCTCGTATTTTGATCGCGTGGCCAACTGCATCAATCAATAAGGAGCAATTATGATCATCATCAAAAACGGCGCGCTCGTGACGCCTCGGGGGCTTCGCCGCGCCGATCTTGCCATGGAGGGCGACAAGATTGTGCGGATTGCCGCGGCGATTGAGCCGGGCGAGGACGATACCGTCCAGGACGCCACAGACTGTTGGGTGTTCCCGGGCTTTATCGACGGCCACACGCACATGCAGTGCTGGACCGGCATGGATTGGACAGCCGATAGCTTTGAGACCGGCACGCGCGCGGCTGCCTGCGGTGGCACCACGACCATCGTGGACTACGCCACGGCCGACCGCGGCGTGACCATGCCCGATGCCCTTGCCGAGTGGCACCACCGCGCCGACGGCACCTGCACGGCAAACTACGCTTTTCATATGGCACTCGCCGAGTGGAACGAGCGCAACCGCGCCGATCTTTCGGCCATGCGCGAGGCGGGCGTATCGTCGTTCAAGACCTACTTTGCCTACGATCATCTGCGCCTGGACGATGCCGAGACGCTCGAGGTGCTCGAGGAGCTCAAGCGTATTGGCGGCATACTGTGCGTGCATTGCGAGAACGGTACGCTGGTGAATGAGCTGCAGAAGCGCGTGTTTGAGCAGGGCATCCACGGGCCCGAGGGCCATGCGCTCAGCCGTCCGGATGTGTGCGAGGCCGAGGCCGTGAGCCGTCTGCTGTATCTGGCGCACTTGGCCGGGGACGCTCCGGTCAACGTGGTGCACCTTTCGACCAGGCTGGGGCTCGAGGCCATTCGCGCTGCCAAAGCGCGCGGGCAGAAGAACATCTATGTCGAGACCTGCCCTCAGTATCTGATGCTCGACGATACTTGCTACTTGGAGCAGGGCGAGGACGGCTTTGCGGGTGCCAAGTACGTGATGAGCCCGCCGCTGCGCCATGCCGGCGACCGTGCAGCCCTGCGCGAGGCGCTTGTGGACGGCGAGATCGATACTATTGCGACCGATCATTGCAGCTTTAACCTGCACGGGCAAAAGGACCGCGGGCGCGACGACTTCCGCGCGATTCCCAACGGCGGGCCCGGTGTGGAGCATCGCCCCGTCGCGATCGCTACGAGCTTTGAGGGACAGCTGGGTCCCGAGGATCTGTGCCGTTTGATGAGCGAGAACCCGGCGCGCGTGTTTGGCATGTATCCGCGCAAGGGCTGTCTTGCCGAGGGCTCCGATGCCGACGTGTGCGTGTGGGATCCGTGCGCGCGTTGGACGATCAGCGCCGCGACACAGCATCAGGCCGTGGACTACACGCCGCTCGAGGGCTTTGAGGCACATGGCCGCGCCAAGGCCGTGTTTGTGAACGGCGTGCTGGTGGCGCGCGATGGCGAGCCCACCGGAGCCCAGCCCGGTCGCTACGTGCCTCGCTAGCAGCAAAGATGCCATGTCCCCTCCGCAGTTGCGGTGAAATACGGACTGTTTGCGGCCGTCATACGGCCAAACAGTCCGTATTTCACCGCAACTGACGAGATGGGGCCGGCTACTTGAGGCTGGTGGCGATGAGGGGGCGGCCGAGGGCTGCCTCGAAGCGGTCGGCCATCGTGGGGTCGCTGAGCGTGTCGACTTGGTTGAGCATGACGCGTGCGGTGCTGAGTTTAAGCGCCTGCATCTCGGAATTGAGCACCTGGGCGACGCGCTCGGGCGTGGCGATGTCGGTGAGCTCGCAGCCGCAACGCTCGCAAAAGAGCTCAGGGCGGTGGACGGCTTCGTTGATGGGCTTGCTGAGTCCCGAGGCTCCGACGAGCCAGATGACGTTGGCCGTGCCGGCGGGAACGACCGGCTCCCACGGGGCGTGCGCCTTGAGCGGGAGCCGCTTGCTGCCGTCCGCCTCGGCCAGGACGTAGTCAAAGCGCTGCGCCAGCTGGTCGAGCGGCTCGGCAGGGGAGGAGAGCTTGCCCGTCTGGGGGTCCAAGACGCCTGCCTGGCAGATGCTTCCCCGCACAAGCCCCGCGCAGGCCTCGCAGGTGCAGCCTGGGGCGTGTGGGGCACCTGGCTTCCAAGGCGCGGCGTCCAGGCGACGGCTCGACCCGTCCCATGGCACGCCGGCGACGGGGAACATGCGCGTGGTGGTGCAGAGGAGCACCCTGCCGCCAGCGCGCATGAGCTCGAGACCCAGCGCCTTCAGCAAGGTCGACTTGCCACCGCTGCCGATAATCGCGGTAATGCCCGGCTCGATCCTGAGCGCCGAGGCAAGATTGCCGCTAACCGTTTCCATCTGTTCACCGCCGTATAATACTGTGATAATAAATAATCATCAGAGTAGCGGTCGAACCGCTTTTGCTCTGCTCAAACCGTAGCACAGGGAGGTGCCCCGGGAATGCTCGTTTATGTTCGCGGCGCCGGCGATATCGCCACGGGTGTCGCCGCTCGCTTGGTGCGCGCCGGCGTGTCGGTCGTTATGGCCGATATCGCGGTTCCCACGTGCATCCGCCGCACAATCAGTTTTTGCGAGGCTATTCGCCTGGGCGAGGTCCAGGTCGAGGGCATTCGCGCTCGCTTGGCGCAGACGCCGGCAGAGGCGCTCGAGATTACCCAAGCGGGGGATGTTGCCGTCGTGGTGGACCCTCAGGCCAAGATGCTCGGCGAGCTGAAACCCGCTGCCGTGGTCGACGCGATTCTGGCTAAGCGCAACCTGGGTACCACGCGCGACATGGCGCCTGCCGTCATCGCCGTGGGGCCGGGCTTTACCGCGCCGGTTGACTGCGACGCCGTGGTCGAAACCATGCGCGGGCATTTCCTGGGCCGTGTCATTACCCAGGGTTCGCCCCAACCCAACACGGGCGTGCCGGGCATTATCGCTGGCTATGGCAGAGAGCGCGTTATCCACAGCCCCGCCGCCGGCGTGTTTCGGTCCGACCGCGCGATCGGCGACATCGTGAGCGCCGGAGACGTGATTGGCTACGCGGGCGATTCGCCCATGTGCACGCAGATCGATGGCTGTCTGCGCGGGCTTTTGGCGAACGGCGTGCAGGTGACCGAGGGCTTTAAATGCGCCGATGTCGATCCGCGCGGCGATGCCAGCTATATCAACTACATTTCGGACAAGGCGACGTCGGTCGGCGGCGGCGTGCTCGAGGCACTCGCTATGCTCACCGATATCTTTAGAGGATAGAAGGCGGCAATGGAAAAGCTCGATGTTGTGAATGCGGCGCTTGTCGCCCTGCGTGCTGGCGAGACGTGCGAGCTCGTGGTCGTGGCCGGCACGGCGGGGTCGTCGCCGCGCGGCGTGGGCGCCT
>CABRDB010000048.1 GCA_902469555.1 uncultured Collinsella sp. | reverse complement strand
GGGCGTTTAGCTCAGGGGGAGAGCGCTTCCCTGACACGGAAGAGGTCAGAAGTTCAAATCTTCTAACGCCCACCAAATGTTCGCAGCTCAGAGGCTATGCCCTCTGGGCTGTTTTGTTTTATGTCGCCAAATCCGCTGGCAGCTCCAACCGCCCAACTGGCCAAAAGCCGACCATCTACTTGCCGATCTATCCATCGGTATAACCAATCAGTCCGCACCACAGCTTCTCGGCAAAACGCCACGATGTCTGCGCCCTGCGGTATCCTTGAGCCACTTACACCTGCAGCACCAAGGAGCCACCATGCGCACCGAGCTCGATGTTCCCTTTTCGCACAAAGAAGAAGCCAAGGCGTTGGGCGCCAAATGGGACCGGACCAAGAAAATCTGGTATGTACCCAGCGGCGTCAACCCCGAGCCCTTTGCCGAGTGGCTGCCCGGTATTGACCGATCCGACCCCTCTGCGCCGTATATATATCTAGTACTGGGCAAGCGCGAGTGCTGGAAGTGTCACAAAGAGACCTCGGTCGCGGCCTTCGGCATTCCCTATCGAGCCGATAACGACGAGAGCATCGCCATCGCGCACGCGCCCAACGAAGCCGGGCACATTGCCATCGACACGGCCAACGCCAACGCACTCGCCATCGTGCCCGCTCTTGGCTGCGTGCCGGGCGAGATCCGCGACTACCTTCATAAGCGCTGCGGCTACAAGCCCGTAGGCGCGCGAGCCTCCAAAGCCCCGTCGCTCGGCAACACGTGCACCAGTTGCGACGCGCTGCAAGGCAGCCGCTATCTGTTCGAGGAGCCCTCGTCCCCGTTTGCCCTCACTGCCATCAACAAGCTGCCGGCACTGGAGTTTATACGCGTCGAAGTTGCCGGCGTCTTTGGCGTCCCGGCCACGCGTACCGACTTTGACCAGGCGCTCTTTACCTGGGCACGCGACCATCACGCCGAGTTCCACAAGCAGCTCGGTGAGGGGATTTATTTGTAGGGACGGAGAGGCCTTCACAGTCAGCTCCTCCGCATCACCTATCCCTCGTCGCCGGCGTCGTACACGATATCGAGGCCACAAACGGGGCATTTCTCCGGATACACCGGCATATGAACGCCTGTCTGTTTTCTCACTTCGTCGCTGAACCTGTCGCGCGCATCGATGAACCGAATGTCGAGACACGGTATTTGCGAGCCGCAGCAAGGGCAGGTGACGACAAACGACCCGCAATCAACCTCTACGCTCGGAAACATATTGTTGTCTATAAGGGCACACGGCAGTTTTCCGTACTTCCCCATCACAATATCGCCTCGCCAGCTCATACACGCTCCCCTCTCGCTATACAAAACAGGAAGAGCATGCACCGGCGGGCATGCGCGAGATTGCATCGCCACGCGATCCGATCAAACAACACGATCGTCAAAGAATGCCAAAGCCAAATACGCTAATACGGCAGAAGCCCCGCCTTTTCACGCTTCTTTTCCGAGCGATCGAACTCAATGCGATGGGCCTCAAGAAACACCGCATTGGGTCGCCACTGACGCTCATTCGGCTGCCTTAGCGTCGCACCCGCAAAGGAAGCGTAGCCGGTCTTATCCAGCAGGTACGATCCGCACAGCCGATATTCGCCGCAAACAGGCTCAAACGAAATCAGATGAGCATCGAATAAAGCATGTAAGTCGCGCCGAAGCAGAATGCCGTTGCTGGCAACCTGCGATTTGGGTCCCGAGTAATTCTCGATATGTGCAGCCTCCAGAGCTTCGCTGACGCCGCAGTCCGACACCGCGCAACGGCCATCATAGGCGGCAACGAGCTGCTTGCGGAACCATTGCTGCCCCAATCGCTCGCGCCTTAACGCATAGCGGACCTTTTCGTCGTCGGTCGTACCCTGTCCGGCAAACTCAATATCGACGGGCATGTGCTTCAGATAGCTCATGTCGGGCGCAAAACGGGGGTCCGGTCCGCCTTTATGAACAGGACCGTGCAGAACAAACCATCCGTTTTCGGGCTCGAACCGTTCAACAAACGCAAGGCCGAGCACCTTGTAGCCCACCTCGGTTGCAAATATGACTCCGACTGGAACGCCACATTCCATGCAGTTGAGCATTTTACTGTTGTAATTCTGGTCTCGAGAACCAACGGCGCCTGGCGCTTGGACCGAATACTTAATGACCCACGTACCATCGTCCAAATAGAGCGGAGGTACATCGGTGTAGAAGCTCTTTTTAGAGTTATGGACCGAAAGCGCAAAGATCTTATTGGGATCTTGCTTCACCCGATCCTGGCCCGGCCAGAAGATCCCTGAATCCCGCGTTACGGGAAAGAAGTCCGAGCCAATTCTCAAACGATACTGATACTGAGGGCTATCTTCCTTGGTGTGGTGCGGAAGGCTGGTCCAAACGCCGCCGCGCTGTTCCTCACCCAGAAACCACTCCCATGCCTCAACGTATTCGGAAGGCACGAGACTGCAGGCGCGGTCATAGCTTGGTCCATCCATCAACGGAACAGCAAGGTCAATGTCGTTCATCGCCAGCACCTACAACCATACGAACGCGAGTTATGCCCCTCAATAATATGGCCGAGAGTCAATTATTACGAGATCTCATTCCGCGATCGGCACATCGTTGATGCTCTCGGTTTGCCGCTGGCGCGCTTGTACCCCGCTACCCCACTTCCCTGTATACTGATGTAGCACGTGTTTCATCCGGGCTTGTTGGACCGGGTCGTTCATGGGAGGGCCTTATGGCTGCTTCGAATCCACCTAAGGGGAGCGTTTCTTCTTCGTCCATCAAGCCGGTTACGCGCAAGGCCGTGCGCTGCCAGCGCGAGGTCGCCTGGCTTATCACGCAGGCGGCGGGCAGGCTTGTGGCGACCACCCAGGACGTCAATGCGCCTACGCCGAGCTTTGTGTTAGCGGCGGCGCTGGATTTTGCGCGCCAATTGGAGCTTGCCGCACAGGATACCAGCGGCCACCTCGACTACCAGAATGTTATGGCGCCCGACCTGCAAACGTTCTGCCACATGGCCAAGTTGCCCGCCGCGCCCAATGCGCTTTCGGACGCAGGCTACATGTTTACGCTTTCGGGCGCGGACCTTATCCGCGATATCTACGCATACTGCAGCGAGCTCGCCGAACGCAGCGTCTTTGGCACGGCTGAAGTCAAACCGGGATATGTCATCAAGCTGGTTCTTAGGCTGTTCTTGATGGACGGGTTCGGGGCCATGCCGGCGTAAGCCGAGTCTTTAGCATCACCGTCGACTGGGCAACAACCGCTTTACCTTAGTGGGCGCCAATCGAGGGTCGATTATTGAGTCGCCTCGTCCACTAACGCATTTATTCCACGCGCTCTGACAGTCGATATTTGCGGTTGCGGCTTGTCGACGGCGCCGTGGGCTCAAGCTCGCCTTGAGCAATGAGCGCGTTGACGCGCGACCTAACCTGGGAAATTGTAAGCCCCGTGCGTTCTGCCAGCTCACGCGTCCCCAGCTCGCCGTAGTGTTTGAGTGCCGTCACAATTAAGCCCCCGCCATGATCGACCGGCTCGATCTTTGAACGGTAAAGTACGACCTTGAACCGATCGAGCCCCGGGCAGAACAGGGGCTCGGCCAGACCATGCGCGCGCATGGCATCGATCATCATCGGGATGCCCGAGCCATTGCCCTCAGCCGGCGAACCTGCGCCATCCGGCAGCGGGACAATCGACATGAGTTTCACGAGCGTCGCGTTACGGCATCGGGAGCTGCCGTCAAACAAGTTCTCGCGAGTCTTTCCCCCGTAAAGGCCGCCAGGATTCGTCACCTCGACACGATTGTCAAAGACGTCGACGGCAATCGATTGTCCACAGAACCGATCCCCGTATTCTCGATGGATTACGGCGTTGGCGATTGCCTCGCGCAGAACCTCCTCGGGAATCTCCAGCGAGTCGACACGCGAGACACCTTGGACGGTCGAGGTTCGCCGCAAATTCTTGGCGACGGCCGCGACAGCATCCGAGATCATCTCGCCCAACGTTCCCTCACAGATTGTGCGGTCCATGAACCTCAGCGACCCCGCCATGCCCTTCTGAGTTCCCGCATGGACAGCCACGTCAATGAAGAGCTTGGGATAGAACTGCTGAGGGTAGGTGCCCACAACTAGGAGTCCAGCCTTGGTGACATTGCCCTGGGAATCAAGGATATTTAGGCGCTCCAGCTTCGTTTGTTTGTCCGGCGCGCCGCGCATTGCCCGGGGCGTCAACGAGAAAGCCCGATCTATCATACGGTCGACCAGCGTCTCGTCGAGATTGTCCGCGCCCGCACCCGCCACCGCGTCGCGATCGCTCGGAGTCGCTCGACCGTATGACGCCAATGCGAGCACCTCAGTCGATGAAAGCGGCACATCTTTGTCATCGATGCGCTTGTAGCTGCCGCCCTGGGCGCCCCGCTCTATGACATAGCAGGGCTTGCTCGACGGATCGAGCTCCTCAATCGTAATGACGAGAACGATGACGCCCTGAAGCTCCACTCGCTCGATCGTGTATTTAGGCGGATTGGCCAGCTTTCCTCGACCGCCCGCATCACCCATGCCTGACACAAATTGGTTGAGCACTTTCTCGGTCTCGAAGTTCTCAACCGGGACAAAACCTGCGCGCTCACTCACTCCGAGCACGATGATTCCGCCGGCAGTGTTCGCGAATGCGCTCACCGTTTCCCATACGTCGCGGGAAAGCGTCGTGGCGCTCTCCTTCACTTCGACGTTAAGATCATCCGAGCCCATACGCCTTAAAGACTCAAGCAGACCGGTCAGCTCGTTTTCGTTCATCTGCACGTCCTTTCGCTCGGTCCTGCGGAGAATGCCGCGGATAGATTTCCCTCGTCTCTCAGTTATCTCTCGTAATTATCTCTCATTTATCTCTCTATCTCTCGGCTTAGAGATAAGAGATAGATAGAGATGGAATGTCTACCATTTGCTTCATTTATACATATTTTTGCTGGTAGAACAATCGGTATTGAGACAATACCATGATTGCCTGTCTCTTTGCTGCTCAGTTATCTCTCATATTTTTCTCTCATCTTCCTGTCATCTCTCATATTAGAGACGAATGAGGGACGAGAGATACGCGAGTGATGGACGAGCGAGGATTTTCGGACGGTCGGATATCGAGAGTGGATATTTGGACGGTTTTTGGGGCTTTTGCGGCAAATTCCGTCCAAATATCCACTCTCGTTCGATAGGTATCCGGAAATCCTCGCTCGTCCGTCCGAATATCCACTCTCGTTTGGCGAGTGTCCAATTTTCCACGCTCGTGCGGCGGGCACGCGAGCCCTTCGCCCAATCCGCTGGCATCGTCTCCAGTTCGCCGCAGGGTCGCGGCCCCATATGGGTATACTCTCGAGGATTCGACTCGATTCGCCCCCGCTGGGGCGTCAAAGGAGACTGCATATGCCCACCACCTCAACCGACCCGCGCGCCGCAGCCGCTGCACTGCTGGTGCCCGGCACTACCTGCCACGGCTTTGCCGTCGAGCGCCGCGAGACCGTGCCCGAGCTCGACTCGGACGCTTACGTGCTGCGACACACTGCCTCGGGCGCTCGTCTGCTGTACCTGGCGTGCGACGACGAAAACAAGGCCTTTGCCATTGGCTTTAAGACGCCGCCGGCCGATTCCACCGGCGTGTTCCATATTCTTGAGCACTCGGTGCTGTGCGGATCGGCCAAGTTTCCCGTCAAGGAGCCGTTTGTCGACCTGATCAAGAGCTCCATGCAGACGTTCCTCAACGCCATGACCTACCCCGACAAGACCATCTACCCCGTTGCCACCACCAACGAGCAGGATCTGTATAACCTGATGGACGTGTACCTGGACGCGGTGTTCAACCCGGCCATCTATACCAAGCCCACCATTTTTGAGCAGGAGGGCTGGCACTACGAGCTGGATCTGCCAGAGAGCGCCGAGGGCGAGGGCGACGGCAGCCCCGCCAGCCTGCGCGAGGGCACGCTGCGCTATAACGGCGTGGTGTTTAACGAGATGAAGGGCGCGCTGTCCGACCCCATGAGCGTGCTGGACGACGCCATCAACGCCGCGCTCTATCCCGACACCGCCTATGCGCACGAGAGCGGCGGCGACCCGCGCGCGATTCCCGCGCTCACCTACGAGCAGTTCCTGGACACGCACGCGCGCCACTACAATCCTTCCAACTCTTATATAACGCTCTACGGCGACCTAGATGTGGACCGCGCGCTGGCGTTTTTGGACGAGCGTTATCTGTCGCAGCCGAGTGCCGCGAGCTGCCGCATGGACGCTGCCGTCGCCGCCGGCGAGGACCCGTCCACGCTGGCGCCCAATCCGCTGGGCGTGCAGGCACCCGTGACCTGCGAGTACAAGCGCGTCGAGATGGCCACTACACCCGAGAACGCCCTGGTGGGCCTGGGCCTGGTGCTGGGCAGCGCGCTCGACCGCAAACGCACGATCGCGGCGGATATCCTGTTCGAGGCACTGCTGGGCTCCAACGAAGCACCGGTTAAGAAGGCCATTCTGGCCGCCGGCCTGGGCGGCAACGTGGTGAGCTACACCGCGGCCGAGAGCCTGCAGCCCTACGAGCTCATCATGCTGCAAAACGCGCAGCCCGGCGTGGCGCGCGAGCTGCGCCGCATGTTCCAGGACGCCTGCCGCGACCTATGCGAGCATGGCGTTCCGCACGAGCGCCTGGAAGCCATCATCAGCAGCAACGAATACGACCTGCGCCAGCGCGACTACGGTATCGCCGACGGCGTGGCCATTGCGTGCGACGCGCTGAGCACGTGGCTCTACGATGACGACGCCGCGACGCTGGCGCTCAAGTACGGCCCGGTGTACGAGGAGCTGCGCGGCGACCTGGACGGCAGCTATTTTGAGGACCTGCTGCGCGAACTGGTGCTGCAGAACGATCACATGGCACTGGTCGAGCTGGTGCCGGTGGACGCCGCCGAGGGTTCGGAGGGTGCCGAGGCCGCCGAGCTGGCAGCCAAGCGCGATGCCATGACCGATG